>JAFDDB010000003.1 GCA_019311115.1 Deltaproteobacteria bacterium
ACCCCGGCGCCACCCGAGTCCACGCGCACGCACCCGATCGAGGCGGCGGCAAGCACCACGAGAGCCATCGCTCGTTTGTTCATGTCGTTCTCCCCCTCTCGTCGGAACTGCCCCGACGGCCCGCCCAGTGTATGCGGCGACCGGTATGTCCACCAGTGTCGCGGGCGGTTCAGCTCGGAGCGGACGAGCGCCGATACGCGTGCCAGATGGACGACTCGTCGCGGAAGCCGCTCGTACGCCACGCCCCCAGCGGGCGGATGCTCGAGGCCGCCGACCGGCTGGCCTCGCTGGGCACGCTCGTCGCCGGGGTCGCGCACGAGATCAACAACCCCGTCACCTACGTCCTGGCCAACCTGACCGAGCTCGACTCGCTCTGCGGCGCGCTCCGGGAGTCCCTGCTGGGCTACCGCAGCGCGCTCCAGCAGGCCCTGGGCGACGCCGCCACGCCCCAGATCGCCGATCTGGAGGCCAAGATCGCCGCCGCCGGCGGCCTCGAGATCATGGACGAGCTGCTCGCAGACGCACACGAGGGTGCGGCCCGGATCCGCGACGTGGTGCGGGACCTGCTGTCGCTGGCGCGCCCGTCGACGATGGCGAACGAGTCGATCGGGATCCACGACCTGCTCGACTCGACGCTGCGCCTCGTGCACCGAGAACGCACCCAGGCGGCCGAGCTCGACCGCGACTACGGGGCGGCCGGAACGGCCATCGGCGACCGCGCCAAGCTCGGGCAGGTGTTCCTGAACCTGATCTCGAACGCGATCCACGCCTGCGCCGACTGCCAGGACGGCGAGCAGCGGATCGTGGTGCGCACGCGCGACACGGCCGACGGGATCGAGATCGAGGTCGAGGACTCCGGAACCGGGATTCCCGCGGAGCTCGAGGTCGAGATCTTCACGCCGTTCTTCACCACGAAGGACGAGCGCGGCACCGGTCTCGGCCTGTTCATCAGCCGCGACATCATCGAGCAGCACCACGGTACGCTCGACTTTCGGCGCCGTCCCGGCGGCGGTACGATCTTTCGAGTCACGCTCCCCCGCACCACAGAGGATTGCGATGGCGACACGTCAGACGGAGCTTCCGGGAGTCGGAACCAAGCACAGCATCGACCTGGCTAGCGGCGAAGAGCTGGTCGTCGTCGAGCACCGTGTCGGGCACTGGGAGCTCGCCCGCGTCGATTCCGAGGGGAATACGACACCCCTGGCGACTCTCCAGTCGCGGGAGGCCGGAGAGCTCGGCCGCATCCTGTCTCGGGGCAGCATCTCGGTCGAGGACTCGCGCAAGCAGATGCTGTTCGAGGAGTTCAGCATCGACTGGGTCGTGCTGGACGACGACTCGCCGCTCATCGGCCAGACGCTGCAGGATTCGGGCGTGCGCGCGCGCAGCGGGGCGAGCGTGATCGCGATC
Organism: Deltaproteobacteria bacterium; assembly: GCA_019311115.1. Lineage (GTDB taxonomy): Bacteria > Myxococcota_A > UBA9160 > SZUA-336 > SZUA-336 > JAFDDB01. Next base: position 1,408 of record JAFDDB010000003.1, read on the forward strand.
CTGCGGGCCGAGGGCTCGATGGCGAGCCCGCCTCCGGAGGCGCGCTTCCAGGAGGGCGACACGCTCGTCGTCATGGGACATCGCGAGCAGGTCGAGACCTTCCTGCGCCTCTTCTCGAAGCTCGCTCCCGAGTCGTAGCGCAGGCGCGTGGAGGGGCATCTCTTCCAGTTCGCGCTGCTCTTCGGCGTGCTGGGCCTGGCGGCCGCCGTGTCGCTCTCGGTGCGCCTTCCGGTCGTCCCGCTCTACATCGCGGCGGGCGTGGTGCTCGGCGTGTTTCTCGAGCCCGACGAAGTGGTCGGCTTTCTCGGCAAGCTCGGCGTGGTCTTCCTGCTCTTCTCGATGGGGCTCGAGTTCTCGATTCCGGCCCCCCGCGACGCCGGGAAGTTCGTCGCCGCGGGGTCGATCGACTGGGCGTTCAACTTCCCGGTCGGGCTGATCGCGGGGCTGGCGCTGGGCTGGTCGTGGCAGGACTCCGTCTTCCTGGCGGGCATCCTCTACATGAGTTCGAGCGCGGTGGTCGCCAAGTGCATCGTCGACTTCGGCCGCGCCGCGCGGCCGGAGACCGAGACGGTGCTCGGCATCATGGTCTTCGAGGACCTGGTGATCGCCTTCTACCTGGTGCTCATCAACACCCTGATCGTCACGCCCAGCGACGAGGGCCCGGCCGCCTACCTCTTTGCCCTCGTGCGTGCCGCCGCGTTCATCGCGCTCCTGATCGCGCTCGCCCGGCGGTTCGGCAAGCCGCTCGCACGACTGCTCGCGCATCGCTCCGAAGAGGGCTTCACCCTGGTGCTCTTCTCTTTCGTGCTGCTCGTGGCCTCGGCGGCCGAGGGCGCGGCCGGCCTCTCCGAGGCCGTGGGCGCGTTCCTGGCGGGGCTGGTGATCGGCTCGACGGGACTGAAGGAGCGCGCGTCGAGCACGCTGCTGCCCTTCCAGACGCTCTTCGCGGCGCTCTTCTTCGTGTCGTTCGGCATGTCGCTCGACCTGAGAAGCATGCCCGACGTCGCGCTGCCGGGACTGGTGCTGGTGATCGTCGGTGTGGGCTCCAAGATCGCGGGCGGCTACCTGGCCGGCCGCGTCGCCGGGCACCCGCCTCCTCTCTCGGCGGTGGTCGGGCTGAGCCTCGTACCCAAGGGGGAGTTCTCGGTGCTGATCGCGGCGCTCGCGGCCTCGATCAGCAGCGGCCACACCCACCTGGCCGCACTCACCGGGCTCTACGTCTTCGCGCTCTCGATCATCGGACCGATCGGCATGCGCGAGGCGGACCGGATCGCCGACCTGCTGCGCCGCCGGATCACGCCTGCGACCGAGCGTCCCACTCCTGGGGAGTGAACGCCTCGATCGCCAGCGCGTGGATGTCGCGCTGCATCTCGGGGCCGAGCGCGTCGTAGACCAGGCGGTGCCGCTTCAGGCGCGACACGCCGTCGAAGCGCTCCGACACGATCGAAACGCGGAAGTGCCCGCGCCCGTCGCGCGCGCCCGCGTGGCCCGCGTGCAGGTGGCTCTCGTCCTGGAGTTCGAGCTCACTCGGCGACAAGGACTCGCGCAGCTTCTGTTCGATCCGGTTGAGTCGATCGGCCGACAAGCTCGCCTCCACTGCCCCGCGCGGGGGTATGATCGCGCTCGATCATGTCGAACCCAGAGCCTCCGCGCGAGTCCACCGAGGTCGGAGGACCCTACGCGAACTACGTGCTCTTCGCGCTGGTCCTGCTCTATGTCACCAACTTCATCGACCGCCAGATCCCCTCGATCCTGGCCGAGGAGCTGAAGCGGGACCTCGGCATCACGGACGCCGACCTGGGCTTCCTGTACGGAACCGCCTTCGCGATCTTCTACGCGGTCTTCGGCATCCCCCTGGGCAAGGTCGCGGACACCTGGGAGCGGCGGAAGCTGATCGCCGTCGGGCTCTTCTTCTGGAGCTTCATGACGGCCGCTTCCGGCCTCGCGCGCAACTTCGTGCAGCTCGCGGTCCCGCGCATCGGCGTCGGAATCGGCGAGGCCAGCGCGAGCCCGGCCGCCTTCTCGATGCTGTCGGACTACTTCAGCCCGGCGCGACGGACGACCGCGCTCGCGATCTACTCGAGCGGCATCTACATCGGCGCGGGCATCGGACTCTTCCTGGGGGGATGGATCACCGAGACCTGGAACGGCTGGTACCCGACTCGCGCGGAGGCTCCGTTCGGGTTCAGCGGCTGGCAGGTCACCTACTTCGTCATCGGCGTGCCGGGCCTGCTGCAGGCGCTGTGGATCCGCAGCCTGCGCGAACCCGTGCGGGGGCTCAGCGACGGTCTGGTGGTTGCCCCGTACACGGGACCGCGTCCGCTCCGCGTGTTCTGGGAGGAACTGCGCGCGCTGCTGCCGGGCTTCTCGCTGCTCGCGCTTCGCGACGCGGGCGCGCCCGCGCGCCTGCGCGTCGCGAACGTCGCGGCGGGAGGCGCCATCGTCGCGGCCGGCGTGCTGCTGACCGCGTGGCTCGGAAACCCGGCGCAGTGGATCGCGCTCGGCATCGGACTCTACTGCGCCGTGTCCTGGATCCAGGGACTGGCGCTGCGCGACGCCCCGACCTTCGCGCTGACCTTCCGCACGCCGTCGCTCGTCTACAGTTGCCTCGGCTTCAGCTTCATCGCCTTCACCGGCTACAGCATCGCGTTCTTCACCGCGCCCTACTTCGTGCGGTACCACGGCATCAGCCTGACCGAGATCGGCGCGGTGCTGGGACTCACGTCGGCCGTCGGCGGCTTCATCGGCGTGACGCTCGGCGGGGTCATGGCCGACAGGTTCCTGGAGCGCACGCGCCGGGCGCGCCTCTACGTCGCCATCTTCACCGCCGCGGCCCCCGTCCCATTCGTCATCTGGCTGCTCACGACCGACAACGTCATGCTGGCCTACGGCATCAACTTCGTGGTGAGCCTGGTCGGCGGGATGTGGATCGGTCCCGGCGCCTCGACCATCCAGGACCTGGTGCTGCCGCGCATGCGGGCCGTCGCGTCGGCCTCCTACCTGCTGATCATCACGTTCATCGGCCTGGCCCTCGGCCCCTACACGGTGGGCCGTCTCAGCGTCGCCCTCGACGACCTGCGCACCGCCATGATCCTGGCCATGGCCATGAACGCCGTCGCAGTGTTCTTCCTCGTCCTCGCGGCCCGCACGCTCCCCGAAGACGAACGCACCCGCGTCGAGCGGGCACGCGCCGCGGGAGAACCCGGCCTGCCCTCGTAGCCGAGACCGCCGTCTCGACGCGCGTTCCGCGGCTAGGACAGATCGGCCCCTACGCATTGGAGGATCTTGGTGGCGAGGGTCTCGGGCTGGAAGGGCTTGGTCAGGTAGTGTTTCGCGCCCGCTTCGATGGCTTCGATCATCTTGCGGCGCTCGGACTCGGTCGTGAGCATGATGACCGGGATCTCCTTGAGGGCGGGATCGTCCTTGACCGTGCGCAGGAACTCGATGCCGCTCATCTCGGGCATGTTCCAGTCGAGCAGGATGAGGCGGATGTCGGGCGTCGTGCGGAGCGCTTCGAGCGCGTCGACCCCGTCGGCTGCGGGGATCGCGTGGTGCCCGAGCACTTCGAGGATCTGCTCGATGACTCTGCGGATGATCGACGAGTCGTCGACGACGAGGACCTTCATCTCACTCTCCCCTCTTCCTTCCCCTCCGGCTCGGACTTGGGCCGGGCGTAGTAGTACGTGCACGAGGGCTGGCGCACGACCTCGAAGTCTCGCGTGTAGACCTCGAGCGCCTCGCTCGCGCCGGCTGCGAACGGCGCATCGGGACGCAGCACGTTCAGCACGCGGTGGAGCACTTCCTGCTTCACCGCCGTCGAGAAGTACAGCATGACGTTGCGCATGAGGACGAGGTCGAACGTACCGAGCGCGTCCATGGGATCGAGCAGGTTGAAGCGGCGGAAGCTGACCCGCTCCCGGAGCTCGGGCCGGACCACGGCCACTCGGCCCTGCTTCTCGAAGTACCGCTCGCGAAGGTCCGGATCGAGCCCGCGCCGCATCGAGATCGGGTCGTAGCGTCCGAGCTGGGCAAGTGCCAGCACCGAGTGACAGATGTCGGTCGCGACGATCTCGACCCTGCGCGGGGTCAGCAGCGGAATCTCCCCCGCCCGCTCCATCTCCTGCAGCAGGATCGCCAGCGAGTACGGCTCCTGGCCCGTCGAGCACGCGGCCGACCAGATGCGCAGGCTGCGGCTTCCCTCGGCGCGCGCCCGCGACACGAGCTCGGGAATCACGAGGCCACGAAGCGCGTCGTAGAACCCGCGATCGCGGAACCACGACGTCTCGTTGATGGTGATGCTGTCGATAATGCGCCCCTGCAGGTGCTCGTCGCCTCGAGCCGCCAGCTCGTACAGCTGCCCATACCCGGAGCAGCCCGACTCGGCGACCAGGTGCCGCAGGCGCGTCTCGATCAGGTAGGACTTGCTGCGGTCGACGGCGATCCCGCACCAGCCCTCGATGAGCCCGCGCAGGCGATCGAAGTCGCGCTTCGACAGGACGAGGTCGCTCATCTCGCCGCCACGATCTCCTCGATGCGCGCCGCCAACGTGCCGAGCGAGACCACCTCGTCGGCCTGGCCACCCTCGATCACCGCCCGCGGCATGCCGTAGACCGCACAGCTCGCCTGGTCCTGCGCGAGGCAGTAGCCGCCGGCCACGCGCACGGTGGCGGCGCCGGCGAGGCCGTCCGATCCCATTCCGGTCATCACGACGCAGAGGACCCGCCCGGAATAGGCCCGCGCGGCGGACTCGAAGAGCACGTCGACCGACGGCTTGAACGAGTTGACGGGCTCCGCATCCGAGAACTCCAGGTACGGCTCAGGACCGGACTCGATGACCAGGTGCCTTCCGCCGGGGGCGATCAGCAGGTCTCCCGCGCAGGGCACCTGCCGAGAGTTCGCCTCGCGCACGACCAGTCGCGACTTTCGATCGAGCGAGTCGGCCAGCGACGCGGTGAAGTGCGGCGGCATGTGCTGAACCACCACGACGGGAACGGCCAGGTCTCCGGGCAGGCGGGGAACCAGCTCGGCGAGCGCACTCGGGCCCCCGGTCGAGATGCCGACCGCGACGATGTCGACCTCGGGGAGCTTGGCGGGCGCCGTGGCCCGGCGCGGCGGCTCGGGCCGGCTCGGCGCGTCGAGGCTCTCGCGGTAGGCGTCGATCGCGCGCTCGAGCGGCTCGCGCAGCGCCGCGAAGCCGTCCTCTCCCGCCTTGACCTGCGGCTTGGTCACGAAGTCCCAGGCGCCGAGCTGAAGGGCCTGCATGGTCACGTCGGCCCCCTTGGTGGTGAGGCTCGAGACCATGATGATGCCCGCCTCGGGCAGGACTTCGACCAGCTCGGGCAGCGCCTCGACTCCGTCGAGCACCGGCATCTCGACGTCGAGCAGGACGATATCGGGAAGCAGCTCGCGCGCCAGCTCGATCGCGCGCCGGCCGTCGGGCGCGCTCCCGACGCACTCGACGTCGGGGATCTCGCGCAGACAGCCCTGAACCAGGCTGCGATAGATCGCGCTGTCGTCGACGACCAGTACGCGGAGAACGTCGGTCATGCTCGCTCATCCTCTTCCAACCGCAGCATCGCTGCGGGGTCCATGACCCGGATCACCTCGTCCTCGAGCTGGACCACTCCCGAGAGCCGCCCTTCGGAGCCGCTGACGTGCATCGGCAGGGGGTCGATCCCGCCCGCCTCGACGGTGTGAACGTCGGAGATGCGGTCCACGCAGAGTCCGACGCGGTCGTCGCCGGTCTCGAGCGGAGCGCCCTCGACTCGCGGCAGCTCGGCGTTCGTCTTCAGGATGACGAGGCGCGTCTTCGCGTCGAGCGGGCGCTCGTCGTGGCCAAGCTGCACGGCGGGATCGAGCACGGTCACGACTCGCCCGCGCAGGTTCACGAGTCCGCGGATCGCGCGGTGCGCGCCCCGGACGGCCGTGACGACCGGACCGCGCTGGACTTCGCGGACGGTCAGGATGTCGATGCCATAGCGCTCGTCGCCCAGGTAGAACGTACACAGACGCGTTTCGCTCGCGATCACGGTCGCGGCGCCGCTCATCCGGTTCTCCCCAGGCCCGCCTCGTCGAGCAGGCGTTCCGCGTCCAGAAAGAGCGTCATGCGTCCCTCGACGATCGCCGAGCCCAGCACGCCGCCACCGGCGAGCCGCGACGGGTCGGGTACGGCGTCGGTCTCGAGCGTGTCGACGATGCGTCGAGCCAGGATTCCGGCCCGGCGGCCCTCGAGGCGGGGAATCAGCACGTAGAACCGATCGGTGGGCTCTTCGGGGGCCCCGACCGGCAGGACGTCCTCGAGCCTCACCAGTGGGAGCGGAAGGCCGGCGTACTGCACGAAGGCGCGGTCGCCGACCTGCTCGACGCGGTCCGGTGAGACCTGCTCGAGCCTGTGTAGCTGGTCGAGCGGCAGCGCGAACTGCTCGTCCGCGCCGTTGCGGAACAGCACGACTGAACGCGTCTCGCGTGCGGGCTCCGGCCGGGCTTCGGCCCCCGCGCCGACCCGAGCTTCCCCGAAGCGCAGCGATGCCGCCCGCGCGAGCCCGGCCGCGTCCAGGATCATGGCGACGCGGCCGTCGCCGAGGATCGTCGTGCCCGCGTACCACCCGCAGGACGCCAGGTAGCTCGGAAGCGGCTTCACGACGATCTCCTCGCCGTCGTGAAGGTCGTCGACCACGAGCCCGTAGCGGTCGGCGCCGCTTCGCAGCACCACCACACTGGTCTCGAGCGTCGGATCCGGCGGCAGGCCCAGCATCGCCCGCAGGTTCACCAGCGGCAGCAGGTTGCCGCGCAGGCGCAGCACGCTCGCGCCGCCAATCACCTCGACCTGCCGCTCGTCCTCTCGCAGCCCGACGACCTCGACCAGGCTCACCTGCGGCAGCGCCAGCCGCTCGTCCGCCACCGACACCACCAGCGACCGCAGGATGGCGAGCGTGAGCGGCAGGTGGATGGTGAACGTCGAGCCGCGCGCGGAGGAAGTCTCGAGCTCGACCTGTCCGCCGAGCTCGGCGATCCGCGTCTTGACCACGTCGAGTCCGACCCCGCGCCCCGACAGGTCGGTGATCTCGTCCGACGTCGAGAGTCCCGGCTCGAAGACCAACGACAGCGCCTCGGCATCGCTGAGGGCGCCCGCGGCCGCGCGCGAGACGACGCCGCGGGCCACCGCGGCCTCGCGCACACGAGCCGCGTCGACGCCGCGTCCGTCATCGCCCACCTCGATCACCACGCGGCCGCGCTCGTGCCTGGCGTGTACGCGGATGCGCCCGCGCTCCCACTTGCCGGCCGCGCGCCGCTCATCGGCGGACTCGATGCCGTGGTCGAGCGAGTTCCGCAGCAGGTGCGTCATCGGATCGGCGAGTGCCTGGAGGATCGAACGGTCGAGCTCGACCTCGCCTCCTCCGAGCTCCAGATCGACCTGCTTGCCCAGCCGCTGCGCCAGGTCGCGCACGAGCCGGGGGAGACGCCCGAGCAGTCCACGCATCGGCTGCATGCGCGCGCTCATGATGTGCTCCTGCAGCTCGCCGGTGACGCGGTCTACGTTCTGGAACAGCGTGCGCGCGCCGCGCTCCTCGATCTGGCCGAGCCGCTGCCGAAGCTGGTTGCGCACGAGCACGAGCTCACCTGCCAGGTCCATCAGCCGGTCGAGCAGCGAAATGTTCACGCGCACCGTCTCGGCGCGCCGGTCTGCTCCCTCGACGGGCAGCTCTTCGGGAAGCTCCCGGGGCAGCTCCGCCATGAGCAGCGAGAGGGAGTCCGCGTCGAGAGCCGGCTCGGCCCGCGCCGCCAGCCCGGCGGGCGCGAAGTCCGCGGCGTCGGCGGGCTCGAGACCCAGGGCTTCGGCCAGCAGGTCGGCCTCGAGCGGCGAGGCGACGACGGCGCGGCCCTGGACGGGCGCGTCCTCGCGCACGACTTCTCCGAAGCGGGCGACTCGCGACAGCAGCGCGCGGCGCGCACGCTGCGCGTCGGGAACCGGAATGACGACCAGGTGGTGTCCGCGGTCCAGTTGCACCTGGCAGGCGGCGATCAGCTCGGGATCCAGGTCGGCGGTCGAAGCGTCACCGCTGCGCAGCCGTTCGAGCTCCCGGACCAGCGCGTGCGGTGCGTCCGCGTTCGAGTTCTCGTCGTCCCGGAGGTCGCGCAGGAGGATGCGCAGCTCGTCCACCCCTGCGAGCAGCGGGTTCACCATGGCCTTGCGAAAGACCAGGTCCTCGTCGCGGAGCCCCATGAACAGGCTCTCCATGCCGTCCGACAGCTCCTGGATCGCCTCCAGGCCCAGGAAGCCGGCGGCGCCCTTGATGCTGTGCACCGCGCGGAACATCTCGTTCATCGCCTCGGAGCTCGCCAGGCCGCGCTTCTCCATGTCGAGCAGCAGAGGCTCGACGTCCTCGAGATGCTCCAGGGACTGGGCGACGAATTCCGAGATGAGCTCCGGATCCCGCAAGGCGGACCCCCCGGGCCGGGCGCTCCACCAGCCCCCTCACCCCTCCAACCTGACAGGAACTCCATCGGCAGCTCGCGCACCAACTCAATCGAGACAGCGACGGAAGAACCGCTCAAGCCTGCCGCGCCAGGGGCCGATTTTCGGACTGCACACCGGAGGGTTGCAGGGGGGCGAGCGACGCATGGATTTCCCGGCTCTGCGGATCGTCGTGGAAGGGCTGGCGGTCACCGCGGTGGCCGCAGCGGCGGTGTGGCAGGTGCGGCGAGCGGCCCGGCTGCGCGACGAGCGCGACCACGCCCGGGCCGCGCTCGAGAGCCTGCCCGCACGCGCCATCGCCGCAGGCCCCGACATGCGCGTCGCTCACGTCAACGCCGCAGCCCGCCGCGCGGGCGGCGCGGGGCTGGAGGGACGCGGAGTCGGCACGCTGCTGCGCGACCCACACGCCATGTCGCGCATCCTGGCGAGCCCGGGTGTCCGGGCCCACCTGGAGCCGGTCTCGATCTGCGGCGAGGATGCCGTCCTGCGCCTCTGCGTCCTGCGCGACGCATCCGGCGATCCCTCCGGCGCCGTCGCCACATGGACCACGACCGAGGAGACCCAGGAGCAGCAGCGCGCCGGACTCCGCTCGACGCTCGACCGGATTCCGCTGAACGCCCTGCTCGTCGACCGCGACGGCCGTGTCGCACACGTCAACCGGCCCGGCGCGCGCTCGCTACGGCGGCTCTGCGGCGGAGGACCAGCGGACTGGGCAGGAAAGCCGCTCTCCGAGCTGTTCGGCGTGAACGTGCCGTTCTCGATGGAGGACGAGCAGGTCGACGTGACGCTGGGCGAGGACCGGCTCGAGGTCTCGACCATGGCGATGTCGGGCTCGCGCGTGGTGACGCCCGGCTGGCTGGTGCTGTGGAGGTCCGTCAGCGAGGAGCAGAGCCAGGACGAGACCGTGCAGCGCACCGTCCACGAGCTGGGCTCGGCCACCGAAGAGCTGACGGCGGCCGCCCGCGAGCTGATCGCGAACTCCGACACCGCGGCGCAGCGCGCGACGCGGATGCTCGACCGCACCCGAGAGGTCACCGACAACACGCACTCGGTCGCGAACGCCACCGAGCAGATGAGCGGCACGGTCAACGAGATCTCGCTCAACACGCGCGAGCTGGCCGAAGGCATCGTGCGCGCCGTGTCGGCCGTGGAGCGCAGCAAGGAGATCGCCGACGGGCTGTGCGACTCCGCGCGCGAGATCTCGCGGGTCAGCGAGACGATCTCGGACATCACGGACCAGACGAACCTGCTCGCGCTCAACGCCACGATCGAGGCGGCCGGCGCGGGAGACGCGGGCCGAGGCTTCGCCGTCGTGGCGAACGAGGTCAAGGAGCTGGCACGCGAGACGATGAGCGCGACCGGCGCCATCGACGCGCAGGTCCAGCGCATCATCAAGCGCTCCGAGGACGTGGCCGCAGCCGTGAGCGAGGTCGCCGAGGTCGTCCAGGGCGTGCACAGCCTGGCCGCGACGCTGGCGACCGCCATCGAAGAGCAGAGCAACGCCACCGACGAGATCGCGAGCTCGGTCAGCTATGCCGCCGAGTCGGCCTCCGAGATCGGCCGCGAGATGGAGACGCTCTTCGAGGCCGCTCGCTCGTCGACGCAGACGGCCGAGAGCGTGAGGGCTGCGGCCGAGCAGCTGAACGAGATGGCGCGAGCGCTCGAGCAGGTCCGGGTATCTAGCTCGTAGCCAGCTGGCGGAGGACGTACTGGAGGATGCCGCCGTGGCGGTAGTAGTCGACCTCGTCGGGGGTGTCTACGCGGACGCGGACGCTGAACTCCTTGCTGCCCGACGCCGACTCCGCACGGACGGTGAGGGTCTGCCCGGGCTTCAGGCCATCCGCGATGCCCGCGATGTGGAACGTCTCGCTGCCGTCGAGGCCGAGCGCCTCGGCGTTCTCGCCCGGCTCGAACTGCAGCGGCAGGACCCCCATCATCACCAGGTTGCTGCGGTGGATCCGCTCGAAGCTGTCTACAATCACCGCGCGCACGCCGAGCAGCAGGGTGCCCTTGGCCGCCCAGTCGCGTGACGAGCCGGTTCCGTACTCCTTGCCGGCGATCACGATCAGCGGCACGCCCGCCTCGCGGTAGCGCTCGGCGGCCTCGAAGATCGTCGTGACCTCGCCGCCCCTCCCGTCGCCGTTCCCGTCGGACATGTAGCGCGTGAAGCCACCCTCGGTTCCCGGCGCTAGGCGGTTGCGCAGGCGGATGTTGGCGAAGGTCCCGCGCAACATGACCTCGTGGTTTCCTCGGCGCGAACCGAACGAGTTGAAGTCCGCCGGCGCAACGCCGTGCTCGATCAGGTACTGCCCGGCGGGACCGTCGGCGGGGAAGAGTCCGGCCGGCGAGATGTGGTCCGTCGTCACCGAGTCCCCGAGCAGGGCCAGCACGCGCGCGCCCTCGATGTCGCGAAGCGGGGGCACGTCGAGGGTGAGGCCGTCGAAGAAGGGCGGCTTCAGGATGTAGGTGGAGTCGCTCCAGGCGTAGCGCCGGCCCTCGGCCACGGGGATCGCGCGCCACTCGTCGGTCCCGTCGAAGACCGAGGCGTAGCGCCGCTCGAACATGCCGCGGTCGACGAAGCGGCTCACCTCGTGCTCGACTTCGGCCGTCGTCGGCCACACGTCGCGCAGGTAGACGGGCGTGCCGTCGCGATCCTCTCCGAGCGGATCGGTGTACAGGTCGATGTCCATGCGGCCGGCCAGCGCGTAGGCCACGACGAGCGGAGGCGAGGCCAGGTAGTTGGCGCGCACGGCGCGGTTTACGCGGCCCTCGAAGTTGCGGTTGCCCGACAGCACCGAGACCGCCACCAGCTCGCCGTCCTGGATCGCCTGCTCGATCGGCTCGGCCACCGGGCCGCTGTTCCCGATGCAGGTCGTGCAGCCGTACCCGACGACGTCGAAGCCCAGCTGCGCGAGCGGCTCCATCAGGCCCGCGGCCTCGAGGTAGTCGTGGACGACCTTGGAGCCGGGCGCGAGGCTCGTCTTGACCCACGGCCGTGGCGCGAGCCCTCGCGCGACCGCCTTCCGCGCCACCAGGCCCGCGGCCAGCATGACGGCCGGGTTCGACGTGTTGGTGCAGCTCGTGATGGCCGCGATCACGACGCTGCCGTGGCCGATCTCGAACTTGTCGCCGCCGACGCCCACGGCCACGCGCTGGTCGCGCTCCGAGGTCAGCTCGGCGAGCTCGCGCTCGAACGCGCCGGCCGACTCGGTCAGGGGAACCCGGTCCTGCGGCCGACGCGGACCCGCGATGCTGGGAACGACCTGCGACAGGTCGAGCTCGAGCGTCGACGTGTACTCGGGGTCCGGCTCGTCGGGACCCGCGAAGAGCCCGTTTGCGCGGCAGTAGGCCTCGACGAGTTCGACCTGGTCATCGGGGCGCGCGGTGAACCGCAGGTAGTCGAGCGACTTCTCGTCGACGGGAAAGAAGCCCATCGTCGCGCCGTACTCGGGCGCCATGTTCGCGACCGTCGCGCGGTCCGCTAGCGAGAGCGCCGCCAGCCCGTCGCCCAGGAACTCGACGAACTTACCGACCACGCCGTGCGCGCGCAGCATCTGGGTCACGGTCAGGACCAGGTCGGTCGCGGTCGCGCCTTCGGGAAGGCGCCCCGTCATTTTGAAGCCGACGACGTCGGGGATCAGCATCGACACGGGCTGGCCCAGCAGCGAGGCCTCGGCCTCGATTCCGCCGACACCCCAGCCGAGCACGCCCAGGCCGTTGACCATGGTGGTGTGCGAATCCGTTCCGACCAGCGAGTCGGGGAACGCGATTGCGCCCTCGTCGTCTTGCTCCAGGAACACCACGCGCGCCAGGTACTCCAGGTTGACCTGGTGCACGATGCCGGTGCCCGGCGGCACGACCGACAGACCCTCGAACGCGGACTGTCCCCAGCGCAGGAACTCGTAGCGCTCGCGGTTGCGGCTGAACTCGATCTCGGTGTTCAGCCGCTCCGCGTCCGGCGAGCCGAAGTGGTCGACCTGCACGGAGTGGTCGACGACGAGGTCGGCCGGGCGCAGCGGGTTGATGCGATCCGGGTCGCCGCCCAGGTCCGCGATCGCGTCGCGCATCGCGGCCAGATCGACCACGGCAGGTACGCCCGTGAAGTCCTGTAGCAACACGCGCGCTGGACGGAAGGCGATCTCGCGCGTGTTGTTCCCGTCGGCGCGCCAAGAGGCGAGCGCCGCGATGTCGTCTCGCGTGACGGCGACGCCGTCCTCGTGGCGGAGCAGGTTCTCGAGCAGGATGCGGATCGAGCGCGGCAGGCGGGAGATCGAGCCCAGTCCCTGCTCTTCGACGGCGGCCAGCCGGTGGTAGCGGCAGACCTGGCCTCCGACGTCGAGTTCTCCACGGCTCCAGCTGCGATCTGCGGCCATACGGGCTCCCGGGTGGCGCTGCGCGAAGGCCGCGCGGCGTCGGCGGGGGCAAGGTAGCGGATGCGCCGTAGGGGCGCGGGCGCGGAGACGGGACTCTCGGGCTTTCAGGCTCGCGCCTGTGTCGCTGAAGAGAGAGAGAAGAGGAAGAGGACTGAAAGGGAGTGCCCCTGGTTCCCGTCTCCGCGTTGCGCCTGGCCCGGGTAGGAGCAGGATCCGTACCCGCCCCGCGAGCCGCGGGTCCGCGGTCGCCGGGACGGCACGCGGACGGGAGGATGCGGCGGCTCCTGCGCACTCGTGAAGCACCGGCGGGGGGAGCCGGAGTGGTCCGGAGGGAAGCGCGCTTCCCTCTCATGGGAAGCCCGCCTCCGCTCAGAGGCCCCGGGACTCGATCTCGGCGTCCAGATCGTCGGCCAGGTCGCTGCGCACGGGCTGCGGCCCCGGTTCGCCCCGCGGCTCGGAGGCGTCGGAGGGAACCGCCTGCGAGGAGCGGCTCGAGAGCGAGCGCAGCGCGGCGATCAGCGCCCCAGCCCCGGCCACCAGCAGCAGCACGGGCAGCGTCCAGCCCCAGGCGCTGCGCGGCACGCCCACGATGGCGTCGCCGAAGCGTTGCCCGAGCTGCTCGAGAATGACGTCCTGCGAGACGCCCGAGTCGAGCTGCACGCGGATCTCGTCGCGCAGCGCGGCGGCGTCGGGGCTCGGGCAGTCCGTAAGCGTCCGGCCGGGGCAGAACGGGCTCATGATGGTGCGGACGAAGGCGTGTGCCCGGCGCGCGTTCTCGACCCCGCCCTGGCCCTCGCCCTCGCCGGGCGAGTCCGCGGATGGGGCCGACGCGGTCGGCGCGGCCCGGGCCTCTCCCGGTGCTCCGGCCAGTCCCGTCAGTCCCACCAGTCCCACCAGTCCCACCAGTCCGATGGGCAGCGCGATGGGCAGCGCGGTGGCGACCACGACCAGCACGGTGCAGGGGAGGCGCATCCAGTCAGGGTAGCTCGCGCCCGGGGGGCGCGCCGGAGTACAGTCGCCGCTTGAAGACGCATCCCCACCTGCTGCTTCGCGATGCCCTGGCCGCTCTCTTCGTGCGGGCTGCACGCGGCGACGACGAGGCTCTCGCGGCCGTCGGCGAGCTCGAGAGCTGGACCGGCAACGGCAGCGTGGGTGCGCAGCTCACGGCGCTCCGCGCCGAGGACGGCGCCGCGCTCTTCGACGCCGGCCGCCTGGCCGAGCGCTTCGAGCCGCTGGCCGGGTACGTGCGTGACCGCGCGCGGCGCTTCGCCGCTGCGTGTCAGTGGATCCAGGAGGAGCGTAGCTCCGACGACGCCCTCGAGTGCGCCCGCGCCGCCTGGGACGCCGGCCTCTTCTTCGAGGTGCATGAGCTGGTCGAGCCCGTCTGGCTCGACGACCGGACCGACCGGCGACCGGCCCTGCAGGGAATCATCATGGCCGGCGCCGCCCTGCATCACCTGGTCGAGGGCAACCTGGCGGGGGCGGGCTCGCTGCTCGGCGACGCCGCCCGGCACCTGGAGTCGGCGCCGCGCGACGACCGCTTCGACCTGGAGGCCTTCGCCAAGGGCCTGGCCGAGATCGGCGAGCGCGTGAAGGCGCGAGAGATCAGCACCATCGAGGACCTGGGCACGCTTCCGAGGATCGAGCGCAGGACGGAACGCCACGGCGAGTGACTAGCCCTGCCAGCTGTCTCCGCTGAGCACGAACTCGACGAAGAACTCGCCGAAGTGGTCTTCGAAGGGAACCGCCACTCCGAACGTGGCGCGCACCTTGATGTCGGTCTTGGGCGTGGTCACGACCGTGGGCAGTCCGATCTCGACCGGCTGCTCGCAGGCCATCGCCGTCTTGACCTTCCCCGCGATCATGTTGACCAGCTCGCCGACGGCGTCGCGGATCTCGTCGAGCGACTCCACGTCGTGTCCGTCGGCACCCAGCAGGCGCGCGGTCAGGTCGCGCGCGTGCTCGCGTGTACACTGAAGCGAGAGGTAGCCGTTGACCGCGCCGCTGAGCCCGATCAGGCTCACGACCTCAGCCGGCAGGAACGGCTCGGGATCATCGACGGGATCACCCGGCCGAAGCTCGCTGCCGAGCATGGTGCCGAACACCGCCGTGACTGCGTTCCGGACCAGCTCCGCCGCCTGTGTCGCTTCCACCCGCGTCTCCTCCGACTCCACGCCCCGTCCCTGCTCCCTTCGTCCGGGGCCGAAACGAGCTGAAACCCTGCGCGGCGCACCTGCCGCCTGGTGTCGCCGCACGTCGCGGTCGTCGCCGGGGCCCGGTGATCGGCCGCGCCGTCTGGGGTAATCTGACTGCGTCATGCCCGACCGCCCCTGGATCATCCGGACCTACGCGGGCCACTCCACGGCCGAAGCGTCGAACCGGCTCTACCGCGAGAACCTCGCGAAGGGCCAGACGGGCCTCTCGATCGCCTTCGACCTGCCCACGCAAACCGGCTACGACGCGGACGATCCGCTCGCCCTCGGCGAGGTCGGCAAGGTGGGCGTTCCCATCGGCTCGATCACCGACATGGACGCGCTGCTCGAGGCCATCCCGCTCGACCAGATGAACACGTCGATGACGATCAACGCCACGGCGTGTTGGATGCTGGCGCTCTACATCGCGGTCGCCGAGCGCCGCGGCGTGTCGCGCGCGAGCCTGAAGGGCACGACGCAGAACGACATCATCAAGGAGTACCTGTCTCGCGGCACCTACATCTTTCCGCCTGCGGGATCGCTCAAGCTCGTGACCGACATGATCGAGTTCACGGTCGACGAGGTGCCGAACTGGAACCCGGTGAACATCTCGTCATACCACCTGCAGGAGGTGGGAGCGACGCCGGTGCAGGAGATCGCCTTCGCGCTGGCGAACGCGATCGCGATCCTCGACGGCGTGAACGTTCCGGAAGAGCGGTTCCCTGCCGTGTTCGGGCGCATCTCCTTCTTCTGCAACGCGGGCATCCGCTTCGTCGAAGAACTCTGCAAGCTGCGCGCGTTCACGGGTCTGTGGGACCGCCTCGGGCGTGAGCGCTACGGCGTCGACGATCCCAAGATGCGCCGCTTCCGCTACGGCGTGCAGGTGAACTCGCTGGGCCTGACCGAGGCGCAGCCCGAGAACAACATCGCGCGCATCATCATCGAAGCCCTCGGCGTGACGCTCTCCAAGGACGCCCGCTGCCGCTCGCTGCAGCTTCCCGCCTGGAACGAGGCGATGGGCCTGCCGCGGCCGTGGGACCAGCAACTGTCGCTCCGCATGCAGCAGATCCTGGCCTACGAGACCGACCTGCTGGAGTACGCCGACATCTTCGACGGATCGCCCGTCATCGAACGCAAGGTCGCCGAGATCTCCGACGCGGCCTGGCAGGAAGTCGAGCGCATCCTCGAACAGGGCGGCGCCGTGGAGGCGGTCGAGTCGGGCTACATGAAGCGGCGGCTCGTCGAGTCGAACGCGCGCCGCATCGCGGCCATCGAGTCCGGCGAGCAGATCGTGGTCGGCGTGAACCGCTTCCAGGAGACCGAGGAGTCGCCTCTCACCGAGGGCGGCGGCTCGCGCGTGCTGACCGTCGACGACTCCGCCGAGCGCACCCAACTCGAACGCCTGCGCGCGCACCGCGCGTCGCGCAACGCTGCAGAGGTCGACGCGGCGCTGCACGGACTGCGCGACGCCCTCTCGAACGGAGCGAACGCCATGCCGCCCTCGATCCGCTGCGCCGAGGCGGGCGTCACGACGGGCGAGTGGGCCGCGACCGCGCGCGAGGTGCTCGGCGAGTACCGCGCGCCGACGGGAATCGAAGCCCCGCTGCGGCTGGCGGGACATGACTCCGACTTCGAGTCCGTGCGGCGGCGCATCGCCGAGGTGTCCGACCGACTCGGGCGCAGGCTGAAGCTGCTCGTCGGAAAGCCCGGCCTCGACGGACACTCGAGCGGAGCGGAACAGATCGCGATCTTCGCGCGCGACGCAGGCTTCGAGGTGGTCTACGAGGGGATCCGCCTGACGCCTGACGAGATCGTGTTGTCGGCGCAGCAGGAAGGCGTGCACCTGATCGGGCTCTCCATCCTGTCGGGCTCGCACCTGACCCTGGTGCCGCAGATCCTCGAACGCGTGAACGTGCCCGTCGTGGTGGGCGGCATCATTCCCGAAGAGGACGCCGCCGACCTGCGCGCCAAGGGCGTGGCGGCCGTCTACACGCCCAGGGACTACGACGTGCAGCGCATCGTGCGCGAGATGGTCGAGGTGGCGGCGCGGGCCCACGGCGTTGGCTGAGCCGCCGGTCGAGCGGCTCGTCTCGGGTGTGCTCGAAGCCGACGGCGAGGCCATTGCCGAGGCCCTGGCCACCGTCGAGGACACGCGCGGCGACACGTTGCCCCGGCAGCGCGAGCTGCTCGGGCGCCTCGAGGCCGAGACCCCGCGCGAGCACAGCATCGTCGGACTGACCGGTCCGCCCGGTGCGGGAAAGTCGACGCTCGCGGGCGCGCTGATCCGGCTCTGGCTCGAACGAGGCGCGGGGGTCGGCATGGTGGCCGTGGACCCGAGCAGCCGCCACTCCGGCGGTGCGCTGCTCGGCGACCGGGCGCGACTGCGCTTCGCCGCCGAGGACCGCGTCTTCGTGCGCTCGATGGCGGCGCGCGACCAGCTCGGAGGCCTGGCGCCCGCCACGCGCGGCGCCGCCGCCGTCCTGCGTGCGGCATACCCGTGGACGATCGTCGAGACGGTGGGTGTCGGGCAGTCCGAGGTCGACGTGGCCACGCTGGCCGACAGCGTGGTGCTCGTGCTGCAGCCGGGCTCGGGCGACACCTTGCAGTTCATGAAGGCGGGGATCCTCGAGATCCCCGACGTGCTCGTGGTGCACAAGTGGGACCTGGGCGCGGTCGCCGAGCGGACGCGCGCGGACCTGGAGTCGATGCTGGCGCTCCAGTCCGTGTCGGGGAAGCTCGACTGGTCACCACCGGTCGTCGGCGCCAGCGCCGAGACGGGACACGCCGTGGCTCAGGTCGCGGACGCCGTCGAGGCCCACCGCCAGCACCTGGAGATCGGCGACGCGCTCGGCGAACGCCGGGCTCGTGGACGCGTGGCCTGGGCGATGGAGCGCTTCGAGCAGCGCTACGGAGCGCTCGGGCTCGAGCGCGTAGGCGGGCGCGAGGCGGCGGAGCGGAGCGTGCGCGAGGCGGCGGGCACGGCCCTGGACGCGTTCAGCTCTCTCGCCACTCGCGCAGGACTCGAGTCCTGACCTCGTCGAGGTCGAGCAGTCCCAGGATCGCGTCGTAGTCGGTCAGCGCGCGCCCCGGTACTCCGAGCTCCGCCAGGCGCTCGCTCGCGACGCGAAAGCCGTAGCTGACGATCGCCTGCACCCCGAGCACCTTGCCGCCCTCTTCGCGCAGCGCCGTCACCGAGTCTGCCGCACTCCCGCCCGTCGACAACAGGTCCTCGATCACGACCACGGACTCCCCCGAGAGCGGCGCGCCCTCGACACGCTTCTGCTTGCCGTGCTCCTTGGCCGTGCCGCGCACGTACACCATCGGCAGTCCCATGCGCTCCGCGACCCAGGCCGCGTGCGGGATGCCGGCCGTGGCCGTCCCGGCGATCACCTCGACGTCCGGGTGATGCGCGCGCACCTCGTCCACGAGCGCGTCCGCGATCGCCGAGCGCTCGGCCGGATAGCCCATCAGCACGCGGTTGTCGCAGTAGATCGGGGAGCGCCGGCCCGAAGTCCAGGTGAACCAGTCCTCCGGATCGGGGCGCACCTCGACCGCTCCGATGCCGATCAGCAGGCGCGCGATCTCGGCGGGCGTCACCGGTCGCCTCCGGACCACTCCGGCTCGTCGACCCCGGCCCGCGCGTTGACGGCGCGCGCCAGCGTGAAGAGCAGGTCGGAGAGCCGGTTCAGGTAGCGCACGGGCAGCTCCGCGACGCTCTCGACTCGTGCCAGCGAGACGACCTCGCGCTCGGCGCGGCGGCAGACGGTGCGCGCCAGGTGTAGCGTCGCGGCCGCGCGTGCCCCGCCCGGCAGGATGAAGCTCTGCAGGGGCTCGGTCTCTTCGTCGAGCCGGTCGATCCATCGCTCCAGCGACTCGACGTCGGCGTCGCCCACGCGCGGGATGCCCTTTCCCCGCGCCTCGCGTTCGTCGACGTCGGGCGTGGCCAGTTCGCCGCCCAGGTCGAACAGCGAAGACTGCACGCGGCGCAACCCCTCGAGCAGGTCGGCGTCCGCGAGGTCGGCGCAGACCACGCCGAGCACGGCGTTCAGCTCGTCGACCGCGCCGTAGGCCGCAACGCGCGTAGCGTCCTTGGCGACGCGATCTCCCCCGAACAGGGAGGTCTCGCCGCCGTCACCGCGCCGCGTGTAGACCTTCATGGGGCGCAGTATAAGTCGGGGACCCGGCCCGCGCCGCCGCGCTACCGCGCTCGCGAGAGGGGGGGTTGAGGAATCGCCGGGGATTTCCGATATCGACTGGCCATGGACGCATCCCAGGCCACGCCCTCCGGAAGCTGTGCGCGCTGCCCTTGCGCGCTGTCGAGCGTCTCGTGCCAGAGCGACGGCGCCTGGTACTGCTGCGGAAGCTGCGCCGGCAGCGATCGCTGCCGCTGCGGCTGCCGGCCCGAGTACGCTCGCGAGCTCGACTCGGACGTCTACGTCCCGGCCCGCCGCATGTTCGGGTCGCGCGCGCCCACCGAACTGCAACGCTAAGCGCTCCTTGCGGGTTATCGGGCGGCCTTTTGGCCGGGTTATCGGGCGGCGAAGCCGCCCTGCCGGTCCTTGCGGGTTATCGGGCGGCGAAGCCGCCCTGCCCGGACGGCGCGCCCTTCGGGCTCGCCTTGGGCGACGGGAACGGCGGTTCTGCTCGTTTGACCCGGGTGCTGGGATGGGCTGGTAGACTGGGGGTCTGTCTCTCTTCTTGGAGGTGTCATGGCGGGGCGGCTTTCTGGGCGCGTGGCGGTGATTACGGGCGGGGCGAGCGGGATGGGACGCGCGACGACGTTGCGGTTCCTCGACGAAGGAGCCTCGGTCGTCGTGGCGGACATGAACGAGGAGTCCGGCAAGCAGACGCTGGAGCTCGCGGCCAAGGCCGGTCACGGCGAGAAGGTCCGCTTCATCCGCACCGACGTGGCCGACGAGCCCTCGGTCGAGGCGATGATCGACTGCGCCGTGTCGGAGTTTTCGCGCCTGGACTGCGTGTTCAACAACGCCGGCGTCGGCGGCGCCTTTGGACCGGTCACCGAGATCGAGGTGGAGGACTGGGACTACACCTTCTCGGTGCTGGTACGCGGCGTCTTCCTCGGCATCAAGCACGGCGCGCGCGCCATGGAGCCCGGCGGATCGATCATCAACACCGCTTCGGTCGCCGGACTCTCGGGCGGCGGCGGCCCGCTCTGCTACTCGGCGGCCAAGGCTGCGGTCGTCAACCTGGGCCTGGCCGCAGCGGTCGAACTGGCGCCGAAGCAGATCCGCGTCAACACGATCTGCCCGGGCGGCATCGTCACGCCGCTGGTCATGCGCGGCCAGGACGAAGAGCAGGTCGCGGAGCGCATGAAGAGCCTGCAGCCCTGGCCCGAGGCCGGCCGCGGCGAACACATCGCGGGCGCAGCCCTGTTCCTCGCGTCGGACGACGCGCGCTTCGTCACGGGCGAGACACTCGTCGTCGACGGTGGACTCACCGCGGCGGGGCCGAACCTGTTCAACCGCATGGGCGGCGACGGACCGCGCACCCCCTTCGCGGGCATGGTCGGCGTGAGCCGCGGCAACACGGGACAGCCTCCGGTCATCCGCGAGCGCTGAGGGAGAACCGCAAATGGCGAAGATCCTCGGGAACCTGAAGCCCGAAGACGACTACACCCACCCACTGGGACCGGAGTCGAACTTCAACGAGAGCATGTACTTCAACTTCTTCGACCCGGCGCAGGGCGTCGGCGGGTTCCTGCGGCTCGGCAACCGTGCCAACGAGGGTCACGCCGAGATGACGGTCACGATCTACCTGCCGGGCGGGCGCGTGCTGTTCATGTTCAAGCGCGCCCAGATCGAACACAACGACGCCTTCGACGCCGGGGGCTGCACCTTCGAGGTCGTCGAGCCGTCGCAGAAGCTCCGCACCGTGTACGAGGGCTCGGTCGTCGACCTGGCGAACCCCGAGGACATGGTCGACCCGAAGAAGGCCTTCACCGAGAATCCGCGGCGGCGCGTCAAGCTCGACCTGCTCCACGACGCGGTCGGCCCCATGTACGGCGGCGCAAAGGACTCGAGCGAGTCCGACCTGCCGGCCGAGCAGCAGTTCGCCTCGGCGCACTACGAGCAGCACATGGCGGTCAGCGGCGAGTTGGATCTGGGCGACGGCGAGCGGCTGGAGATCCACGGCTTCGGCCTGCGCGACCACTCCTGGGGTCCCCGCTACTGGCAGGCGCTGCAGAGCTACGAGTGGCTCACACTCAACTTCGGCCCGGACTTCGGCGCCATGGTCTCGATCGTGCGGCGCGACGCCGACAACCACCGCAAGGGCGGCGTGATCATCCGCGGCGACCAGCTGGACCCGATCGAAGAGGCGGAGATCACCGCTGAGTACGCGGAGAACGGGCTCTACCACCGCAAGGTGCGGGCCGACGTCAAGACGCGCTCGGGCGAGGAGCTGGTCTTCGAAGGCGACGTGCGCGGCTTCATTCCGCTCCGGAACCGGCGCGAGGGCCTGGTGACGCACATCGGCGAGGGCATGACCGAGTGGCGCTGTGGCGACCGGGTCGGCTACGGGCTGTCGGAGTTCCTGAGCCAGGTGCCCTAGCATAGGGTCGCCTTGGCGACCTGGACTGTGCGGCTGCGCGTGTTGCTGGGCCTCGCCTGCCTGTCGGCCCTGCCCGGCTGCGGCGCGGCCGGGCCGGGGGACGGGCTCGTCGTGGTGGCGGCGGCCTCGCTCGGCGACGCGTTCACGGCGATCGCGCGCGACTGGGAGCACGAGACCGACGCGCACCGCGTCCGGCTCAGCTTCGTGGGCTCGCAGGTGCTGGCGGCCCAGCTTCGCGCGGGGCTCCGCGCCGATGTGGTCGCCACCGCCAACCCCGAGATCATGACCGCGCTTCGCGACGACGGGCTGGTGGACGCGCCCGTCCGCTTCGCGACCAACCGGCTGGTCTGGGTAGTCCACGCGCACGATCGCGAGGGGCTCGGCCCGACGCTCGACGCGCGCACCCTGGCCGCCGCCGACCGCGTGGTGCTGGCCGCTCCCGAGGTGCCGGCCGGGCGCTACTCGCGCCAGGCGTTGCGGGAGCTCGGGCTGCTCGAGGCGGCCGAGGCCCGGCTCGTCTCGCAGGAGCTGGACGTCAAGGGCGTGGTCGCGAAGCTGCTGCTGGGCGGCGCCGACGCGGGCATGATCTACGCCACCGACGTACCCCCGGGGCGCGGCGACTCGCTTGCCGTGATCGGCCTGGACGAGCGGGCGGACGTGCGCGCCGAGTACCTGGTGGCGACGGCGAGTGCCGCGCCGCATCCGGAAGCGGCGCGGCGTTTCGTGGACTTCGTCCGCGGCGAGCGCGCGGCCGCGACGCTCTCGACGCTCGGGTTCGGACCGCCGTGAGCCCCGGACTCCGGGCGCGCGCGCGCGAGCACTCGGCCGCCATCCTGCTGTACGGGACGGCTTCGCTGAGCCTGCTGCTGCTGATGCTTCCCCTGGTCGGCCTGGCCTTCGAGTCCCCTTGGCGCGACACGGGCGAACTGCTCGCCGATCCGGCCGTGCGCGACGCCCTGCTGCTCTCGCTGGGGGTTTCACTGGCCGCAGTCGCCTTCTCGCTGCTGCTGGGGTTCCCGCTGGCGTGGCTGCTGGCTCGGTCGAACCTGCCGGGACGCGGCGTCGTGCGCACGCTGATCACGCTTCCCATGGTCATGCCGCCGGTGGTCGCCGGCGTGGGGCTGCTCGCGGCCTTCGGGCGCCACGGACTGCTCGGCGAAGCCCTCTCGGTGTTCGGCGTGACGCTGCCGTTCACGACGCTGGCCGCGGTGATCGCCGCGACGTTCGTGGCTTCGCCCTTCCTCATCACCACGCTCGAGGCGGGCATCGTGCAGTCGGACCGCCGCTTCGAGGACGTGGCCGCGACGCTCGGCGCGTCGCGCTGGCGCATCTTCCACAGCGTCGTGCTGCCGGCCATCCGTCCCTCGTTGCTCGCCGGAATCGCGCTGAGCTGGGCTCGGGCGCTCGGTGAGTTCGGCGCGACGATCACGTTCGCCGGCAACCTGCAGGGACGCACGCAGACGGTCCCGCTCGCGATCTACCAGACGCTGCAGACGCGCCCCGAGCACGCGTTCCTGCTGGCAATCCTGCTGCTGGCGGTGTCGCTCTGCGTGCTGGCGCTGCTGCGGGCACAGAGGCCGGGCACGTGACGCTGCGCGCGGACCTTCGCCTGCGCCGGGGAGAGTTCCGGCTCGACGCCTCGCTCGAGGTCGAGGCCGGACAGACCGTCGTCGTGCTCGGACCGAACGGCTCCGGCAAGTCGACGCTGGTCGAGGCGCTCGCCGGGCTGGTGCGCATCGACGACGGCGAGATCCTGCTCGACCACCGCGTCCTCGAGCGCCCGCGCGACGGGATCCACGTGGCTCCGCGCCACCGCCCGGTGGGCGTCATGTTCCAGGGGCTCTGGCTGTTCCCGGGCCTGTCCGTGCTGGACAACGTGGCGTACGGACGCTGGGCCCGCGGGGAGCCGCGCCGCGTGGCGCGGAGCGCCGTGCAGGGCCTGCTCGAGGCGCTCGGCGTAGGCGACCTGGCGGACCGCATGCCCGCGGAGCTTTCGGGCGGCGAGGCCCAGCGCGTGGCGCTGGCACGAGCCCTCGCGGTCGAGCCCCGGCTGCTGCTGCTCGACGAGCCGCTCTCCGCCATCGACGTCGAGAACCGCGCGCGCACCCGCCACGTCCTTCAGCAGGCGCTGCGCGAGTTCCCGGGCGTGCGGCTGCTGATCACGCACGACCCGCTCGAGGCGCAGCTCTTCGCCGACCACCTGGTGGTCCTCGAGAGCGGCCGCGTGGCCCAGGCCGGGCCGGCCGCGCAGGTCCGCAGCCGCCCGCGCACGCCCTTCGTCGCGCGGCTGGCGGGCACGAACCTGCTCCAGGGCCGTCTCGTGCGCGAGGGCGGCACGGCGCGGCTCGAGTGCGGGGAACTCGCCTTCGAGGTCGGGCGCATCGCCGACGGGACGGGCCGCGAGGCCTTTGCGACCGTGCGGCCGGGCGCGATCACGCTCCACCGCGACAAGCCGGACGAGCGGGTCAATACCTGGCCGTCCCGGATCGACTCGATCGAGCTCGAGGGCGAGCACGTGCGCGTCCTGCTGGAAGAGCCGGCGGGCTTCCGGGCGGAGCTTCCGGCCGAGCGCGTCCACCTGCCCGATTTCTCGCCCGGAGCGCGCGTCTGGGCCAGCGTCCGACCCGACGCCATCTCGGTCTACTAGACTGGGGCCGTGGACGGCCCCATCCGCATCGTCTCCAATCGGCTCCCGGTCACCCTTCAGCGGGTCTCGGGGGTGCTCGAGCGCAAGCGCTCCAGCGGGGGGCTGGTCAGCGCGCTCGAGCCCGTGCTGACGCGCCGCGGCGGCCGTTGGATCGGCTGGCCCGGGCTCAAGCTCCAGCCGGGCGAGTCGCTCTCCGACGCCGACGATCCCTTCGAGATCGTGCCGGTCGAGCTCTCGACGAACGAGGTCAACCGCTACTACCACGGCTTCTCGAACGCCACGCTCTGGCCGCTCTTCCACTGCTTTCCGAGCCATGCGCGCTTCGAGCACCGCGACTGGCAGGTCTACGACCAGGTCAACGCGCGCTTCGCCGAACGGGCCGCCGAGGACACGCACGACCAGGAAGTGATCTGGATCCACGACTACCAGCTCACCACCGCGCCCCTCCACCTGCGGCGGCGCGTGCCCGAGGCGAGGATCGCGTTCTTCCTGCACATTCCGTTTCCGCCGCACGACGTGTTCCGCATGCTGCCGTGGAACCGCGACGTGCTGCACGGACTGCTGGCGGCCGACCTGATCGGCTTCCACGTGCGCGGCTACGCGCAGAACTTCCTGGACTGCGTACAGCGAGTACTCTCGGCGCGCGTCGACCTGCGCTCCGGCCTGATCGAGCACGGTGACCGGACCGTCCAGGTGGCGGCCTTTCCGATCGGCATCGACTACCAGGGCTTCGAGCAGCGCGCGACGAACACGCCGAGCGATTCGGAGCTGCGGCGCCAACGCATCGTTCTGGGCGTCGACCGGCTCGACTACACCAAGGGCATCCCGCACCGGCTGCGCGCGTTCGAGCGCCTGCTGGAGCTCCACCCGGAGCACCGCGAGGACGTGGTGCTGCTGCAGGTGGCCGTGCCGAGCCGCGACCAGGTCGCGGAGTACCAGGAGCTGAAGCGCGAGATCGACGAGTTGGTCGGGCGCATCAACGGCCGCTTCGCCACCGCCACCTGGTCACCCATCCGCTACCTGTACCGCTCGGTCTCGCAGAGCCGCCTGTCGGCGCTGTACCGCGACGCCGACGTCGCGCTCGTGACTCCGATTCGCGACGGCATGAACCTGGTGGCCAAGGAGTACGTAGCGTCGCAGGTCGGTGACCCCGGCGTGCTCGTGCTGTCCCAGCTGGCGGGCGCGTCCGAAACGATGCGCGAGGCGGTGATCGTGAACCCGCTCGACCGCGACGGCACCGCGGAGTCGATCCACCGGGCGCTGACGATGGAGGAGCCCGAGCGGCGCTCGCGCATGGTCGCGCTGCAGCGCCGCGAGCGCGAGCACAACGTGGACCAGTGGGTCGAGGGCTTCCTGACTGCGGCGCGGACCGCCGCCGTCAAGCTCGCCCCGGTGACTGACGGGGACTTCGAGGCCTGGCTCGGAGGCTTCGTCGCCGACCACCGCCTGGCCCTCTTCCTGGACTACGACGGGACGCTGACGCCGCTTCGCCGGCACCCCAGCGAGGCCGTGCTCGGACCGAGCATGCGCGCGGCCGTGGAAGCCTGCGCGGCGCGCGAGGACACCGACGTGACGCTGATCTCGGGCCGCGCGCTCTCCGACATCGAGAAGCTGGTGCCGGTTCCGGGGGTGACCTTTGCGGGCAACCACGGCCTGGAGATCCTCGGCCCGGACCTGGCGCCCTTCCGTCACGACGACGTGGCCTACTACGTGGGCCGCCTCGAGAAGCTGGCGCCGCGGCTCGAACAGGTCTGCATCGAGGGCGCCTGGGTCGAGGAGAAGGGGGCGTCGCTGACCGTCCACTACCGCGAGGCGGACGAGGCGCAGCACGAGCAGTTCGCACAGGAGATTCGCGCGTTGATCCAGCGGGCCGGCTTCCAGGCGCGGAACGCCCACTGCGCGGTCGAGGCCCGGCCTCCGATCGGCTGGGACAAGGGCCACGCGGTGCTGCACATCCTGCGCGCGCGCTACGGCCCCGCGTGGTCGGAGAGCGTGCGCACGGTGTACGCCGGCGACGACCACACCGACGAGGACGCCTTCCGGGTGCTGCGCGGGCTCGGCATCACGTTCAGGATCGGCCCCTTGGACGAACAGACCTCGGCGCTGCGCCGCCTGCCGAACGTCGACGGCGTCCAGGCGCTTCTGGAGTGGCTCGCTCGGCGACCGTAGGCGCACCGTGGTGAGGCCCCCGCGCCGGGGATTGACAAGCAGGCGCGGGTCCAATCCAATGACGCGCCATACTGTCCGCGCGCGCGAAACGCGACTCACGCGTTCGCAAACCTGAGGGAGGGGGAAAGGCGAATGGAACTCTTGTCGACCGAGGGGGGGTTGTTCCTGCTGCGATGGCTGCACTTCCTGGCGGGAATCACCTGGATCGGAGTGCTCTACTACTTCAACTTCATCCAGACGCCCTTCTTCGGGAGTGAGCTGGGGGGGACCGCGCGCAGCGCCATGATGCGCGGGCTGGTGCCGAACGCCCTGTGGTGGTTCCGCTGGGGGGCGATGTTCACGTTCCTCACCGGCTGGACCATCATCATCACGCACATGGTCGCGGGCACCGGGAGCATGGCGTACTACGCGTTGGTCCTGACGGGCGGCACGATGGGCACGTTGATGTGGTTCAACGTGTGGTTCGTCATCTGGCCGATCCAGCAGGGGCTGATTGCCAACGCCGAAGCGGCCGCAGCGGGCGGCCAGGCCGACGAGGCGGCCGCCGCCAAGGCCCCGATCGCGGCGCGCGCGTCGCGCACCAACACGCTCTTCTCACTGCCCATGCTGTTCTTCATGGGCGCGGCCCGTCACCTGACGATCGTCGACAAGGCCGAGCCGAGCTACGGCCCCTACCTCGGCGCCATGCTCGTGATCGTGCTGCTGGTCGAGGCGAACATCTGGGCGGGCCCGCCCGCCACCCAGAAGCCGCTGGGGAGTGTCTCGGGCACGATCCACTTCGGGCTCGGCCTGACGGTCGTTCTCTTCCTCGTCGCGACGATCATGCTCTAGCCGCCTCCTCCGGCGGCGGGCGGCTTGCCGCCCACCGCCGGACCGAGGTACGCCGCCAAGGCGTCGATCTCGGGCGCCAGGTACGGCAGGGGCTGCATCAGCGTCGTCTCTCGCGCGGGCGTGTATCCGGCCGGGTACCCCGCGCGCAGCACTCGCGCCTCGAGCAGGTCGCGAGAAGCCCCGAGCACGCGGGGGCCCATCACGCCCTCGACCGACGGGTTCAGGTTGTGGCAGGCGGTGCAGTTGGCCAGGTAGACGCGCCGTCCGCGCTCTGCGGGGGTCTCGTCCGATGGAGCGCAGGCTCCCAGGACCAGTGCCGCCGCTGCAGCGACCACGCCCCAGACCCGACTCGACATCTCCACTCTCCGGCTGCGCTGTTGGGAAAAACCCGGCGACGGAGTATGTTGCCCGTCCGCCGCGCCCGCAATGCGGCGCTCGAACCTGCGCACGGGAGAGCAAGGCGATGAACGCGCTAGAGGAGGGAACCGGGCTGCAGCTCGATTTTTCCAAGCTGCAGAAGGTCGGCGGGACCGGGCAGGCGGTCGTTCCGGTGGTCCTCCAGCACGCCGACGACGGGGACGTGCTCTACGTGGCCTACGCCAACGAAGAGGCGCTCCGCGAGACGCTCCGCACGCGCAAGGCCGTGCTCTGGTCCACGTCGCGCAACGAACTCTGGCGCAAGGGCGAGTCCTCGGGCGACGTGCTCGACCTGGTCGACGTGCGCACGAACTGCGAGCAGAACTCGCTGCTCTACCGCGTGCGCCCGCGCGGCGGCGTCTGCCACACCGCCGACGCCGAAGGCAAGACGCGCGCCACCTGCTACTACCGGCGCCTGTCGGACGACGGCGACTCCCTCTCCTTCGGCTAGGCTAGGAGGAGCCGCGCTCGAGCAGCGCGATCAGCGACGGGCGCAGCGCGCGGGGCTCGACCAGCTCCTGAAGCGAGCCGACGTCGCGTGCCCGCTCGACCGTGTGCACGGAGTCGAACTCGGCAGCGACCTCGGCCTGGCGTTCGAGCAGCACCTCGCCGAGCACGCGGTCGAGCTCGGCACGGCGCGCGATGCGCGTGTCCGAGTCGCTGGCCTCGGCCACGCGGCCGCGGGCCTCGGTGACGCGCGGGTCGGAGTTCGCACGCCGCCGCACCTCGCGGGGAAAGACGACGGCCGCGGCGGCGGCGCCGCCGATCACCGATGCGTACGAGCCGGTCAGCGCGGACGCGTGCATCTCGGGATTGAGCTCGCTGGAGAAGACCACGTAGGCGCCGCCGTGGTAGCGCGAGACGACGGTGAAGAGCAGCGGCCCCTCGAAGCGCACGACGGCGCGTGCGATCTCGGCACCGAGCTCGAGCACGCCGCGCCGCATCGACTCGGGTGAGCCGTCGAAGCCCGACAGGTTGGCCAGGATGACGACCGGGCGGACGCCGCTCGAAGCGTTGAGCGCCCGGGCCACCTTCTTCGACGAGAGCGGGAAGAGCGTGCCCGCCGTCCAAGCGTCCGGACCGTCGCTCGGTACGTGCCCGTTGCGCGGCACCGGCCGGCTCTCGACGGCGATCAGTGTGATGGGCCAGCCGCCCAGGTGCGTGTCCCAGACGATGGCGGTCTCGGCCCCGACCCAGTCACGCCAGCGCTCGAGGAAGCCCGCATCCTGGTCGATCAGCGCGCGCATGATCGGGCGCATGGCAAACGGTCGCTTGCGGCCGGGGTTGGTCTCGTCGGAGAACACCTCGCCGACGGTGCGGAAGTCCTCTTCGCCCTCGTAGCTCTCGGTGGTCAGGTCGCGGTCGCGCTCGTCCGAGGTCTCGAATCGGCGCGGTGCGTCCTCGCCCGGCGCCCGGTAGGTCGCGGCGTAGTGCTGCAGCAGGATCCGGTAGGCGTCGCCGATGTTCCTCGCCTGGAACTGCGCCTGTCCGCTCGGCGCCATGATGCGCTCGTATCCGCCGATTCCCATGTCGTCCTCGGCCGAGACTCCGCCCGAGATCTCGAGCGCCGCGCGTCCCGTGAGCACCATCGAGGAGCTGTTCGAAAGCATGATCAGCACGCCGCGCGACTGCAGGCCCATCGTCGCCAGCGCGTCGAAGTAGCTCTGCGCGCCGACGTTGACGCCGGCGACGATCACGTTGATCTCACCACCCTCGTCGGTGAAGGTGACGATGCGGCGCACGACGCGCGCGGTGGCATCGAGGTTCTCGGTGCCGCTGTCCATCGCGATGCGCGCGCCCGACGACACCGCCACCCATTCGACTGGAAGCTCCTCGCGCTCGGCCAGGTCGATGGCCGAGACGATGCGCGCGCACTCGGGCTCGGCGAGCGCGCCCATCCCGAAGCTGGGATCGCCCAGGATCAGCACGCGGCGCATGCCCTCGGGGAACTTCGCCGTCGGCGTGGTGATGATCCCGAACACGATGGCGCAGGTGTTCCGTCCCGCGGGCCGGTCGACCGCGACCGCGCGTCCGTCCTGCAGGTCATGCTCTTCGAAGGTCCCCGCCGCCAGCCGGATCGACGGCCGGGGCTCCACCTCGGACGGCTCCGCCGTGAAGATGCGCACGATCTCGTACGGATAGATGAGTCCACGCGCGCGCGCGGCGGCCGTGCGTCGCTCGTAGACGGTGGCGGGCGCGAGTGGTTCCCGGTGCGGAACGCGCGCAGCGGACTCGACGCGTCCGCCCGAGGGGTTGCCCGTCATGATCTCGATCAGGCGCGGCTCGGCGTCGAGGCGTTCCGCGGGAACGGTCGCCGCGCGCACGACGACGCGCTCCAGGCCCAGGTGGCCGGTCTCGGGAGCCAGCCGCCGGATGGTGTCGGACACGAGTTCGCCCGTGAGCACGATCGGCGGCCTCAGGGTCACGTAGAGGCGGTTCCAATGCAGCCGGTGCGTCGGGTCGCGGCTCCCCTGCAGCGAGCGCAGCGCCTCGATCGCCTCGTGGAAGCGCTCGTCGAAGATCGAGCGGTCGGGGTTGCCGGGGATGTCCGGGCCCAGGTCGTCGATCTCGGCGAAGCAGAAGAGCCGCTCGTCGCCGCTCTGGTCCCGCGCCCGCCCGTGGAAGGCGAAGACACCCTCGAAGGTCTCGACGCGCTCCAGGTCGAACTGCTCGAGCCGCCAGAGCTCGATGCGGCGGGCTTCCTCGGGCGTCACGCCCATGCGCGCGGCGATCTCCTCCAGGTCCGTCCCGTCGGGCGGCGGCACGACGGTGAGAGCCAGGTCGACCTCGGGCCGCTCGGCCGCACGACTGACTTCGGCCCGGCGCGGGCGCTCGAAGAGCACGAACCGCGCATGCGCGGCCAGGTCCGCGACCCCGGGAGGAACCGTACCCCGCAACAGGGCCAGCCGTTCGAGGGCGTCGGCGAGCTCGGCATAGCGCTCGAACACCTCGCTCTCGGTGCCGAGCCTCAGGAGCAGCTGGAGCAGCGCCATCACCAGGCGGTGGCGCAGGTCGAGGGTGGTGCGGGTGGCCGACAGGCGCAGGACCGCGCGCTCGAGCGCCGCCGTGGGCTCGAGCGAGGTGATCTCGTAGAGCGCGAGCACGCGCCGCAGCTGGTCCAGGAACTCGCTGTCGATGCCCGCACCCTCGGCGCCGATCCGGCGCAGGTACATCGCCATGCGCACGTCGTTGGAGGGACCGAACTCCTCTTCGCCGTCGATGCGGCTCGGCGTGCGGCTGAAGAGAGCCTCGATGTCCGCAACGATCTCGACCGCGGTCGCGATCTGCGCCAGCTCGGAGACCAGCTCGGGCGCGACGTCCGCCACCCGGGCCTCGAAGAGCGCGACGAGCCGGTCCGCACGCTCGGGGTTCACGTCGTAGCCCATCAGGATGCGGCGCGTCTCGGAGCGCAACGTGCCGATCGCGGCCGCGCGCCCCACGGTCGAGCTGCCGGCCGCACGGCGCAGGTCGGGCAGGCCCGTCTTCTCGTCGAAGAAGACGTCGAGGGGATCCTCGCGTGCGGGTAGCTCGAGCGGCTCGACAGCCGCGGTCTCGTCGCGCCCGCCCTCAACGCTCGGCTCGATCACGACGATGACGTCGCCCGCCGACACGCGCTCGCCCCCGCGGACCAGTACCTCGCGCACCGTTCCCGAAACCGACGCGAAGAACGCGGTCTCGGTCTTCATGGCCTCGAGCAGCCCCAGCCGGTCGCCGGCACGCACCGCGTCACCGGCCTTCACCCCGACCTCGATCACCAGCGCCGGCGCGGGCGCTCTCACCTTGCCGCCCACGTCGCGCTCGACGCGGTGGAAGCGGCCGTCGATCTCGAGGCGGATCTCCACGTCGGACTCGCTGAACAGGACCGCGTGGCGCTGGTCGTCGATGATCAGCTGACGCCGGTGCGGCCCCAGTTCGAGCACGCGCACCTGCGCGACGCGCGAGCCCAGGTGGACCCGGTACGACCAGCCACCGACGGCGTAGACGACCAGCCGATAGGATGCTCCCGCGTAGACCAGGTCGATGGCACGGCCCGTCGACGGCGGGACGTTCTGGGGGCGCCCGCGGGCCGCCTCGGCAAAGAAGTTCATGCGCACGGCTTCGCGCTCTCGCTGATAGGTCAGCGTCGCCGCGACGACGAGTGCCTCCACCACCGGCTCGGGACGGCTCGCGATGCCCGCCTCCTCGAGCCAGGCGGTGTGGCACCTGCCGGCCCGGAAGTCCGGATGATCCAGTATGTCGAGCAGGAAGCCCTTGTTCACCGTTCCGCGCTCGATGACGACGTCCATGTCCGACACGGCGCGCACCAGGCGCGAGCGGGCCTCGTCGCGCGTCGCGCCGTAGGCGATGACCTTGGCGACCATCGAGTCGAACTCCGACGGAATCTCGCCGCCGGGGGCGACGCCGGAGTCGACGCGGATGCCGGGCCCCGCCGGAAGCTCGAGCAGCGCGATGCGGCCCGGGCTCGGGGCAAAGTTCTCCGCCGGGTCCTCGGCGCACACGCGCACCTCGATCGCGTGGCCGCGCTGCTCGGGAACCTCGTCCGGCAGGCGCCCCCCGCGTGCGATGTGGATCTGCGCCTTGACCAGGTCGAAGTCGGTCAGCAGCTCGGTGACCCCGTGCTCCACCTGCAGGCGCGGGTTGACCTCGAGAAAGAAGAAGCGCCCGTCGTCGGTCAGCAGGTACTCACAGGTGGCCACGCCCACGTAGCCCGCCTTGCGGATCATGCGGACCGACGCCTCCCGGATCTCGTCCGCCAGCCCGGCCGACATGCCCGGAGGCGGCCCTTCCTCGACGACCTTCTGGTGCTTGCGCTGCACCGAGCAGTCGCGCAGTCCCAGTGCGAGCACACCGCCGTGCGCGTCCGCTGCGATCTGGACCTCGATGTGGCGCGCGGCCGTGATGCAGGCTTCGAGGAAGAGCGTGCCGTCGCCGAATGCGTTCGCGGCCTCTTGCGTCGCGGACTCGAACGCGGCCTCGAGCTGGTCGACGCTATCGATGCGGCGGATGCCGCGCCCGCCGCCGCCGGCCGTCGCCTTGAGCATGAGCGGAAGACCGATCGTGTCGGCATGCGAGCGCAGGTCGTCGAGCGCGACCGGACCGCCACTCCACGCGGTGACGGGCACCCCCGCCGACTCGGCGATCCGCTTCGACTCGATCTTGTCGCCGAGCATGCGCATCGTGTCGGCGGCGGGGCCGAGAAAGACCAGACCCGCGGCTTCGAGCTTCTCGACGAAGGAAGGATCCTCGGCCAGGAAGCCCCAGCCCGGCCACACTGCGTCGGCGCGCGTCGCTCGCAGTGCGGCCAGCACGCGCTCGTGGTCCAGGTACGCGGGACGGAGCGGTCCACCCGCGGGTCCGCGCAGGGCGGCACCGAGCGAGATCACCTCGTCGGCCTCGCGCACGAAGGGCGCGAAGCGGTCGGGATCGGTGTAGAGGGCGATCCCGACCAGGTCGGAGCCCTCTTCCGCGCGAAGCTCGCGGATCGCTCGCAGGCAACGAGTGGCGGCCTCGCCACGGTTCACCACGGCGATGCGGCGCAGGCGCTCGCTCAAGTCTCCCTCCACATGTCGATGAAGCGCTCCCCCGGTACGTGAAGACGACTAGGGTCTCCGAAACGGACGGCGGAGGCAATTCGCCCCGCGGGACCCCTCGCCCATCATCTGCGACGGGGCCCGGAGCCGAACGGCCGACGAAGACGCTGGGCCGGTCAGGCGTCCTGCGGAGGCAGCGCGCCGGGGAAGACCCAGCCGAACGCCAGGAAGCACAGGAAGAACAGCCCGATGAAGCCCGCCAGGATGCCGAGCTCGATCCCGCCGAAGGGCGTGACCGGCGCACCGGCCAGGACCTGCTCCGGAGAAACCAGCGACGGCGTCACCAAGATGTAGCGCTCGATCCAGAAGCCGATCAGCGAGCCGCTGGCGACCGCGCCGAGGATGATCGGCGTCTTCTTCGGCTTCTGGCCCAGCAGCACCCAGAACGGGATGACCCAGCACAGGAACCACGCGGTCAGCGTGATCTGCACGTAGGGCTCCGCGATGCGCGTCCAGAAGCCGGTCATGTACCAGGTGTCCTGCAGGAACTGCGTGCCGAGCCGCGCCGCGATGAAGCCGGTCTCCTCGGGGATGTTGCCGTACCAGATCACCAGGTACTGCGACCAGAACAGGTACATCCAGAAGATCGAG
Organism: Deltaproteobacteria bacterium; assembly: GCA_019311115.1. Taxonomy (GTDB): domain Bacteria; phylum Myxococcota_A; class UBA9160; order SZUA-336; family SZUA-336; genus JAFDDB01. The sequence continues at coordinate 35,265 of JAFDDB010000003.1, forward strand.
AAGGCGAAGACCATCTTTCCCAGGTCGTGCCGGCGGCTCTCCGTGACCTCGCCCGTGAGCTCGCGCGAGTTGCGCAGGATCAGCGAGAGGAGCGCCGTCATGCTGATGGCGGAGAGGAAGCCGCCCCAGCTGTAGTAGGCGGGGAACATGGTGCTGACCCAGTGCGGCGACAGCGACATGATCATGTCGACGCCGATCAGCGAGTACGAGATAGCGTACGAGAGGGCGAGAACCGCGGCCATCTTGCGCAGCCTGCGCTCGGCCAGCTCGCGCTCCGCGGCCTCGCCGCGCCAGCCGGCGGTCCAGCGCTGGATCAGCGCGCCCTTCCAGCCCGTGGCTGTTTCGCGCGCCGCGCCCAGCGACGGCCGCACGGACAGGTACAGGTACACCTGGGAGACGAACGTCATCCAGATCAGCGCGAAGAAGTCGCGGCCGAAGGTGAAGCTCTCCGTGTACCACCACTCCTTGCCGTAGACGGCGTGGTGGGTCCAGCCGAAGAGCTCGTGGCGCCCGGCCCAGATGGCGATGAACAACACCAGCGAGAGCGGAACGAACGCACCCAGGGCGTCGATCAGGCGGTGCACCGGGCCGGCCCACTTGCCGTTCGTCAGGCGGATGGCCGCCGAGAGCACGAGCGCGCCCTGCGAGAGTGCCGCGAAGAGCAGCCAGTTGTGCAGGAAGACGCGGTACGTGCGCTTCACCGTGTCGGCGTCGGAGCTGGACACGCCGCCCAGGAAGACGACGAGGCCCAGCATGGCGAGCAGCCCGAACAGCGCCGCGGGAACGGCGGGGAGACCCCTCGGCTTCGACAGATCGATACTCACCGGTCAGTTCCTCGGAATCAGCTTGCGCAGGTAGTTCACGACGTGCCACCGATCCTCGGCCGGGATCTGCGGGTAGCCAGGCATGCCGGGCTTGCCGTAGCGGATCTTGGTGAACAGGAACCCGTCCACGTAGGCGGGCACGGCCTGGAGCGGGGGCGGCGGCATGCCGCTCTCGCTGAGGCGCCGCGCGACCGGCACCTGCGCCTGGTTCGACATGCCGTCGTCACCGTGGCAGACCTTGCAGTAGATGCCGTAGACCACCTTGCCGCGCTCCACCGATGCCGCCGTGGCGGGAACCGGGTTCACGAGAGCCATGGCCTGCGGCATGAACGCCGGCACCGGAGAGTCGATGCGCGGCTCCATCCCGCCGAGCGGAATCGTCCCCTGCGGAGGATCGAAGGGCTGGTGGCCCTCGAGCGCCTGTACCGCGACCTGCTCCTTCATCTGCGCGAACCAGGTCGGAGCGACCTGCTCCCAGCAAGCCGAGGTCGCGAACGCGAGCCCGACGAGCAGCGCCAGCTGCCTAGCCCTCGACAACACGCACCTCCGAGCACCCCGCGCTCTCCAGCAATTCCTGGACGCGGGGGATCTGGTCGGCCTGGCACTCCACGACGCAGCCGAAGTCGCCGACGCTGAAGCTCGGCCGGTACCCGCGCGACTTCTGCTTCGGGAGCAGCAGCCCGTACACGAGCAGGGCCCCTACGGTCAGGGCTCCGCCGAACAGGATCGTCAGCTCGAACGCGATCACGGTGTAGGCGGGGATCGAGGCGAAGGGCTTGCCGGCGATCACGAGTTCCCAGTCGTACGACATCCAGATGGTCATCAGGTAGCCGAGCGTGACTCCGGTCAGGCCGCCGATGAGCGTCCAGAGGCGCACCCCGCTCGGCGCCGGATTGAAGGCGTGCTCGATCTCGTGGCTCGGGATCGGCGAGAACACCTCGAGGTCGTCGAAGCCGGCGCCGCGAAGCGAGTGGATCACTCCCACGGTCTCGGCCGGACTCTTCAGCACTCCCAGGACCGAGGCCATCAGTGTGCCTCCGCGTGTTCGTACTGCTCTTCCTTGACCTCCTGGATCGCGATCACCGGGAACATCCGGAGGAAGAGCAGGAACCACATGAAGAAGTGGGCGAAGCTCGCCACGAGGATCGTCAGTTCGACCCAGGACGGCGTGTAGTAACCCCACGCGGCGGGGTCGTACTCGTGGCTCAGGCCTGTCGTGATGATGACGAAGCGCTCGAACCACATGCCGATGTTGATCAGGATCGAGGTGCACCACATCCAGGTGATGTTGAGCCGGAAGCGCTTGAGCCAGAGCGGCAGCGGCACGATCACGTTGCAGGTGATCATGATCCAGGTCGCCCACCAGTAGTCGCCGAACGCGCGGTGCCAGAACGACATCTGCTCGTACGGGTTGGCGCTGTACCAGGCCATGAAGTACTCGACGGCGTACGCGTAACCGACGATCGTCGACGTGAGCACGATGAACTTGCCCATGTTGTCGAAGTGCTCGGCCCGGATGAAGCGCTCGAGCGAGAACGCCTTGCGCACGGGCACCAGCACCGTGATGACCATGGCCATGCCGGAGAAGATCGCGCCGGCCACGAAGTACGGCGCGAAGATCGTGGTGTGCCAGCCCGGAACGAGCGACATGGCGAAGTCCCAGGACACGACGGAGTGCACGGACAGCACGAGAGGCGTGGCGAGCCCCGACAGGTGGAGGACGGCGCGTGAGTGATGGCGCCACTGCTCCGCCGTGCCGCGCCAGCCGAGTGCCAGCACGCCGTAGAGGTGGCGGCGCCAGTCCGTGATCCGGTCGCGCGCGGCTGCGATGTCGGGGATCAGCCCGACGGCGAAGAACAGGATCGAGATGATCGTGTAGGTCCCGACCGCGAACACGTCCCACTCGAGCGGACTCTTGAAGTTCGTCCACAGCCCCCGCTGGTTCGGGTACGGGAGCATGAAGTAGAACTTCCAGAGACGGCCGATGTGGATCAGCGGAAAGAGACCCGCCGTGATGACCGAGAAGACGGTCATGGCCTCGGCGCCGCGGTTGATCGCGTTCCGCCACTTGGCGCGGAACAGGTAGAGGATCGCCGAGATCAGCGTTCCGGCGTGCGCGATGCCGACCCAGAACACGAAGGTCGTGATGTACACGCCCCACATGACCGGGTGCATGAGGCCGGTCACGCCCATCCCGGCGTAGGTCTGGTAGGCGAGAGCGGCCGCGCCGGCCCCGACCAGTCCCATCATCGTCAGCACCGCGACCACGTAGATCGGCGACGGCGGCGCGAGGACCGCGAGGATGCCCTCGTTGTAGTCCTCGGGCGAAGTGGGGACCGGATCGGTGATGGCAGCCATTCGAGTCCTACGCCTCGTCCCGGCGCGAGATCTGCTTCAGGTAGGTCACGGCGGGGCGCGTGTTCAGGTGGTGCAGGATCCAGTACGCGCGGTCTTCACGGCGAAGCACGCTGACGCGGCTCTCGGGGTCCTTGTAGTTCCCGAACACGATCGCGCCGGTCGGGCAGGCCTGCTGGCAGGCGCTGACGACCTCGCCGTCGCGCACCTTGCGCTTCTCGGCCGAAGCGGTGTCCTTGGCCGCGTTGATGCGCTGCACGCAGAAGGTGCACTTCTCCATCACGCCCTTCGAGCGCACGGTCACGTCGGGATTCAACGCCAGGTGCTCGGGCTCGCGGATGAACCAGTCGTAGGGCCAATAGTTGAAGCGGCGCGCCTTGTAAGGGCAGTTGTTTCCGCAGTAGCGGGTGCCGATGCACCGGTTGTACACCATGACGTTCAGCCCTTCCGGACTGTGGTAGGTCGCGAAGACGGGGCAGACGGCCTCGCACGGCGCGGCGCCGCAGTGCTGGCAGAGCATCGGGAGGCTTCGGGACTCGATCTCGCCGCCGTGATGCTCGACGTACCGCTCGATGCGGAGCCAGTGCATCTCGCGGCCCTTGCGCACGGCCTCTTCACCCGGCGACGGCGTGTTGTTCTCCACCGCGCAGGCGACCGTGCACGCTCCGCAGCCCGTACAGGCGTCGACGTCGATGCTCATGCCCCAGCGGTAGTCGGGATCGCGGGCGTCCTTGGACGGATCGAAGTCCACCGTCTCCAGGTGGGAGGCCGACGCCCAGCGCGGGGTCTCCTGGTGCTCGCCGCCGTGCTCCTCGGAGGAAGCGTGGCCCTCGCCGTGGCCGCCGCCCGCCAGCGCCGCGAGCGTGGTGCTCTGCGCGAAGCCGCGCCCCTCCTGGTCGAAGGTCGTCTGCGTGCGCGCCACGAGTCGCTTCTCGCCGGTCGCCGCCACGCTGGCGCGCGTGGAGAGCCAGGCAAGTGCACCGGACGCGCTGTCGAGGCGGCCCGGCAGCAGCGCCAGGGCGTTCACGCCGATCGTCCCGCGGCGTTGGAGCGGATCCTGGCCCTCGATCGAGGGGTCTACCGGGATGTGACCCTGCCCGGCGGAGATCGCGACCGTACCCGGTCGCTGCGCTTCGCTCGGGAAGACGGCGAGCTCTACCTCGCCGGTGTCGGTCGTCACGCGGACGACGTCGCCGAGACCGACGCCGAGCGATGCCGCGGTGTCGGGATGCAGCTCCGCGTAGCTCGCCCAGACGGTCTTCGTGACCGGGTTGGGAATCTCCTGGAGCATGGCGATACGCGCGCTGCGTCCGTCGCCGAAGCTCGCCGACGGGTAGACGAGCAGCGTCAGGTCGCCCTTGCCCTCGATCGGCGCGGCGTCGAAGGACAGGCCGCCGGCATTCCCGCTGAAGGAGACCGGCGAGTCCGCCACCCGCGAGAAGCTGCCGCCCGCGCCGAGCGCGGTGTCGAAGCTCTCGCCCCAGTGGTCGCGGAGCTTCTGCTGGACCGAGCCTTCCGGCCCGGCACCGAGCCGCGTGCCGAGGTCGAGCAACACGTCGCCGGTCTGGCGCGTGTCGAAGAGCGGGCGGATGGTCGGCTGCTGCAGGTTGTGCACGCCCACCACCGCCTCCACGTCACCCCACGCCTCGTAGGGCGTGTGGTCCGGCAGGACCAGGTCGGCCAGCGCCGTCGTCTCGTCGTTCGAGCTGGCGAAGCTGACGGTGTACAGCCCCTTGGTCTTCATCGCGTCCTGGAAGCCGGTCTGCGACGCCGAGTAGACGGGGTTCGAGCCGTGCACGAGCAGCACCGCGACCTCGCCGCCGCGGAGCTTGCCCGCCAGCGCCTTCACGTCTTCGAAGCGGTCGAGCCGCGACAGGTTGTGGTCGGGCCCGAAGAGCACGGTGCGGCCGATGGCGCCGCTCGCCACGTTCAGCAGCTGCACGGCGGCTGCGAAGCCCGATGCGTTCACGGTCTGGAGCTCGTTGCCGGGCGGCAGCGCGACCGGCGACTTCGCCGATGCGATGCGTCCGGCGAGCTTCTCGATCACCGCCGCCTCGATCCCGGTGGCCTTGGCCACGTCGGCGATCGAGTGCTTGGCGATCGCGTTGCCCGCTGCGCCGAGCGAGACGCCCTTGCGGCGAGCGACCTCGCGCGCGAGCGCGGCGGCGATCAGGATCTCGGTGCCGGGCTCCGGCGCGATCCACTGGTCGGCGTTCGAGCCGGAGAGGCCGAGCCGCGGCCCCACGTAGGCCGCGTACGACTTGCCGCCCTTGCGGCCCTCGGCCCAGAGCCGCGCGTTCTGCGCCGGATTGAGCCAGGTCTCGAGGAAGTCCGTTCCGAACGCGACCACGACGTCGGCGCGATCGAGCGCGAAGTGCGGGACGGCCGCGCGTCCGAAGAGCTTCTCGTTCGCGGTGCGCAGGGCCTCGTAGCCGAAGACCTCGTAGCGCACGCGGTTCGACGAGCCGGCCGCCTTCATGAAGCCGTCGACGATCGAGTCGGTCACGCCGGTCTGGAGTCCGCCCAGGAAGGCGATCTTCCCGGTGCCGACGAGCGGCTGGAGCCTCGCCGACAGCTCGGTGAGCGCGTCGTCCCAGGAGATTGGCGCGAGCGCACCGTCATCGCCGCGCTTCATCGGGCCTGGGAAGCGCGCGGCATCGTAGGTGCGCATGAGGCTCGCCTGGCCGCGCAGACAGAGGACTCCGCCGTTCGTCGGGTCGGCGGGCAGACCGTCCACCTTGATGGGGCGGCCCTCGCGCGTCTTCACGTCGATCCCGCAGCCGGCCGGGCACTCTCGGCACACGCTCGCGTAGTGCGTGGGTATGCCGGGAATGATCTCCTCGGGCTGGTTCAGGTACGGGATGACCTTCTCTACGGGCTCCTTGCACGCCGCGGTCGCGACTGCACCCGCGGACAGACCCGCGATCTTCAGAAAGTTCCTGCGGTCGAGCTCAGGCATCGTGTCCGAGGTCCCCGGCTTCGTCTCAGTAGTGGCAGGCGGTGCAGTCGTCCGCCGCGCCCATCTCGAGGTGACAGTCCATGCACCAGCCCATCTCGAGCTTGGCCGCGGGCAGCCAGAGGCTGTGGTTCCGCGTCACCGTGTCCGGCGTCATGTAGACGCGGTTCATCTCCTGGATGGGTCCGTGACACCGCTGGCACTCCACGCCGGCCTGCACGTGCCTCATGTGCTTGAACTGCACGTGCTCGGGCAAGTTGTAGATCCTCAGCCAGGGGATCGACTCGCCGCTCTCGTAGTAGCTGGCGATCTTGGCGATCTCCTCGGCGCTACCGGGCGACTCGCCTTCCTTCACCCACTGGTGGCAGCCCATGCACACCGAGACCGCGGGGATCGTGGCGTGCGGGCCCTTGTCCGCAGCGGTGTGGCAGTACAGGCACTCGATCTCGAGCTTGGTCGCGTGCACCGCGTGACTGAACTCGATCGGCTGCACTTCGCCGGCGAGCTCTTCGTCCGTGTACGAGTAGAGACTGGCCGCCGCTCCTGCGGCAACAGCCACGAGCGCGCACAGAGCGGTAGCGAGGGGGATAAGACGCTTGGGGGATCCCATGGCCGGCGCAAGGTGTAGTCCATCGCGCCGGTGAGATGCAAGTAATTTGCAGATACCGATCAGCGCGAACCGGCGAGCGGCGCGAAGCGGAGCATGGGAAAGCTGCCGAACCCCGGGGGCTCGCGGTAGTTCACCAGGCGAAGCACGCCGCAGTGGTCGAAGCCGAAGGGGACCTCGTCGCGGACCGGCATGCCGAGCAACTGCTGCAGCGCGTAGTTCAATAGCCCCCCGTGCGAGACCACGAGGAGGGAATCGCCCTCGGACTGCAGCTCGCGCTCGAGGCGCTTGCGCACCTGCGCGGCCCGGGCCACGAACGCGTCGCGCGACTCGCCACCCGGAGCGGTCCGGCCACTTGCGGCGAGGCGCGCGACCACGCTGTGACCTCGTTCAAAATCGCGGGGGTAGCGCCGCGCGGCGTCCGCGAACGAGAGGCCCGTCAACTCGCCGGTCTCGCCCTCGGCCAGGCTGGGGGAAATTTCCACCGCAAGGTCCCTGCCCTCCAGGAGGATCTCCGCCGTCTCGGCCGCGCGGACCAACGGGGAGACGAGGCAGCCGCGGAGCGAAACTCCCGCGAAGCCGGCCGCGAGGTCGCGAGCCTGCTCGACACCGCGCTCGGTCAGGCCCTGGTCGCCGAACCGGAGTTCGGCCGCGGCGCGATCCTCTGCATGGCGTACCAGGTAGACGGCCATCTCACGCGGCCGCCGGCTCGCCCCGGTCGCGGCGCAGCAACTGCAGACCCTCGAGCAGGATCCAGACGTCGAGGACCAGGATGAGCGAGCTCGACCCCGCGAGCAGCCAGTTGCCCGCGGCGAAGTGCGCGCGCGCCTCGCCGATTATCGCCAGCAGCGTGGCGACGACGACGAAGACCATCGGGACGAGCGTGTAAACGTACGGCCGGCCGAGCCGCCGCAGCCAGATCGACACGACCAGCAAGGTGAGCCCCGCCACCAGCTGGTTCGTCGTACCGAAGAGCGGCCACAGGATGAGCCCGCCCTTGCCCCCGGCCTGAGTCACTGCGAGCAGCGTGGCCGCGCCGATGCCGAGCGCGGCGGCCGCATAGCGATTGCGGAGCGGCTTGACGCCGTAGATGCCGGCGAGCTCGGAGATGATCATCCGCAGGATTCGCGCACCCGTGTCGAGCGACGTCGCGGCAAAAGCGATCACCATGACGGCGATGAACGTGCGCGCCGTGTCGACCGGCACGCCCAGCTCGGCGACGAAGCGCCCTCCACCGTTGACGAACGCCTCCAGCTTGGGCGCGAGGCCGGAAGCCGCTCCCCAGCTCGCGTAGTGCACGTGCCACTCGCTGGCGTTCGCGAAGCCCGCGGTGGTCGCCAGAACGGCGAGCAGGCCCAGCGTCCCCTCCCCGAGCATCCCGCCGTAACCGATCGGGCGAGCGTCGGTCATGCAACCGACCTGCTTCGACGTCGTGCCCGACGAGACCAGCCCGTGAAAGCCCGAGATGGCCCCGCAGGCGATCGTGATGAACAAGAAGGGGAGCATGGGCGGAGCGCCCGCCGGGTCCGGGTTGATCGCGGGCGCCTGGATCTCGGGCTGCAGGACCACCAGCCCCAGCACGAGCACGGTGATCCCGGTGATCAACTGGTGCGAGTTCAGGTAGTCGCGCGGCTGGAGCAGCAGCCAGACCGGAAGCACCGACGCCACGAACGAGTAGCCGAGCAGCAGCCAGACCCAGGTCGCGACCGAGATCTCGCCGAGCCAGGGCCACGCCAGGGCCACGCCCTGCCCCTGGAAGACGGCGGCCAGCAGGATGATGTAGCCCACCACCGACGGAGCGAAGATGCCGACCCCGCGCCGGTAGACGAGCCACCCGAGCAGCAGGGCGACGATGATCTGCACGTTGATCGGGAAGATCGCGGCCGGGTAGCTGTGGAAGAGCGTCCCGATGATGAAGGCGAACACGGCGAGCACGATCCAGATCAGCGTGGCGATGACCAGCAGGAAGAGCGTCTGCGCGCGCGGGCTGATCACGCGCCCGGTGATCTCGCCGATCGACTGTCCGCGGCTCCGCAGGCTGATCACGAGCGCCGCGAAGTCGTGCACCGCGCCCATGAAGATCGTCCCGACGACGACCCAGAGCAGCGCCGGCACCCAGCCCCAGATGACCGCGAGCGAGGGCCCCACGATCGGCGCGGCCCCGGCGATCGACGTGTAGTGGTGGCCCCAGAGCACACTGAGGCGCGTCGGGACGAAGTCGACCCCGTCCTCGAGCTCGCGCGAAGGCACGAGCTCGTCGGCGCGCAGCCCGAAGACGCGCTTCGCGAGGAAGCGCGAGTAGAAGCGGTACGCCAGCAGGAAGCACCCGATGACCAGCAGGGCGACGACCGCGGCGTTCAATCGGCGCGACCTCTAGCGGTACGTCGGGTTCGCCACGGCGAGGCGCTGGCCGACGCTCTCGCGCAGGTACGCGAATACCTCGGCGCGGAACGCCGCCTCGTCCGCGTCGCCGCGCCGGATCCGCTCGCAGAGAGAGGCCTCGAGCTCGTCGACGGCCGCGTCGAGCCCGGCCAGGTCGGAAGGAGCCTCGCCGGCCCGCCCCATCAGCGCCGCCAGCTTCGCGTAGCGCACGGGCAGCGCGTCGGGCTCCTGCTCGATCTCACGCGCGACGATGCCGAGCGCGTTCGAGGCGACGCGCGCGTGGAAGCGCCGCACGCCTTCGAGCTCGGGAAGCAGATCCTCGTCGAGAAAGCGCCGTACCGCCTCGAGTAGCTCGCTCTTCGTCGGCCGGTCTCCCATGCCGCCCGAAGATACCACGGCGCGTCAGGCCGGAGTCGTGTCCCTCCGGAACGTGTAGATGCGCATCGGCGGGAGGTTCCAGAAGCCCGAACGCGTCTCGGCCGGACCGAAGACGGGCTCGGCCATGCGCCGGACGGCGCTGCGGAACTGGTACGCCACGAAGCGGCCGCCGGGCGCGAGTACGCGCTTCGCGGCCTCGAGCGTGCGGCGGCCCTCGCCCCGCTCCATGGTCGAGAACGGGATTCCCGACACGACGAGATCGGCCTGCGCTTCGCCCGCTTCGGCGAGCGCCTTCTCCAAGTCGGCCGAGCTGCCGTTGTACAGAGTGAGTCGCGGGTCCGGGTAGGACCGATGGAGTAGGTCGACGAACTCGGGCAGTAGCTCGACCGCGATGAGCTTCCCGTCCTCGGGCATGAGTTCGAGAATCTCTCGCGTGAGCACTCCGGTCCCCGGACCCAGCTCGACGATCACGCGCGCGCTCGCCGCGTCGCCACACTGCAGCACGCGGCGCGTCAGGAAACGCGAACTCGGGATGACCGACCCGACCTCCTTGGGGTTCTTGAGGAAGCCACGGAGGAACTGGAGCGGACGGTCGCTGCGGCGGCGCTGTGAGTTCATGAAGCGAGGGCTCCTGCACGCGGGAGGTTCCGCGGCTCGTCGAGGTTCAGAGGACCCCGGCTATGTATCGCGGTGCCGGGGGGGTGGTCAACCTCAGGAGGGCTCGTTGGGCAGATGCTCCGACTCCTCGCGGGTCATGGCCGCGATCACCGCCTGGTTCACGCGGCGCGTGATCTCTCGCGTCGCGCGCTCGGCCGTGTCTACGTCGCCCGCTTCTACCGCGACCGCTACGCGCAGCACGAGCGGGGTGATTTTCCGACGCTCCGCGCTGAGCCACCGTTCCACCGGAGTCGCGTCGGCGCCCCGCTGGAGGGCGTTCGAGAAGATCTTGAGCACGGGATTGCCCGTGAGCTCGGCCAGGTCGTCCTGGAGCGTGCGGAGAAGCTGGATGAACTCCCGGTCGGAGTAGTCCCGCTGCATGAACTCGTGCACCTTGGCCGCGGTCTTGCGCAGGTCCGCAGGCGAAGCGCGGTTCATCGCCACGCGGACGATTCCGGGGAAGAGCGCCTCGCGCAGCTCGAGCAGACCCTCCATCCAGCGCCGGTCCCGCGTGCCCGAGCGTGCGATCAGGTCCCAGACCAGGTCGAAGCTGGCGTTCTCGATCGCGCACACGCGAATGCCGGAGCCCTGCTGGATCTCGACCAGCCGGAGCTGCTCGAGCTTCTTCAGCGCCTCGCGGATCGAGCTGCGGTTCACGTGCAGCTGCTCGGCCAGCTCGCGCTCGGGGGGGAGCCGGTCGCCCGGGGCGAACTCCCCATCCAGGATGGCCTCGCGGATGCGGTCCGCGACCGCGTCCGGCAGCACCCGGCGCCCCGTCTCCTCGACCGGCTTCACCACTGCCCTCCGTCGATGCGGAACACCTTGCCGGTGATCCAGGCGGCCGCGTCCGACGCCAGGTACACGGCGAGCTGGCCGATCTCGTCGCACTCGCCCATCCGTCCCAGGGGAATCCCGCGCACGATCGCGTCGCCATGCTCCTCGACCATGCCGTCCGCGATGTCGGTCGCGATCAGGCCCGGGGCGATCACGTTGCAGCGGATGCCACGATCCGCGTTCTCGCGCGCCACGACCTTGGTCAGGGCGTTCACCCCGGCCTTCGCCGCGACGTACGGACCGCCGTTCGCGCCGCAGGCGTCTGCGGCGATCGACGAGACGGTGAGGATCACGCCCGAGCGCTGCTCCCGCAGGATGGGCAGGGCGCTGTGGAGCGTGTGGAAGACACCGCCGAGGTCGATGCCGATGATGCGCTCCCAGTAGCCCGGGTCCACCTCGTGCAGCGGCTGGAAGCGCGTCGCGACTCCCGCGTTGGCGACGACGATGTCGAGCCCGCCGAGGGCCGCGTGCGCGGCGTGGACCATCGCCCGCACGGCTTCGCCATCGCGGACGTCGGCCGCGTGCGCGGTGGCCTTGCGGCCGAGCGCCTCGATGTCCTTGACCGCACTGGCCGCGGCCCCCTCGTCGCGCCGGTAGCCGATCGCCACGTCGGCGCCGGCCCGGGCCAGCGCCAGCGCGATGCCCCGCCCGATCCCGCGCGAGGCGCCGGTCACGAGTGCGCGCTTTCCGCTCAGGGCGTGCAATTCCAGCCTCCGGGGGGTCCCCAACCCTGTCGCCATACTGACACAATTCGTCGGACCACATGGGACTTGAAGCCCCCCGGCCGAGGCCCCATGATCGGCCGGCCTCGCCCATCGCGGCGGAGCCGAAGCCCCATCCCGCAGCCCCGGAGGCGAAGCCATGCCCAAGACCCGCGCCTACTCGATTCGAGCCGAAGACGTCGCCGCCGAGAGCGAGCGTGCCGGCGGGGACTTCGACCAGGTCGACATCTCGCGGGTGCTCAGGCTCGACGATCTCGAACTGCGCGAGGTCGGGCGCAGTGACGTGCACATGAAGATCCTCGCGGTCTCGGGTGAGCACAACGTGGACCACGCGGTCCTGGCGGACACCGTGAACATCGCCGAGACCCGCGGCGGCAAGATCTACCCCGGCAACTCGGCCGTCGGCGAGGTGCTGGCCGTCGGCTCGGACGTCACGCGCTTCGCAGCGGGTGACATCGTCCTGACCCACTGCAACGGCGGCCCGGACGAGTACGGCTATCCCACCCGGATCTGGGCCTACGACGCGGACGACTCGATCGGCTGGTACAGCGAAGAGGCCGTGGTGGGAGACTGGCAGCTGGTCAAGGCGCCGGTCGACTGCGGGCTGAGCCTGTGGGAGATCGCGGCGCTCCCGCTGCGGGCCCCGACGGCGTACCACCTGTGGCGACGCGCGCTCGGCATCTTCCGGGTCAAGGTCTCGCGCGAGCAACTCGCGACGCTGAACGTCCTGAGCTTCGGGGGCGGCGTCGGCGAACTCTTCCTGATGCTGGCGAGGGCCGAGGGACACAACGCCTTCTTCTGCGCGGGCAGCGACGCGCGCCGCGCCGCGCTCGAGCGGTTCGGAGTCGTCGGGATCGACCAGAAGGAGTACAACCGCTTCGCGACGCGCGACGACGTGCGTAAGTTCTCACGCAAGCTGCGGGACCTGACGAACGGCGTGCAGGCGCACATCGTCTGCGACATGCTGCGCGGGCCGGTCTTCGCCGCGGGCCTGGCCGCGGCTGCGCGCTGCGGCGTCAACGTGAGCGCCGGCTGGCAGCTGTCTCAAGAGGTGACGTACAACTCGACGCTGCAGTCCGTGAAGCAGGTCACGATCGATCACACGCACTACGAGACGCCGGTCGGCTGCGAGGCCGCGACCGCGCTGTACGGCTCGGTGTTCAAGCCCACGATCCACTCGGAGGTCTATCCCTTCGAGGACCTCGGGCGCTGCATGCACGAGATGCACAAGAACACCCAGACGGGGATCCCGATCGTGCGGGTAGCCAAGGACCTTCCCGCCTCGGTGGCGAAGATCGCCTGAGGCGCGTCGTGGCTCGACAGTACTGGCTGGTCAAGTCGGAGCCCGGCGCGTACTCCTGGGACGACCTCGTGCGCGAGGGCGAGGATCTCTGGGACGGCGTGCGGAACCACCAGGCGCGCAACAACCTGGCGGCCATGAAGCGCGGCGACCTGGTGCTCTTCTACCACTCGGTGGACGCCCGCGAGGTCGTGGGGATCGCACGCGTAACGCGCGAGGGCTACCCCGACCCGACGACCGAAGACCCGCGCTGGGTGGCGGTGGACGTCGAACCCGTGAGGCCGCTGAACAAGCCCGTCACGCTCGCGCAGATCAAGGGCGACCCGGCGCTGAAGGACGTCGCACTCGTGCGCCAGTCGCGGCTCTCGGTCGTGCCGTTGGCGCGGCCGGAGTTCCAGCGCGTACTGAAGCTGGGCGGGACGCCCATGCCCCGCAGCTAGGGCTTCCGTGGGAGGGAGGCGGGGAGCGACGTGCGGTCAGGACTGGCCGGCGTGGCCCTGCCACTTCAGGTCGTCGGCGGCCGGCAGCCCCTCGGGCCCGAGCAGCACTTCCGGATCGGCGAACGACGCATACAGCCCCTTCAGCGAGATCGACAGTACGCGCAGCTCTTCGGGCAGCTCGCGGTGGATCGGTCCCGCCGCGAGCCCGCGGATCGTGCTGAGCGCGGCGTGAACCGTCTTGAGGGCGCGGCGCACCCTCACCAGCGACGCGCCCTCGAGCGAGGGCCGGGTCCGGACCTCGAGCTCCTTGGTCAGGTCGTAGAGGCGCTTCGAGTAGGCCACGAGCAGCGCCTGCTCCTGCGGCGATAGCGTGACCGCGCGCATGTCCTTCCGCTCGTTCTCGATCTCCATCATCTTGTCACGGATCTGCACCATCTCGGACCAGACGAGCTTCACGTCGCGCTTCGCGCTGATGTCACGCCCACCCGCGATGTCGGAGTCCCCTGCGGCGGCCTCGCTCTGGGTCTTCTCGCTCTGGTTCTTCTCGGACGGGGTCTTCTCCGGCGCCTCCTGTGCGAACGCCACGGGGGCGAGCACGAAGAGCAGCGCGGTCATCAAGCAAGAGAGCGAGACGCGAGACACGTTGCAGTCCCTCCGGGAGGCGGTCAGAGCGGGGAAGCGGTCAGAGCGGGCAGCCTACACCGAGCGAAGCCGGATCGAAAGGACGCACTCGTGTGCAACTGGCGCGCGGGCTCGGAGACGTCTGGTACGCTGCGGCGGTCCCTCGCGGGCGGCAACAGGGAGACGCGCAGATGGCCTTGAACCTCGGCATCATCCTCTCCGAATCGGCGCGCGAGCGCCCGGACCACGTCGCCGTGCGGCTCGACGACCGGACCGTCACCTACGCGGACCTCGACCGTGCCGCCCGGGGAATTGCGGGTGCGTTGCGAGAGCGCGGGATCGAGCCAGGCGACCACGTGGCTGTGATGGTTCCGAACGTCCCGGAATTCACCCTGGCCTACTTCGGCGTGCTGTACGCGGGCTGCACCGTGGTGCCGCTGAACATCCTCCTCTCGACGCCCGAGGTGACCTATCACCTGCAGGACTCGGAGGCGAAGCTGCTGATCGCCCACCCGCTCTTCGGCGCGCCGGCCGAGGCCGGCGCGGCGGAGGCCGGCGTCCCGCTGGTCTGGGCGGACGACACGCCCGACGCGGATCTCGGCCGGATGGCCGCTGCGGACCCCGTCGACGGCCCCTACCTGACGGCGGAGAACGACACCGCCGTCATCCTGTACACCTCCGGCACCACGGGAAAGCCGAAGGGCGCCGAACTGACGCACTCGAACCTGCTCCTGAACTGTTCGACCGTGATGTCGCGGCTGCTCCCACTCACTCGCGATGACGTGGCCCTCGCCACGCTTCCGCTCTTCCACTCCTTCGGACAGACCTGCATCCAGAACGCGACCATCAGCGTGGGGGCCACGTTCACCCTGCTGCCGCGGTTCACGCCCGAGGACGCGCTCGCGGTCATGCAGCGGGACCGCGTCACGCTCTTCGCGGGCGTGCCCACTATGTACTTCGCGATCCTCAACTTCGAGCGCGGCCGGGACTACGACCTGTCGAGCCTGAAGTACTGCATGGCCGGCGGAGCGGCGATGCCCGTCGAGGTGATGAAGGCCTTCGAGGACAAGTACCCGGTGCAGATCCTGGAGGGCTTCGGCTTGTCGGAGACGTCGCCGGTGGCGTGCTTCAACATGCGCGACAAGCCCCGCAAGCCGGGCTCGATCGGCTACCCCGTCTGGGGCGTCGAGATGTGCATCCTCGACGACAGCGACCAGCCCGTCGAGGACGGCGAGCGCGGCGAGATCTGCATCCGCGGACACAACGTGATGAAGGGCTACTTCCGCCGGCCCGACGCCACCAAGGACGCGATCCGCTCTGGCTGGTTCCACTCCGGCGACATCGGCATCCGCGACGCCGACGGCTCCTACCGGATCGTCGACCGCAAGAAGGACATGATCATCCGGGGCGGCTTCAACGTGTACCCGCGCGAGATCGAAGAAGTGCTCTACGCACACCCGGCGATCGTCGAGGCGGCGGTGATCGGCGTTCCGGACGAGAGCCACGGCGAAGAGGTCAAGGCCGTGGTCGCACTCGGCGCCGGGCAGGAACTGGACGAGAAAGCGCTGATCGCGTTCGCTCGCGAGCGGCTGGCCGCGTACAAGTACCCGCGCATCGTCGAGTTCGTAGCGGAGCTGCCAAAGGGCCCGACCGGAAAGATCCTGAAACGTGAGCTGCGCTAGCCTGCGCTGCGCTGGCTAGCCGCGGTCGAGCGCCTCGACCTTGGCGACTCGCCGCGCGTGGCGGCCGCCGTCGAACGCGGTCGAGAGCCAGGTCGTCGTGAACTTGAGCAGGTCCTCGGCCGGGAACTCGCCGCCGCCCAGGCACAGCACGTTCGAGTCGTGGTGCGCGCGGGTCGCCGCGGCGCTCGTCTCGCTGTAGACGACCGCGGCGCGCACACCGTGGATGCGGTTCGCGAGCATCGACATGCCGATGCCGTTGGTGCAGATCAGGATCGCGCGGTCGGCGTCGCCATCGGCAACGCTGCGCGCCGCCGGGATGCCGTAGTCCGGGTAGTCGCACGACTCCGTCGAGTCCGTACCCAGGTCGACCACCTCGTGACCCAGCCGCCCGAGCTCCTCGCAGAGCCTCTGCTTGAACTCGAAGCCGCCGTGGTCCGCCGCGAGCGCGATCTTCATGTCACTCCCAGGCCGCGGTCGGCCACTCCGGGTGCCAGGGGCGTTCGCGCTCGAAAGCGTGCGCCGCCTGCAGGACGAGGTCGTCGCGGTGCCGCGGCGCGACGATCTGCATGCCCATCGGAAGCCCGGCGCGAGACAGACCGACGCGGACCGTGCCGGCCGGGTGCCACGACAGGTTGAAGGGAATGGTGAACGACGCCACGCCCCAAGCGAGCTGCTTGCGCCCCTCGGTCTCGGTCGGGAACGGCCCGCGCGCGGGCGGCGGGTCGTAGGGAATGGTGGGGGTCACGAGCAGATCGTAGCGATCGAAGACGTCGGCGCACCAGCGGTTGAGCGCCTCGCGCCCCTCCTGCATGCGGCCGAAGTCCTCGGCCGTGAACGAGTCCGCCTCGAGTACGCCCCGGATCAGCGAGCGGCCGAACTCCTCGCGCCGCTCGGGCAGCAGGTCGCGCAGACGCGCCGCCATTTCGAAGGCGCCGAACGCGCCCCACTCGCTTCCCATCGGGGGCGGGCCCCCCGTCACGTCCTCGACGCTGTGGCCCAGCTTCTCGAACGCGCGCACCGCGTCGTAGACCGCCTCGCCGATGTCGGACTGCACGACCGCGTAGCCCAGGTCGGCCGAGTAGCCGATCCGCAGGCCCGACGGCAGCCCCGCGCGCAGCGACTCCTGGTACGAGATTCCGGGATGCGGCAGCGAGTTCGGATCGAGCGCCGACGGTCCCGCCACCTGGTCCAGGAAGAGCGCGGCGTCGGCGACGGTCTTCGTGGTCGGACCCGACACCGCCGTGTCTCCGTAGTCCCAGCGCGCGCTCGGCGCGTTCGGAATGCGCCCGTACGACGTCTTGAGACCGAAGGCGCCGACGAAGCTGGCGGGAATCCGGATCGACCCCCCGCCGTCACTCGACGTGACGAGCGGCAGCACGCCGGCCGCCAGTGCCGCCGCCGACCCGCCGCTCGAGCCGCCCGGCGTGTGCGCCAGGTTCCAGGGATTGTGCGTCGATCCGTAGACCAGGTTCTTGGTGATCGCCGTGGCACCGAACTCCGGTGCGTTCGTCTTGCCGACCACGATCGCGCCCGCCGCCTTGAGCCGCGCCACCTGCACCGTGTCCTGCGTCGCCAGGTTGTCCTTGAACGGCAGCGACCCGTGCGAAGTGATCAGCCCCTCGGTGTCCTCCAGGTCCTTCACGCCGAGCGGCACCCCCTCGAGCGCCCGCGCCTCGCCCCGGGCCACGCGCTCGTCCGCCGCCCGCGCGTCGGCGAGCAACCGCTCCCGATCGTGCATGGCCACGACCGCGTTCAGATCCGCATTCGTAGCCTCGATCCGATCGAGCACGGCCGACATCACCTCGACCGCAGAAACTTCCCGCCCAGAAACGGCCGCGACCAACTCGGAGAGCGTCTTCCCAAGAATCTCATTCATGCTTCCATCCTACTCTTGTTCTGCGGGGCGGACGTGTGCGTTCGTTCGAGGCAGGGCGGCTGGCGCGGCGCCCCTCCACGGACGACCAGGCAGGCGCCGCGAAGCGGCGCTTCCACCGAATAGAGCTACGCCGAGGCGTAGATGTCCATGATGGAGTGGAGCAGGTCGATGGCCTCGGTCTTGGGGCGCTGGAACGAGTTGCGACCGACGATCGAGCCGAAGCCTCCGCCGTCGGCGATGCCCTGGATCTCCTCGACCAGGCCATCGCGCCCCTGCGCCGCACCGCCTGAGAAGATGACGATCCTGCGCCCGGCGAACGCGCTCTGCACCACGTGGCGCACGCGGTCGGCGAGCGTGCCGATCGGGATGCCCTCGGCCTCGTAGACCTTGCGCGCGGCGTCCTGCTCGATGTGGGCCGTGGGCGGCTTGATCTTGATCAGGTGGGCGCCGAGCTGTGCCGCGATCTGTGCGGCGTAGGCGATCACGTCGATCGCCGTCTCGCCCTCCTTCGAGATGGCCGCGCCGCGCGGGTACGACCAGACCACGACGGCGAGCCCCGCGTGCTTGGCCTCTTCGCAGAGCTCGCGCACCTGCCCGTACATGTCGTTGCGGTAGGCCGAGCCCGGGTAGATGGTGAAGCCGATCGCCGAGCAGCCCAGCCGAAGCGCGTCGTCGACGCCGCCGGTCAGCGCGGGACACGGGTCGTCGCCACCGTAGAGCGAGTCCGAGTTGTTGAGCTTGAGGATCAGCGGAATGTCACCCGCGAACTCGGCCGCCCCCGCCTCGAGGAACCCGAGCGGCGCCGCGTAGCCGTTGCAGCCGGCTTCGATGCCCAGCTCGAAGTGATACCGCGGGTCGTAGCCCAGGGCGTTCTTGGCGAAGCTGCGCGCGGGCCCGTGCTCGAAGCCCTGGTCGACGGGCAGGATGACGAGCTTGCCGGTTCCGCCGAGCCGGCCGTGGTTCAACAGGCGCGCCAGGTTCGTCAGCGTCCCGGGGTTGTCGCTGGCGTACCAGGACAGGATCTCCTTCACGCGCTTGGTCGTCACTTCGGCTCTCCCTGAAGGGCCCGCGGGCCCGCCTTCGTCCTTGATGGGTCGGTAATGGATCGGCCGGATTCTACCGCAGCCGTCGCGCTCCAGCCTCGGGCCCCATGCTCCGCTATGGGTTCATGCGCAACTCCCGCCCGGTTCGGATCGTCTGTACGGTCGGTCCCGCCTGCCGTGCGGCGGAGACCCTGGAGCGCATGCTCGACGCGGGCATGGACGTGGCGCGCATCAACTTCGCACACGGCTCCGCGGACGAGCACCGTGACACCGTGGCACAGCTCCGCCGGGCGGCCGCCGAGCGCGGGCGCCCGATCGCCATCCTGCAGGACCTGGCCGGGCCGAAGCTGCGGATCGGCGAGCTCGAGGCGCCGCTGACACTCCGCCCGGGAGACGCCGTCACGATCGCCTGCGACGCCAGCAAGGGCAGCGGCCGCACCCTGCCCGTCCCCGACCCCTGGCTCACGGACGAGGTCGGGCCGGGAGACCCCATCCTGATCGCGGACGGACAGGTGGAGCTGCAGGTGCTCGAAATCTCCGGCCGCCAGATCCACTGCGGCGTGGTGGTCGGCGGCGAGGTCTCGAGCCGGAAGGGCATCAACGCGCCCGGCGGGCTGTCCGCGCGTCCCATCCTGGACGACGCGGACCGCGCGGCGCTCAGGCTCGGGGCGGAGCTCGAGATCGACTTCGTCGGCGTCTCGTACGTGCGCACCGCCGAAGACCTGGCGCAGGTGCGGCTCGAGCTGCGCAGCCTCGGGCGGCCCACGCCGCTGGTCGCGAAGATCGAGACCGGGCTGGCGCTCGAGCATCTCGACGACATCCTGGCGCACACCGACGCCCTGATGATCGCGCGCGGCGACCTGTCGCTCGAGATCCCGTACGAGCGCGTCCCCATCGAGCAGAAGCGCATCGTCGAGGCAGCGCGCCGGGCGGGCCGGCCCGTCATCACCGCGACGCAGATGCTGCAGTCGATGGTGAGCGCCTCGCGGCCCACGCGCGCCGAGGCCACCGACGTCGCCAATGCCGTGCTCGA
Organism: Deltaproteobacteria bacterium; assembly: GCA_019311115.1. Lineage (GTDB taxonomy): Bacteria > Myxococcota_A > UBA9160 > SZUA-336 > SZUA-336 > JAFDDB01. The sequence continues at coordinate 54,975 of JAFDDB010000003.1, forward strand.
CGGGACCGACGCCGTCATGCTCTCGGACGAGACGGCCGTGGGCCGCGACCCGGTACGCGCCTGCAGGACGATGGCGCGCATCATCGAGGAGACCGCGTCCTCGGCGATCTTCAGTGGACACCTCGGCGGGCCGTCCGCGCCCTCTCCTGAAGGGCTCTCGCCCGAGCTGCGCGAGCTCGACGTGTTCGCCGCGGCGGCCGTGCGGACCGCGCGCGACGTCGGCGCGCGCGCGATCGTGACCTGGTCGCGCGGCGGCCTGGCTGCGCGCCTGCTGTCGCGCCAACGACCCGACGTACCGATCCTTGCGCCGACCCGCTTCGCGGACACCTGGCGCAAGCTCTCGCTTCCGTACGGAGTCGTGCCGGTGCTCTGCCCGCGGGGACGCATGACCCGCGAGCAGCTGGTGGGCGTGCTCGGACCGGTCGATGACCGCACGCTGCTGTTGGTGGTCGGACACGTGGCGGGGGAACGCAGGCGCATCCCGCGCATGGAGCTGGTCCGCGTGATCGACGCCCGGTCCTGGACCGAGGATCCGCGCGCCGCGGCAGGCAACTACGCATAGTCCTCAATTCCCGACGTCCAAAGTCGGGAAATCGACTCGAATTCAGGACCCTGCTACCGTGGAATCGTGACCACAGGCACCTCTCCCAAGCCCGCCAAGCCCGCAGTGAGCCTCTCGTCCGCCGACGTCTCGAAGATGTCGAAGAACGAGCGCCTCAAGGCGAACAGCGACGGCCTCTTCTGGGTCGCCGGCCGCGAGCGTCACTCGTTCGGTGACGAACTCGACGCCATGACGCGCGGCGAGACCGACACGATCGGCGGCGATGCCAAGGAGCTGTCCAAGTTCTTCGGCATCTACAAGCAGCAGGAGCGGGTCGAGGGACGCAAGGTCGGCGCCCACTCCTTCATGCTGCGCCTGCGCGTGCCGGGCGGCGGAGAGTTCTCGCCCGCCCAGTGGAAGGCGGTCGACGAGGCCTCCGACCGCTTTGCAGACGGGACGCTGCGCATCACGACCCGGCAGGGCGTGCAGTTCCACCGCGTGCCGGGCCGCGAGCTCGGCGCGCTCGTGCGCTGGCTCAACCGCGAGTACGAGAACACCGGCTACGTCATGTCGAGCCTCGGCGCTTGCGGCGACGTGAACCGCAACACCATGTGCAGCCCGGTAGACGACCTCGTCGCCGACCGTCCCCTCCGGACGATCGACCTGGCTCACGAGATCGCGAGCGAGCTGGCGCCGGTCGCCGGAGGCGCGGCCTACCACCAGATCTTCATCGAGAACCAGGAGTCGAAGCGCCTCGAGCCGGTAACGACCGACGAGCCGCTGTACGGCAAGCACTACCTGCCGCGCAAGTTCAAGGTCGGGTTCGCGCACCCGGGCGACAACTCGGCCGACATCCTGACGCAAGACGTCGGCTTCATGCCCATCGTGAACGGCGGCGCCGTGGGCGACGAGTACGACCTGTACAGCGGCGGCGGCCTCGGCGTGACGCACAACAACGAACAGACCGCCGCGCACCTGGGGCTCTACCTGGGACGCGTTCCCCGCGAGCAGGTCGTGGCGGTAACGCGCGCGCTCGCGGAGCTGCAACGCGACAACGGCGAGCGCAAGGATCGCCGGCAGGCGCGCTGGAAGTACACGATCCGCCGGCTCGGAATCGAGACCGTGCAGCGCGAACTGCGAGAGGGCTTCGGCATCCAGCTGAAGGACGCAAAGCCCGTGCCGTTGCCCCCGAACCGGTTCTTCCTGGGTTGGCACCGCGAGGCCGGTGAAGAGGAGCGCTACTGGCTCGGCGTCCCGGTGCTGAGCGGAAGGCTGCGGGACGACGGCCCGCGGCGGCAACGCAGCGCCGTGCGCGAGGCGGTTGCGGCACTCGGCGCCGGCGTGCGGCTGACGCCGAACCAGGACCTGCTGATCTGCCACGTCCCCGCGGCCGAGCGGGCGCGCGTCGAGGCGATCTTCGCCGACCACGGCGTGCCGTTGGACGCGCTGCCGCAGGTGGCGCGTCGGCAGGCGCTGGCCTGTCCGGCCAAGCCGACCTGCGGGCTGGCGATGACCGACGCCGAACTGTCCCTGCCCCGCTACCTGGACGAGATCGAGGCCGCGGGGTGCGGGGACGTCGACGTGGTGATCCGCATCTCCGGCTGCCCCAACTCCTGCTCGCGCCCGCCGAGCGCCGAGATCGGCATCGTCGGGTACGGCAAGAACGACCACGTGATCCAGGTCGGTGGCTCGCGCGAGGGAACGCGGCTGGGGCGCGTGCTCTACCCGCGTGTGCCCGAGGCCGACGTGAGCCGCGTGTTGATCGGGCTGCTGCGCGCGGTCCGCGACGAGAACCCCGCCGGACTCCCCGCGGGCGAGTACCTGCACGAGACGCCGCTCGACGAGCTTCGCGTTCGTGTCGGCTACCAGGGAGCGCAGTAGATGGCACAGGTCGAACTGGCATCGGACGGCGGGATCGCGACGATCACGCTCAACCGGCCGGACGCACTCAACTCCCTGTCGAGCTCGGTGCTCGGCGAACTCGACGACGTCGTCGGAACCGTCGAGTCGGACGCCGCAGTGCGCGGGGTCATCGTGACGGGTGCGGGGCGGGCGTTCGTCGCCGGCGCCGACATCGAGGAGATCTCGGGACTCGACGCGCAGACAGGACTCGCCTTCGCGCGCCGCGGGCAGGGCGTGTTCTCGCGCATCGAGCGGCTCGAAAAGCCCGTGGTCGCCGCAGTCAACGGTTTCGCGCTCGGCGGCGGCTGCGAACTGGCCATGGCCTGCCACATGCGCATCGCCTCATCGCGCGCCAAGTTCGGACAGCCCGAGGTCAAGCTCGGCATCCTGCCCGGCTTCGGCGGCACGCAGCGCCTGCCGCGGCTCGTCGGTCGCGGCGTGGCGACGCAGCTGATCCTGAGCGGCGACATCATCCGCGCCGACGAGGCGCTGCGCATCGGTCTGGTGAACGAGATCGCCGAGCCGGACGAGGTGCTCCCGCGTTCACGCGCGGTACTCGAGAGCATCCTCGCCATGGGCCCGGGCGCCGTAGCCGCGTCACTGATCGCCATTCGCGACGGGCTCGACCCGAGCCTGGCCGACGGACTCGAACTCGAAGCGCGGCTCTTCGCGCACGCCTGCGGAACTCCCGAGATGAAGGAAGGCACAGCCGCGTTCCTCGAGAAGCGCGACCCCAGCTTCTCGCGCTGATCGGGTGCCGCGGGTACCCTCCCCGCGGGGAGGGGGGATTCGCATGAGCCAGCCGGCTTCGCGCGAGCAGTGGTCGAGCCGGCTCGGGTTCACGCTGGCCGCCGTAGGCTCCGCCGTCGGACTCGGGAACATGTGGCGGTTCTCGTACCTGACCGCCGAGAACGGCGGGGCGGCCTTCGTGCTGCTCTACGTCGGGTTCACGCTGCTGATCGGGCTGCCGGTCCTGCTCGCGGAGCTTGCACTCGGACGCGGCTCGGGGCGCAGCCCCATCCAGGCGCTGATGCACTTCGGCGGTCCGCGCTGGATGCCGCTCGGCGGGCTCTTCGTCGCGGCGGGCTTCCTGATCCTCGCCTACTACAGCGTGATCGCGGGCTGGACCGCGCGCTACACGGTCGAGGCGATCTTCGTCGGCGTACCCGCCGACCCGGCTGCGCACTTCGGGGAGATCTCGTCCGGCGCGCAGGCGATCGGCTGGCACCTGCTCTTCATGGCGACGGTCGTGGTGATCGTCGCGGGCGGAGTACGCGCGGGCATCGAGCGCGTGTCGCTGGTGTTGATGCCGCTGCTCTTCGCCCTGGTCTGCGCTCTCGCCATCTATGCCGCTACGCTCGACGGCGCGAGCGAAGGCTACCGCTTCTACCTCGAGGTCGACTTCGACAAGCTGCGCAGCCTCGACGTGCTGCGCCAGGCCGCGGGCCAGGCGTTCTTCAGCCTGAGTCTCGGCATGGGCGCCATGCTGACCTACGCCAGCTACCTGTCGCGGCAGGAGCACCTGCCCAACGAGTCCGTCATCGTCGCCTTCGCCGACTTCGGCGTGGCGTTCGTGGCGGGTCTCGCGGTCTTCCCCTTGATCTTCGCGCTCGGGCTGCAGACGCAGGTCGGCGAGAGCACGGTGGGCGCGCTGTTCATCACGCTGCCGGGCGCATTCGCGGAGCTCGGCGGCGCGGGCCGCATCGTGGCGTTCGTGTTCTTCGCCGCGTTGCTCGTCGGCGCGCTCACGTCGGCCATCTCGCTGCTCGAGGTCGTGGTCTCGTCGGCCATCGACTCGTTCGGCTGGTCGCGCAAGGTCGCCGCGGTCGTGCTCGGGCTGGCGATCGCCCTGCTGGGGATTCCGCCGGCGATGGACACCGACATTCTCGGCTGGATGGACACCGTGGCCGGCAACCTCTTTCTCGTCTTCGGCGGGCTCATGCTCTCGCTCTTCGTCGGCTGGCGCATGCCCGACGCGATGGCACAGGTCACGCCCGGCGCGGAGGGCGTGCGCTGGTTCGGGCTGTGGCTCTGGCTGCTGCGCATCCCCGTCCCCCTGGCCCTGGCGGTCGTGCTCTGGCAGGGGCTCGTGCAGCTCGTTGCGGGCTCTTAGCCGCGCTCCGCGCGTTTCGGCGGCTCCGCGCCGAAGTCCTTGGCCAGCGGGCCGGTTCCTGAGACACTGGAGACTGACCGCACGGGTCCGGGGTACGCCCGGACGAGGGGAGCCATGCCGACCCGAGACGAAGTCCTCCCAGGCGACGAGGCGTACTACGACGACCGGAAGCCGAGCGACCGCGCCTTCGACGCGAGCCTGCTGGGCCAGTCGCTGAAGACGCTGCCGGCGCGGCGCCCGCTCGTGCACGCACCGACCGACAGCGTCACCGATGCGATCCGCGCCATGCAACGCGAGCAGCGCGGCTGCGTGCTGGTCACGGGCGATGGAACCGCGGGGACGCCGCTGCTCGGGATCTTCAGCGAACGCGACGTGCTCTTCCGGATCGTCGACCGCGGACGCAACCCGGCCACCCTGCCGCTCTCCGAGGTGATGACGACCGAGCCGGAGTCGCTTCCCGAAGAGGCGAGCATCGCCTATGTGCTCAACAAGATGGCCGTCGGCGGCTTCCGCCACGTGCCGGTCGTGGACTCGAAGGGGTGTCCCGTGTTCGTGGTCTCGGTGCGGGACGTGGTCGAGTTCCTGGTGGAGTTCTTTCCCGGCGAGGTCCTGAACCTGCCGCCGGAGTTCGGCGCGCCCCGGTCCTTGGAGCCCGAAGGCGCCTAGCTTCTAGATCCGGGCTTCGATCAGGTGGGGCCCGGGTTCGGCCAGGGCCCGTTGCAGCTCTCGGACGAGGTCTTCGGCGGTCTCGACCGCCGCCCCGGGCACGCCCATGCCCTTTGCCAGCGCGACCCAGTCCAGCGCGGGGTCGGCCAGGGAGGTCAGGGACTGGGCTTGCGGGCCGGGTTGGGAGATGTCGGCCCGGGCAAGCTCCACCCGCAGGATGCGGTACTCGCGGTTGGCGCAGATGACCGTGGTCACGTCGAGTCCCTCGCGCGCCTGGGTCCAGAGGGACTGCAGCGTGTACATGCCGCTGCCATCGGCCTGGAAGGCGATGACCGGGCGGTCCGGACAGGCCACGGCCGCACCGGTGGCGCAGGGCAGTCCCTGGCCGATCGCTCCTCCCGTCAGCCCCAGGTAGTCGTGCGGCGGGCACGCCGACGACGCGACCCAGTAGGGAAAGCCGGTCGTCGCGGCCTCGTCCATCACGATCGCCCCGTCGGGCTGCACCGCCGCCAGCGCGGCGCCGACACTGCCAGGGTCGAGGGCGCCCTGTGGCGCCGCTGGACGGGACGCGGACGCTGCGGCTACGGGCGCGGCGCCGCGGAGCCGCTCGGCCAGGGCCTCCAGCGCCGCGGCGACGTCTTCGTCGGGCGTCGCGAGCGCGTGCAGCGCACAGCCTTCGGGCACGACGCGGCCGTCCTGCCCGGGGTAGCCGAAGAACGCGACCGGCTCGACGGTCCCGACGAGTACCAGGTGCGCGAACCGCGAGAGCAGGTCGTTCGCCTGCTCCGGGAAGTAGGGGATCTTGGCGACCTCGGGGAGTCCGGCACCGCGCTCGACGCGCGAGATGAAGGTGTCCGAGAGCAGCACCGCACCGGAAGCCGCGGCCACGCGTGCGGCCGCGCGCAGACCGCGGGCGCGCAGGCCGGCGCCGCCGAGCAGCAGCGCGGCCGGTGCGTCGCCCGACAGGATCTGGGCGACGCTCTCGATCGCGGCGTCGGCCGGCACGGGCGGCGACGGCGGCGCGGCGCGCGCGGCCGCGTCCGGGATCGCGTCCCACGCGCACTCACCGGGAACGATCAGCGTCGCGACGCCACTGCGCAGCGCGCGCGCCGCCGCGATCCCGTCCGCCGCGTCACCGGGCAGCGACTTGGCGGTCTGCACGCGCCGCACCCACTTCGACACCGGCCAGGCGAGTGACTCGATGTCCGAGGTGAGTGGAGCGTCGTTCTGCAGGTGCCAGGTGGGATGGTCCCCGATCACCGCCAGCACGGGCGTTCCCGCGCGCCGTGCGTTGTGCAGGTTCGCGATGCCGTTGGCGTGACCCGGTCCCAGGTGCAGCAAGGTCATGGCCGGCTTGTCGGCCATGCGGCCGTAGCCGTCGGCTGCGCCCGTCGCCACGCCCTCGAAGAGCGTCAGCACGGCGCGCATGCCGGGCACGCTGTCGAGCGCGCCGACCATCTGCATCTCGGTCGTTCCCGGGTTGGCAAAGCAGACCTCGACACCGGAGGCGACTGCGGAGGCGATCAGGCCCTCGGCGCCGTTCATGCCGAGCCCTGCCGCACCAGCTCGTCGAGCGGCACCCCCGCCTGGTACTTGCCGAGCAGCTTCTCCGGGTCGTACTCGACACCGACCGGGTTCCGGGCGAACGCGCCGCCCGAGAAGAACTCATCCAGCTCCTGCGCAGTAGAGAAGTTGTCGTGCTGCAGCTCGACCTGGTTCCCGTCGGGGTCGCGGAAGTACATCGACGTCGTCGGCCCGTGGTTGATGCACCAGTACGGCTCGATGCCTCCGCTCTTGAGCCGCTCGTACGTGTGGAGCAGGTCGCCGAGCGACCCGTAGGTGTAGGCGATGTGGTCCACGCCGACGGAGCGGTCGGGCGGCTCCTCGAGTCCGGGCATCCGCGCGATCGCGAGCCTGTGGTGCTCGTCGTCGTAGGTCAGGAAGGCGATGAAGTCGTTCTCGAAGACCGTCGCCGGCTGGAGCAGAGTGCGCCACCAGGCGAGCAGCTCTGGAAAGCGCTTCGTCCGCAGCACGACGTGCGCGAACTTGCTGGGCGAGACCGGCTCGCTCCTCTCGGTCGAACGTGGGGACATCGGGTCCTCCCATTGGTCGGGCGTTGCCGGGCATTATACGGGCGCGGAAGGCGCGCTAGAATCGGAAGCTTCATGGCCTCGGACCTGGTACAGATCGGCAGCTTTCCCACCCCGGTCGCCGCGGAACTCGCCCGCGCGCGGCTCGCGGCCGAGGGCATCCGCGCCTTCCTGACCAACGAGATCGGCAGCAGCGCGGGTGGCGGAGGGGTCGGTCTCCAGGTCGCGGCCCTGGACGCGGACCGGGCCCTGGCGCTGCTCGCCTCGCCCGGAAGCGCCGCCGAACCGCGCAAGGACGAAGCCGCGGTGATGCGCTGCGTGATGTGCCGTTCTGCCGAGCTGGAGCGCGTCGACTGGCCGCTGCCGCTCCGCATCCTGCGCGCGATCTTCTTGATGGCCGTGCCGCTGCCTCCCGAGTGGTTCGGCGGGTCCCGGGTGCGTTGCCGGGTCTGCGGCCACGAGAGCGCCCTCCAGCGAGAAGGGCAGCCAGGACCGGGCGAAACCCCGCCGGATGCGCGGCATCCATGATGCTGTCGAGGAGGAACGTCCGATGATCGTGCTCCACACCGCCGCCACGCCGAACGGCCGCAAGATCTCCATCGCGCTCGAGGAGCTCGACCTCCCCTACGAGGTGCGCTCCGTCAACCTGGGAGAAGAGGCGCAGCTCCGTCCCGAGTTCCTGGCGCTGAACCCGAACCACAAGATCCCGGTCCTCGAGGACGACGGCCTCGTCATCTGGGAGTCGGGCGCCATCCTGCTGCACCTGGCCGAGAAGTACGGCGGGCTGCTGCCGAAGGACCCGGCCGGACGCATGGCCGCCATCCAGTACGCGTTCTTCCAGACCGGCGGGATCGGGCCGAACCTGGGTCGCCTCGCGGCCCAGATCCGGCGTCCCGAGGCAGAGCGCAACCAGGAGATGATCGAGATCTTCAGCGGCGAGATGGACCGTCTGCTCGGCGTGCTCGACCGCATCCTCGAGGACGGGCGCGAGTATCTCGCGGGCGAGTACTCGATCGGCGACATCATGCACGTGGGCTGGCTGCATCCCATGCTGAACCTGAAGGCGCCCATGCTGATGAACCGGCCGCGCGTCGTGGACTGGCTCGAGCGCATCATCGCGCGGCCCGCGGTGCAACGAGGGCTCGCCGTCCCGTCTTGAACGGTCGCAGCGCCGTCTTGAACGGTCGCAGCGCCGTCTTGAACCGCAGCAGCGCCGGGTCGAACCGTCGCGGCGCCGATCAGCGGTCGAGCGCTTCGTCGATCGCCGCGCAGAGGCGCTCCGCGAAGCCGGCCGGCGGGTCTGCGCGCGGGGTCAGGATCGCGACGCCGTCCGCGAGCGGGCTGGCGGCGAGGGCGCGCAGCTTCGCCGAGAAGTCCTCCCACGCTTCGGCCTCCGAACCGTGCGCGGACGGACGTACGCCGAGTCTTCGGGCGATGCGGCGCGCCGCGTCTGCGGGCACGCAGGGCATGAGCATCGGGACGATCGCGGCGGACGGCGCCCGCGACCTGACCTCGGCCGCCAACGCCTCGAACGGGGACGCGTCGAAGACCGGCTGCGTCTGCACCAGGGTCGCACCGGCGTCGAGCTTGCGCAGCAGGTTGTGCAGCACGCGGTCTCGCGGTCCGTACTGGTTCATGGTCACGCCGACGCGCATCTCCGGACAGACGTCGCGCAGCAACGCCACGACCTCGTGGACGCGTGGCGTCGCCGGCCCGTCCTTGTCGGTGCCCTCGCCGCGAATGCAGAGCGCGCTGCGCAGGCCGCCCGCCGCAGCGCGACGTGCATCGGACTCGATGTCGGCGCGCGCCTGGCCGCGGTTCACGACGTGCCAGACCGCCTCGAAGCCCGCGTCGGCCAGCAGCAGCGAGGCCTCCAGGCTCGGAAGACGATCGCTTCGCTGGATGACGTGAATGGCCTGCGCGCGGCCGTCCGTCAGGCGCGCGCGGCGAAGCAGGATCTCAGGCCGTAGCTCGCGCGGCGAGGTGATCTCGAGCGCGACGGGGAAACGCCCGTCGCGAAGCGCGTCGGCGAACGGCGACGGAGTGTCGGGTGCGGGGAACCGGGTCACCCCGCTAGCGTAGGAACTCCAGGATTGCGTCGGCAACGGCCTCGGGCGCGTCGAACCACGCCGCGTGACCCGCGCCTTCGATCGACCGAACGATCGTCGGTCCCGAGATCGCGTTCGCGAAGCGCTTGGCGTAGCTGGCTGGAATCAGCCGGTCCTCGCTCCCCCACAGAATCAGGGTCTCGTTGCGCAGCCGGTGGAGCCGCTTCGCGACGCCGGTGTCGGTCGTCGGCCAGAGCAGGCGCGCGGCGGTCTCCGAGGCCCGCAGCAGCATGACCTGGTGCTCGATCGGGTCTCCGCCCTCGGGCACCGCCATGGCCGCGGCGAGCTTCTCGGGGGCTGCGCTCAGCAGGCTCACGTCGCCGGGCCTCACGGCCCACGCATCCGTGACCGGCTCGGAGTCTTCCCACAAGCCGAACGGCGCGACGAGCGCCAGGCGCCGGACCAGCCCCGGCGCGAAGATCGCGGCCTCCATCGACAGCGTCGCTCCGACCGACGTTCCGACCAGGTCGGCTCCCGCGACCCCCGCGGCCTCGAGCAGGTCGAGAGTGGCCGCGATCCAGTCGACGTGGCCGTCGATGCGATCGTGCCCCAGGCCGCCGGGAAAACCGGGAATCGACGGCACGACGACGCGCCGCTCGGCGCTGAGTCTCTCGAGGAAGGGCGACCACTCGAGCGCGCCCGGTGCACCGAGCAGCACTCCGAGAAGGGGCCCGTCGCCCTTCTCCCAGACCCGGCAGGGCCGTCCATTGACCTCGACGCTGCGCTCCGAAACCGCGCTCACGACGCCACCGGACGAGGCTCGGCGCGCCGACCCGAGGCGAGCGGCTTCGGCCACCACTCGTTCTCCCACTCGTCCTCGAACAGCCCCTGTAGCTGGGGCATGACCTTCGAGGCGAAGAGCTCGGAGTTGTGCATCGTCAGCTCCTTGCTCATGTTGCCGAACTGGAGCAGGAGCATGAGCTGACCGACGTTGAGCGACGTCGCGACGGTGCGCAGCTGATCGGCCACCTCGTCGGGACTGCCGATGACGACGTAGCCCTGCTCGACGATCTGGTCGAAGTCCTGGGCGATCGCCGGCCCCCCGCCCGCCCCCGCCGCCTGCGACACCATCGAGCGTACACGCGCGCGCACGCTGGCCTCGGTCGTGTAGCCCGGCGGCGCCGCAAAGCGCGGGTCGATGTGAAGGCAGCGGCCGTAGAAGTACTCGGCCGGCTCACGGTACAGCTTCATCGCCTCTTCGCGCGTGTCGGCCACGCCGACGAACTGGAGGAAGCCCGCCCTGAAGGGGTTCCGGTCCTTGCCCAGCTCGTCCATCTCGTTCCAGAAGCCCTGCATCGTCGCCAGGCCCCGCTTGTACCCGAAATACGACAGGTACGCGTACACGTAGTCCATCTCGGCGCACCAACGCCAGGTCTCGACCGAGCCGCCGCCGGGAATCCAGATCGGCGGGTGCGGCTTCTGGATCGGGCGCGGCCACACGTTGACGTAGCGCTGCTTGTTGAAGCGGCCGTTCCAGGTGAACGGCTCGCGCGAGGTCCACGCCTTCATGATCAGGTCGTGCGCTTCGTAGTAGCGGTCGCGCAGCGTGCTCGGGTTCTGCCCGTACGCGTAGCAGGTGTCCATCGGCGTGCCGACGGGGAACCCGGCGACGAGCCGCCCGCCCGAGATGCAGTCGAGCATCGCCATCTCTTCAGCGATGCGCGTCGGCGGATTGTAGAGCGCCAGCGAGTTGCCCATGACCACGATCGCAGCGTCGCGCGTGCGGCGGGCGAGCGTCGACGCGATCAGGTTCGGGGACGGCATCAGCCCGTAGCCGTTCGAGTGGTGCTCGTTCACGCAGATGCCGTCGAACCCCTGCTCGGCCGCGTGCTCGAGCTCGTCCATGAAATCGTTGTAGATGGTGTGTACGAACGCGGGATCGAGCAGTCCCGAGTCGATGTCGACCCAGACCCCCGGGTGCTTCTCGCGAAAGTCGTCCGGGAGATCCGTGTACGGCATCAAGTGGAACCAGCAGAGCTTCACGTCACTTGCCCTTCCACTTCGGCGACCGCTTCTCGGCGAACGCGCGTGGCCCCTCGATGAAATCCTCGGACCCGTACATGGCGACGATCTCGTCGTAACGCTGCGCCATCGCCTCCTCGACGCCTGCGAAGGCCAGGCCGCGCGTCGCCGCGGCCTTGCTGGCGCGGACCGACAGCGGCGCGCACTCCAGGATCTGCTCGGCCCAGCCGCGCGCCGCCTTCATCAGCTGGTCGGCGGGCACGACCTCGTTCGCGATCCCGAGCCGTACGGCCTCGTCCGCCGGAACGCGCCGTCCGGTGAGCAGCATTCCCATGGCGGGCTTCAGTCCGATCTGGCGCGGAAGCCGGTGGATGCCGCCGGCGAGCGCGGCCAGTCCGACGCGCGGCTCGGGAAGCGCGAAGATAGCGTTCTCCGACGCTACGATGATGTCGCAGGCCAGCGCGATCTCGAAGCCGCCGCCCATCGCGACGCCGTTCACCGCCGCGATCACCGGCTTGGCATTGTCGTGGCGCGCGGTGAGGCCGGCGAAGCCCGAGTCCGGCGACCACATCTTGCCGCCCGAGGCCTGGTACTTCAGGTCGTTGCCCGCACTGAACGCGCGCTCGCCGGCTCCGGTGATGATCGCGACCCACTGGTCGGGGTCGGCTACGAACTCGTCGAACGCGGCCGCCAACTCGTCGTTGGCCGGCGGGTGCAGCGCGTTCATGACTTCGGGGCGGTTGATGGTGACGATGGTCACGCGCCCGTCGCGCTCGACCTTGCAGAACTCGGCCATGGCAGATCCTCCGCGCGGGCCGCGCCGTCGTCGCGGAAGGGTCCGCTGGGCAGGCCGCTGGCGCCGAGGGTACCATGCGGCCCGCTGGCTCCCGAGTGGCGCCCGGCGAGGAGGTTCCCTTGGACGACCTGTTCTCGGTAGAAGGAAAGTCGGTTCTGGTCACGGGCGGGTCCCGCGGCATCGGCCTGATGATCGCGCGCGGCTTCGCGGAGCGGGGCGCGCGCGTCTACGTGTCTTCGCGCAACGCCGAGGCCTGCGACACCGTCGCCGGCGAACTCTCGAAGGCGGGGAACTGCTTCTCGCTGCCCGCCGACCTGTCCACGCAGGACGGCGTGCTCGGCCTGGCCCGCGAGATGAGCGAGCGCGAACCGGCGCTCGACGTGCTCGTGAACAACGCCGGCGCGAACTGGGGCGAGCCGTACGAGCAGTTCCCGGAGTCCGGCTGGGACAAGGTCATGACGCTCAACGTCAAGTCGATCTTCTTCCTGACGCGCGAGCTGACACCCGCCCTGCGCAATGCGGCCAGCCCCGACTCGCCCTCGCGGGTCATCAACATCGGCTCGATCGACGGGCTGAAGGTGCCGGGCCTCGAGACCTACGCGTACTCGGCGTCGAAGGCCGCCGTCCACCACTTGACCCGGGTGCTCGCCGGCAAGCTGGCGCCCGACGACATCACGGTGAACGCGATCGCCCCCGGTCCGTTCGAGAGCAAGATGATGGCCGCGACGCTGGCGGCGGCGGGCGACGCGATTGCCCGGACCAATCCCCGAAAGCGGATAGGCGTGCCGGACGACATGGCGGGCGTGGCGGTGTTCCTCGCCTCGAAGGCGTCCGCGTACATCACCGGCGCGGTGATTCCGGTCGACGGGGGTATCAGTACGACTCTCTGACCGTATCGATTCGGGACAGTTCCTCTGCTGCGATACGTCATCGAATCCGATGACCCTGGAACTGGGGTGGTAGCCACCATTCGACGCGCTAAGGTCAGAACGTGACTTCCACCGACGAGCGAGTGTCGGTCTCCGACCAGGTACTTCGCGAACTGCGGCACCAGATCCTGACTGGCGAACTCTCGCCGGGTGACACGTTGCCGGGGGAGCGTGCGCTGAGCAAGCGCTTCGGTGTCAACCGAGGGGCGGTACGCGAGTCCCTGAAGCGCCTCGAGCAGTCGGGCCTGATCAAGATCCAGCACGGTGAGTCCACGCGCATCCTCGACTTCCGGCACGCCGGAACGCTCGATGTGATGACCGAGCTGGTCGACATGCCCGGGGGGAAGGTCGATCTCGAAGCATTGCGCGGGCTGCTGCTGCTTAGTATCAGCGCGTGCACCGCCGCGGCCCGGCTCGCTGCGGGAGCCCACCCCGAGGCTGGCGAGGTGCTGCATGTCGAGATCGCGAAGCTCGAGTCCGCCCAGGGCGTCGTGCGGGCGATCGTCGCGGCTCGCATCGCCTACTGGGACGTGCTCTTCGAGGCATGCGGCGACCTGGGGCACCGCATGCTCTGGAACTCGATCCAGAAGGCGGCGTTGCCCTTCGCGCGGTTCGTCGAGGAGCACTATGTCGACTCGACGACCGAAGTCGATTACCTGGAGCGAATCGCAAAGACGGTGACCGAAGGCGACCCGGAAGCGGCCGAGCGCGCGGTGCGCGAGGCGTCGCAGTACGGGGTCGTTCCGCTCCTGAGCCGGATCAAGGCGCGACGGGAACGCGGTGAGCGTTTCGTGATTCTGGAGCCGCTGACAGGCTAGAATCCGGCGCCTTGTCGCCGCCCTCCCCCACTCCTGCCGCGCCTGCTTCTTCGATCGATGGAGGGGGCATCCCGAGCGAGCGCGAGTTCCTCGAGCAGGTGCACGCGAACCTGCCCCGGAACTACTCCGCGCACCTGCTGCACGGCCTGCTCGGCCAGACGGGCTTCCGCCTGGTGCAGGCCCCGACCTTCGTGCCCGCCTACCTGCAACTGCTCTCGGGCTCCGACCTCGTCGTCGGCCTCGCGCGCGGCGCCCAGGCCCTGGGCCAGTGCCTGACGCCGATCTTCGGCGCGACGCTGATCGAGCACCGCCGCCGGGTCCTCGGTCTCGGCCTCGTCGTCGGCGCACTCATGCGCCTGCAGGTGCTGTTCTTCGCGCTGGCGGGGCTGCTGCTGGTCGGGAACCTGCGCATCGCCGCCATCTGCGGCTTCCTCGCGCTCTTCGGCCTTTTCATGGGCATGCAGGGCGTCATCTTCAACGTCCTCCGCTCCAAGGTGATCCCCGTCGAGCGCCGTGGCGTGCTGTCGGGACTGCGCAACGCGCTGGCCGGACTGGTCAGCTCCGGCGTCGCGTACCTGGGCGGGCGTTACCTGGTCGAGCCGAACGTGCTCGGCAACGGCTACGCCGTCACCTTCCTGGTCGCGTTTGGGTTCACCACGATGGGCCTGGCGTCGCTCCTGCTGATGAAGGAGCCCGCCTCTCCGACGGTGCGCGTACGGACGTCCGTAACGGGAAGACTGCGCGACGCGCTCCCGTTGCTGCGCGCGGATCGCGACTACGCGGGCTACGTGGTCGCTCGCGCGTGCGCGCGCATGGGGCAGATGTCGCTGCCGTTCTGCATCCTCTACGCGAAGACCCAGATGGTCGTCGACGGTGGCGACCTCGGGCTGATCACGGCCGCGTGGCAGCTCTCGAGCACCACGACGGGGCTCTTCTGGGGACTGGTCGCGGACCGCACCGGCTTCCGGCTGATCTTCCTGGTTTCGATCGCGATCTGGATGGCCTCGGTCGCTGCGCTGATCGCGAGCGCAGGCTTCGTCGCGCTGCTGCTGGTGTTCATCGGCATCGGAGCCGGCATGGGCGGGTTCCAGATGGCGGCGCAGAACATGGTGCTCGAGTTCGGGGGGCGGGAGGACCTGCCCCTGCGCATCGCCCTGACGAACACGACGGCCGAGATCGTGGGGGTGATCGGTCCCGTCTCGGGCGGATTGATCGCGCTGTGGTTCGGCTATCTGCCCGTCTTCTGGGTGGCGCTCGCGTTCCAAGGCGCCGCGCTCGCGATCATGTGGCTCCGCGTCAGAGAGCCACGGACCCGCGGAGAGCTGGTGCTGGAGTAGCCTCGACCGCCCGGCGGCGAGCCAGCTCGTCCGCGAAGCGTGCGGCCGCGTCGACGACGCGGTGTGTGCGTGCGGACCAGAAGCACTCGAAGGCGTGCTGCGCGCCGGGGATCTCGGCCCAGAGCACCGGCTCGTCCGAGACCTCGCGCAGGCGCTCGACGAAGCGGCGGGCCTGGCCGATCGGCACCAGCGTGTCGGCGTCTCCGTGGATCACGAAGAAGGGCGGCGCGTGCGCGCCCGCGCGAGCGAGCGGCGAGCCGCGCTCGTAGGCGTCGGGGTCCTCTTCGACCGCGTCCTTCATCACGCGCTCCTCGAGCAGGCGCCGCACCCCGTCGTGCGGCCAGTCTCCCGCGCGGTCGGCCAGGTCGTACACGCCGTAGAACGAGATGCAGCCCTGCACCGCCGTGTCGGCGGACTCGAAGCCCGGCTGGTACTCCGGATCGTTCGCGGTCAACGCGAAGAGCGACGCCAGGTGGCCGCCGGCGGACCCGCCGGTCACGACCACGAAGTCGGGATCGAGCGCGTACGTGTCGGCCTGCTGCCGCAGCCAGACGAGCGCGCGCTTCACGTCCACCAGGTGGTCCGGGAACGTCGCCGCGGGGCTCAGCCGGTAGTCGACGGACGCGCAGGCCCAGCCGCGCGCCGCGAGCGTGTGCAGCAGAGGCAGCGCCTGCGTCCGGCGGTCCCCCATGATCCATCCGCCGCCGTGGATCTGCAGCAGCAGCGGGCTACGCTCGCTGGTGTCGGACGACGCGGGACGGTAGAGGTCGAGCCGCAGGTTCGAGCCGCGGACGCGGGCGAACTGCAGGCCACGCTGCACCTGGACGCCGGGGGGCACCTTGGGGATGGGCAGGGCGAGACGGTTCCAGTCGTGCGCGGCGCGCGGACCGGCACCCGCGGAGCCGAAGCCCTCGCGCAGCGCCCGCTCGACCGCCACCCCCGCCCGCTCGCCGCGGATGTAGGCCACGCCGAGCCCGGCCCAGGATGCGACGCTGACCGCGAGCCCGAGTCGCCCGGCGCCGTCCTCGAACGCCCCGAAGACCGCGAAGACCCCCGTGACCACCACCTGGAACGCGATGGCGTGGAGCGCCAACTCACCCGTGAGCCAGCCCGCCAGCCAGGAGACCGTCGAAAGTACCGGGTGGGACGCGTTGGGGCGCCAGACGTTGACGGTGAACGCCGCGCCCAACGCGCTCAGCAAGAGATAGAGCCAGCCCACGCAGGCATTCTAGCGCGCCCGGGTCTTCGCTTGACGGAACGACGGACTCCCTGCTAAGACGCGGAGTTATGGATCTCCGATACACCGACGAGTACGAGGCGTTCCGCACCGAGGTCAAGGGCTTCCTCGACGGCCACTGGCCACTGAAGGGCGACGAGGCCAAGCTCGACCTCGAGCAGGGGCACGCCCTGTTCCGCCAGCGCGCCATCGAGGCGGGCTACCTGGCCCGCCGCATTCCCAAGGTCTACGGCGGCTCCGAGCAGGAGCCCGACGTGCTCAAGGCGACCATCATCAGCGAAGAGTTCGCACGCGCCGCGGCCCCGGGCGAG
This sequence comes from Deltaproteobacteria bacterium, assembly GCA_019311115.1. Lineage (GTDB taxonomy): Bacteria > Myxococcota_A > UBA9160 > SZUA-336 > SZUA-336 > JAFDDB01. The sequence continues at coordinate 71,785 of JAFDDB010000003.1, forward strand.
GCGATGGGCCTGGGACCCAACCTGCTGGTGCCGACCCTTCTCGACCACGGGGACCAGTGGCAGAAGGAGAAGTTCATCGGCCCGACGATGCGGGGAGAGATCCGCTGGTGTCAGGGCTACAGCGAGCCCGGCTCGGGAAGCGACCTGGCCTCGCTGCAGACCCGCGCCGAGCTCCAGGGCGACGAGTGGGTGATCAACGGGCAGAAGATCTGGACGAGCGGCGCGCAGGCCGCCGACTACATGTTCTGCCTCTGCCGCACCGAGCCCGACGTGTCCAAGCACGCCGGCATCTCGTACCTGCTGATCGACATGAAGCAGCCGGGCATCGAGGTGCGCCCGCTCAAGCAGATGACCGGCGACTCGCACTTCAACGAGGTGTTCTTTTCCGACGCCAAGACACCCGCCGACTGGATCGTGGGCGAGCGCGGACAGGGCTGGATCGTGTCGCGCTCCACGCTGAAGCACGAGCGGAACATGATCGGAAACGCGTCGCGGACCGAGGGTCTGTTCCGCTCCGTCCTCAAGCTGGCGCAGCGCAGCCGGGTCGGCGGCAGGCCCGCGATCGAAGATCCGGCGATCCGGCGCCGCCTCGCGGAGCTCGAGGGCTACGTGATGGCGCACAAGTACTCCGGCTACCGGCTGCTGACGCACTCGGCGCGCGGGCAGGATCCGGGCATCATGCAGTCGATGAACAAGCTGTTCACCACCAACTTCGGCCACGAAATCGCGAAGCTCTCGCTCGACCTGATCGGCGACGGCGGACTCGTCGGTCCCTCGGCGCGGGCCGGCCTGGCCGGGGCGGTGAGCGGCACGGGCGCCTGGGTGAACCAGTACATGGGATCGCTGGGGTCGGCGATCGCCGGCGGTACCGCCAACATCCAGCGCAACATCATCGCCGAGCGCGGACTCGGCCTGCCGCGCGACCGGGCGGCCGAGACGAGCAAGTAACGATCCCTTGCCCGAACCTGGGGGCGATGAGTCGCGGCCCGGGTACGCGATGGCGGTCTGCGCCGCGATCGCCACGATCACCGTCGGGGCGCACGTCGCCACCGCGCTGATCTCGGCGCACGGGGCCGGCGTCGGGCTCTCCGAGCTCGGCGCGTACTTCGACGGTCACCTCTACCTGGAGATCGCGCGCTCGTTCCCGCTTCCGTTCTCGCCGGACGGGCTCGACTACACCGGACAGGCCCCCGGCTACCCGGCGTTCGCATGGCTGCTCCGCGCGCTGCTTCCCGACGCCTGGATCGACTGGGGCGGCGTGCTGCTGCTGGCGTCGTGGCTGCCCGCGGGCGCGGCCACCGCGATCTTCTACGCGGTCTGCCGCGAGCTCGGCGCACCCGCACTCTGGCCGACGGCGCTGTTCGCGGTCGGCAACCCGCGCCTCTTCACCATGGCGGCCTCGTCGCACCCGGAGCCGCTGGCGCTCTGCCTGGCGCTGCTCGCCCTGCTCGCCTTCCTGCGCGGCCGCCTCGGCTGGTGCCTGGCCTGGATCACGCTGGCGGGCTTCACCCGCTTTGCGGCGTTCCTGGTGTTGGCGCCGCTGCTGGCCGCTACCGTGCTGCGCGAGCGCCGTCTCGATCTCCGCACGCTGGCGCTCTTCGCCATCCCGCCCGCGCTCTTCGCGCTCTACCTGGCCTACCTGCACGCCCGCGTGCCCGCCTTCGTCAGCGTCGCCGAGTCGCACCGGGTGTTCTGGCAGACGCACTTCACCTGGCCCTTCCGGGCGCTCGTCCGGAGCTTCGACTCCACGCTCTGGTCGAGCACGCATCCGAGCTTCCAGCTGACCTACGCCTCGCTCGGGTTCTACCTGGCGATGCTCGGCGCCGGCGTCACGATGGCGCTGCGCTCGCGGCGGCCGGAGACGTGGCTGCTCACGCTGTGGATCGCCATCGTGCTGGGCGTACACGTGTCGCTGGCGGGGGTGCTGGGAGCCTGGGACTTCATGCGCCTCACCGCCCTCGCCTGGCCCGCCGCACTGCTCCTGCTCGCGGTCGCGGTCGGACGCGACCTGCCGCGCGGCGCCGCGGCCGCACTCACCGTCCTGCTGCTCTGCGGAAGCGGGCTCTACGCCCGCGCGCAGATGACCGAGGCCGCGGCCTGGCAACGCGACTCGCAAGCCTGGTTCCTGCCCGAGACCCTCGCGACCCTGGACTCGAACGAACCGCGCTGGATCGACTTCCGGGCCCGGGCGGCGGCGACGTCTCGGGGCGAGCCCTAGCCCTGGTGGGCTGGCTCCGAGGCCTCGAGCTGTCCGATCAGCTCGAGCAGCCTCTGGCGCTCGACCACGACGGTGAGCGCGGCCATCCCCGCCAGGCAGACGAGGCTCCCGATCATCACGCGCACGAGCAGGATCATCACGCCGGTGCTGAAGGCGAGGTTCCGCGTGACGCCCTCGTGCAGGATCTGCTCGACGTCGGTCTTCGGCTTGATGGCCTTGAGGATCGGCAGGTACGGACGGTACAGGTCGGCGAGCGCGGCGACCGGGCGGTCCCACGCCTGCTGCTCCCGCGGGTCGGCGCGCGGGTCGAACGTCTTGACCGCCCAGACGACGTAGGCGGCGCCGAGCAGGACGAGCACGATGCCGAGGCCGCTCGAGATGCGTTGGCCTCGCCTCAACCCCACGAGCCAGGTCGCCTGCTTCTCGGTCAGCTCAGCCATGCGCGCCGCGTCTCCACTGGTAGACCGCGAGGCGGATGCGCCCGCGGCCGTCGAACTCGATGCCTTCCTCTTCCAGCGCGGCCCGCTGCACCTCGTCGCCTCCCGGCCAGGTGCGCGGGCTGATTTCGCCCTTCGCGTTGACGACGCGCTGCCAGGGGACGTTTCGGTCGGCTGCGCGCTCTTCATTAAGCGAGTGCAGGGCGTAGCCGACGAGGCGGGCGTGTCGCGGAAAGCCCGCGAGCCGCGCCACCTGGCCGTACGTGGCCACGCGCCCTCGGGGGATGCGCCGGACCACGGCGTAGACACGCCGGTAGGTGTCGGAACGCTCCGCGCTCAAGCGTACTTCTCGGCCCGCTCCAATGCCTCGGCGGCGCCGAGCAGTGAGACCATCTCGCCGAACGCGCGCGGATCCTCGGCCGCTCGCACCGAGCCGGTCTCGTGCAGCTCGCGCATGGCGTCGCGCATCGCCAGGTATGCGACGCCCAGCGTGGCGATGTGGATCATCAGCTTGAAGCCGCGTTCCCCGATTGCGCCCGAGGGCTCGAGCTGGCCGTTGTACACGCAGGCCAGGTCGCCGAGCCGCTTCTGGTACTCGTCCAGGTCGGCCACGGAGCGGATGCCGTCGACGAAGACGAGGTCGGCGCCCGCGTCGCTGTAGGCGCGCGCCCGCTTCTCGGCCTCGTCCCAGCCGTGCGGCTGGAGCGCGTCGGTGCGGGCGATGACGACGAAGTCCGGGTCTGCGCGCGCGTCGAGCGCGGCACGCAGCTTCGGCAGCATGTCGTCCATTGGAATGACTTCCTTACCCTGCAGGAAGCCGCAGCGCTTGGGCCAGACCTGGTCTTCGATGTGGAGCGCCGCCGCACCGGCGGACTCGTACTCGCCGACCGTGCGCGCCACGTTGAGCGCGTTGCCATAGCCGGTGTCCGCGTCGCAGATCACCGGGATGTCGACCGCACCCGCGATCGAGCGCGCGTTCGCGACCATCTCGGTCATCGTCAGCAGCCCGACGTCGGGGTAGCCGCGTGCGGCCGCCGTGCCGAAGCCCGTCATGTAGACGGCACTGAACCCCGCCTGCTCGGCCAGGCGCGCCTGCAGGCCGTCGAAGACGAAGGGCGCCATGACCATGCCGGGAGACTCCAGCGCCCGCCTCAGTACTCTCGTCGTCTCGCCCATCTACCCGCCACTCCTGTGCTTTCTTCGGGCCGTTCGAAGCGCCGCGAGTCTAGCGCGGGGCCATGATTCAAATCTTGACAGATCAGTACAGTTTGCGACCCTGCTCCGCGCAACACGCTGAGGAGACCATGAGCATATCCCCCGATGCCGTTCTCGACGCACTCCGTCCGATCGAGGACCCCGACTTCAAGCGCTCGATCGTCGACCTGGGCTTCGTCAAGGACATCTCCATCGAAGCCGGCCGGGTCGCGTTCAAGATCGAGTTGACCACGCCCGCCTGCCCCGTGAAGGAGCAGTTCCGCACGGCCGCGCAGGACGCGGTCGCGGCGCTGCCCGGAGTCACCGAGGTCGAGGTCGAGATGACCGCCGACACGCGCGGGGCGGCGCAGAGTCCCGAGGCTCCCGAGGGCCTGGCCCGCGTCAAGAACATCGTCGCGGTGGCCAGCGGCAAGGGCGGCGTGGGCAAGTCCACGGTGGCGGTGAACCTGGCCTTCGGGCTGCAGGCCAGCGGCGCCCGCGTGGGGCTGCTCGACTGCGACGTCTACGGCCCGTCGATCCCGCTGATGACCGCCGTCTCCGGCAAGCCGGCGGTGACGGCCGAACGGAAGATCCTGCCGCTCGAGACGCACGGCATCCGCTTGATGTCGATCGGCTTCCTGGCGGGCGACGACGCGCCGGTGATCTGGCGCGGGCCCATGGTCCACGGGATCATCCGCCAGTTCCTGGCCGACGTGGACTGGGGAGAGCTCGACTACTTGATTCTCGACATGCCGCCCGGCACGGGCGACGCGGCTCTGACGGTGACGCAGACGGCTCCGCTCGCCGGAGCGGTGATCGTGACGACGCCGCAGGAGGTGTCGGTGATCGACGCCCGGAAGGGCCTGCAGATGTTCCGGCGCGTCAACGTGCCGGTGCTCGGCATCGTCGAGAACATGGCGTTCTTCACGCCTCCGGACCTGCCCGATCGCAAGTACTACATCTTCGGCCAGGGCGGCGGGCAGCGCGCCTGTGACGAGCTCGGGGTACCGCTGCTCGCGCAGATCCCCCTGCAGCCCGACGTGGTCGAAGCCGGCGATGCCGGCAAGCCCACCCTGCTGGCGAACCCGGACTCGCCCGCGGGCAAGGCGTTCGCAGACCTGGCGGGACTGGTGGCGCGCAAGCTCTCGCTGCTCCACGCCGAGGCCCCTCCGGTGCTCGGCGGGAACATCGAGTGGATCAACACGCCGGGATGAAGGTCGTCCGCTGGGACCGCGAAGCCTGGAGCTTCTCGGCTGAGAAGATGGCGAAGGTCGTACTGCCTCGAGCCGGGCCAGGCGCAGAAGCCCCACGCCCACGAGGGCTCCGACAAGGTCTACCTGGTGGTCGAGGGACGGGGACGCTTCCGCGTCGGCGACGACGAACAGCACCTCTCGCCCGGCGAGGGCGTGCTCGCGGCGTCCGGCGAGACGCACGGCATCGTCAACGACTCCGAGGCTCGCCTCGTGGTGTTGACGCTGATGGCCCCACCGCCGAGCTAGGCCACCCTGGCGCGCAGGGCTAGCCTGCCCTAGTCCGCAGGACTAGCCCGCTGCGGGCTTGTAGGCGATGCAGTCGATCTCGACCGCCGCGCCGAGCGCCAAGTCGGCGCCACCGACGGTGATGCGCGCGGGGGGGTCGCTCCCCATCACCGAGATATAGGCCTCGTTCATGTCGCGGAAGGTCTGCATGTCTGCCAGGTAGACGTTGACCTTGACCACGTCGTCGAGCGCGGCCCCGGCCTCGGCCAGGATCAGCTCGATGTTCCGCAGCGTCAGCTCGGTCTGGGGTCCGGTCCCCCCCTCGACGAGTTCGAAGGACCCGGCCCGCGTCCCCAACGTGCCCGACACGTGGATGAAGTCGCCGGCCACGACCGCGTGGCAGAACGCCGGCAGGCGCCCCAGGGCTTCGACGTTGAGCTTCCTCGGCTTCATGCTTCCCTCCGCGCCGCCAGGGCGCCGCCCAGGGTACTCCGACCCGGGCGCGCGATGCGGGAAGCGGCCGCGCCGCTAGCCGGCGTCGGGGAAGTTCTTGAGCGCGGTTGCCAGCGTTCCCCAGGTGCCCCACTTGCGGAGCACGCCGCCGTCGTCGAGGACGCCCGTTCCGAACTCGCCCTCTTCGTCGTCGTACGCCAGGCACTCGGCGCCCGCGCGCGCGACGGACCAGAGCGGCTCGACGGTGTCGTCGTTGTAGCGCGCACAGTCGCAGGGCTCGGGCTCGATGCGGTGGCTCTCGTAGGTCGCGCGCTGCTCGTCGTCGAGTTCTTCCAGCGCCGCCTTGAGCAGCGCACCGAACTCCTCTCGGGACAGGGTCGCGTTCATTCTCGGAACTCCAGCTGGTCTGACCGACTCTTCGGCGGTTCGCTGCGCCAAGTGGAGCCCCGAAGCCCGGAAATGCACGGTTGGTCGGACCAGGAATGATTCATGAGTAATTCCAATCAGATACGGCGATTTCGAGCGTCAGCCGGGCGGGGCCTCCAGTTCGTAGTGGGTCGCGCTCTCGCCGGTCTGCGCGAACCCCAGCCGCGCGTAGAGCTCACGCGCGGGGTTCACCCGCAGCACGCGCAGCCGCACTGGCAGGTCTCGGCGCGATGCCCGCGCGAGCACGTCGCGGACCAGCGCCGAGCCGAGCCCGCGGCCGTGGCGGGCCGCAGCTGCTGGGCGTTCAAGGGAGGGCCGCCGGCTGCGGCTGGATTCCGGGAACCGCGCGCCCCTCCGAGTCGCGGGGCGGCTCGATCCCCAGCAGGCCGCAGACCGTCGCCGCCAGGTCGATCGCGTGCACGCGCTTCGGCCGGAGGCCGGCGGGAACGCCGCGTCCCATGGCGTAGAAGATCGCGTGCATGTCGCGGTGGTCCGGCGTGAAGCCGTGCTGCCCTCCAGCGGCAGAGCGCGCAAACACGCCGGTCCTCGCGAAGATTGCCGGCGGCTCGACCCAGAGCGTGATGTGCCCGCTTCGGCCGGGATAGAAGCTCCGCAGCCCGTCCGGCATCGCGTCGCTCGGAGCGGCCTGCACGCCGTCGATGCCGCGGAGCAGCTCCAACGCCTGCTCCTGCTGGCCGGGATCGTCGAGCCACACGTACGCGGCGCCTCCGGCGCGCACGAGCTTGGCGGGAACGCCCTCGTCGGCGAGCACGGGGATCGGGTCGACCGCGCGCGTGACCTGCGCCATGCCGTGGTCGCTCACCACGAAGAGCGTCGTGTCGGCCCACGCGCTGCGCGCGTCGAGCGCGGCCAGCAGCCGCGCCAGCTCTGCGTCCTGCCCGCGCAGGGCGGCCTCGATGCCGGGATCCGAGGGACCGCGCTCGTGCCCCACGTGGTCGGCGCCGTGCCACCAGGTCATGATCAGCCCCGGGCGCTCCGCCGTGGGCAGCGCCAGCCAGTCCAGGATCTGGTCGACCTTGGCCGACTCGCGCACGTCGCTGTCGAAGGGCGCCTTGCGGTACGTCGCCGCGATCCCGTTCCACTCCGTCTCCGACCCGACCCAGAAGAACGTGGCGGCACGCACCCCCTGGCGCTCGGCGGCGACCCAGATCGGCTCGGCGGCGATCCAGCTGGCGTCGTTCGAGTAGCTGAAGCGCCCGCGCTTCGCGTCGATGAAGCGGTTGCCGACGATGCCGTGCCGGTCCGGGTGCGTGCCCGTGGCCAGCGACACGTGGTTGGGAAACGTGTTGCTCGGGAAGACCGGCTCCATGCTCCCGGCGCGGGCGCCCTCGCGCTGCATGCGATCCAGCGCCGGCGTGTCGGTTCGCTCGGGGTAGTCGTGGCGCGTGCCGTCCCAGGAAAGGACGATCACCGTCGGTTTCCTCGCGGCGGCTCGAGCCGCGGAAGGCTCGGCAGCGTCGGGCCCGGAGGCCGTCGGCCCGGCCGCGGGCGAGCTGCAGGCCAGCAGCAGGAGCGCGCAGAGCTGGGCTACCCTCCGCAGCGCATGAGCGAGACGAAGCCCCCCATCGCGCTCAGCGTCGCCGGCTCCGACCCCACCGGCGGGGCGGGGCTGCAGCTCGACCTGCGGGTCTTCGAGCGCCACGACGTACACGGCATGGCCGTTGCCACCGCGCTCACCATGCAGACGACGAAGGGTGTGCATCAGGTCCTCCCCGTATTCCCGAGCGTCGCGGGCGAGCAGCTGCACGTCCTGCTCGGCGACATCCTACCGGACGCGATCAAGATCGGAATGCTCGCCTCGGACGACGTGCTGCTGCGCGTCGCCATGGTGCTCGAGCGGTACGAGATACCGCGAATCGTAGACCCCGTCATGACGGCGAGCGACGGCTCGCGGCTGCTCGAGCAGAGGGCGCTCGGAAACCTCTGCGAGCGCATCCTGCCCGGGGCGGCGCTCGTGACGCCGAACCTGTCCGAGGCCGAGGCGCTGACCGGCACGCGCGACCCCGAAGCGGCGGCGCGGATCCTGCTCGAGCTCGGCGTGCAGGCCGCACTGGTCAAGGGCGGGCACGCCTCGGGCCCGGCGGACGACTTCCTGCTCACCGCGGAGGGAGGCTGCTGGCTGCGCGCGCCTCGCCTGGACCGCGGACCGGTCCACGGGACCGGCTGCGCGCTCTCGGCGGCCATCGCCGCGCGCGTCGCGCGAGGCGAGGGGATCGAGGACGCCGTGCGCGGCGCCAAGGACTTCGTAGGGCGGGCGATCGCGCGGGCGGTCCGGATCGGCGGCGGACAGCGCGTGCTGCGCTTCGACGACGGGGCGGCGTGAAGCTCGGGCTCGGGGACCTGCGCGCCGCGGCCGGGATCGTCCATGCGTCGATCCCGCCGACACCCCAGCACACCTGGCCGCTGCTCTCGCGCCGCTGCGGCGCCGACGTCTGGGTGAAGCACGAGAACCACAACCCGACGGGCGCCTTCAAGGTGCGGGGCGGCCTGGTGTATGCGGACTGGCTGCGCCAGCAGACTGGGCTCGCCGGTGTGATCTCGGCCACGCGCGGCAACCACGGGCAGAGCGTCGCCTTCGCCGCGGCGCGCGCCGGACTCCCGGCGACGATCGTGGTTCCGCACGGCAACAGCCCCGAGAAGAACGAGGCCATGCGCGCGCTCGGCGCCGAGCTGATCGAGCACGGCCAGGACTTCTCGGAGTCGCTCGTGCACGCCCGCGCGCTGGCCGAAGCGCGGGAACTGCACCTCTTTCCCTCGTTCGACCCGCGGCTCATCTCTGGCGTGGCGAGCTACGCGCTCGAGTTCTTCGAAGCGGTGCCGGACCTCGACACGGTCTACGTGCCGATCGGGCTGGGCTCCGGGATCTGCGCCGTGATGGCGGCGCGCGACGCGCTCGGTCTCACCACCCGCGTGGTCGGCGTGGTCTCCGAGCGGGCGCCCGCCTACGCGCTCTCGTTCGAGCGGGGCGAGCCCGTGGAGAGCGAGCGATCGGACACCTTCGCGGACGGCCTCGCGGTGCGCGTCCCCGACCCGGAGGCGGTCGCCCAGATCTGCCGCGGCGCGGACCGGATCGTCCGCGTTTCCGAGGACGAGATCGCCGATGCGGTGCGCCACTACTTCACGGACACCCACAACCTGGTCGAAGGTGCGGGCGCGGCGGGGCTCGCGGCGCTGCTGCGCGAGCGCGAGGCGCAGGCCGGCCGGCGGATCGGCCTGGTGATCACGGGTGGGAACATCGACCGCCACGTCTACGCCGAGATCCTGGCCGGCAAGACACCGCGTCCGTAGCTACTTGACGCGCTCCACGTAGCTGGCGTCCGCGGGGTCGACGCGGATGCGGTCACCCGACCCGATGAACGTCGGCACCTGCACGCGGATGCCGTTCTCGAGCACGGCGGGCTTGGTCGAGCGAGCGGCGGTCTGGCCCTTGATGTGCGCCTCGGTCTCGCGCACGGTCGCCTCGAGCGTCTTCGGCAGCTTCAAGCCGATGGGGGTGGCGTCGAGCAACTCGACCGAGAGCCGCATGCCCTCGCTGAGCCAGGCCGCGGTGTCGCCGACCAGGTCGCTCGGAAGCTCGATCTGCTCGTAGGACTCGATGTCCATGAACACGAAGGCGCTGCCGTCCGAGTACAGGTAGTCCATCTCTCGCGCCTCGACGTGCGCGCGCTCGAGCGTCTCGGCGGCCCAGAACTTGACCTTGCGCTGCGTGCCGTCCACCAGGTTCCGGAGCTTGGTGTCGACGAAGCCGCGCTGGCGCGCCGGCGTGCGGTGCTCGAACTCGAGAACCTTGTAGGGCGAGTTCTCGTACAGGATGGTGGTGCCCCTGCGCAGCGCGGTCGCCTGGATGCCCGCCATCAGGACTCGGCCTTCCGAAGACGGGTCAGCAGGTGCTCCCAGATGCCGCCGAACTCGCCGTTCGACATGATCAGCGCCACGTCGCGGCCCGAACGGTGGCGCACCAGCCGGTCGATGATGTCGTCGATCTCGGGCAGGTAGATGGCGTCGACGCCGCGCTCGACGAGCTGCGCCGCGACGCGATCCGGACGCATCCGCTCGTCTTCGTCGATCTGCTCGGCCCGGTACACGCCCGCCAGCACGACGCGGTCCGCACCCGACAGCGCCTCGACGTAGTCGTCCTCGAAGTGGCGGCGGCGGCTGGTGTTCGTGCGCGGCTCGAACACGGCCCAGAGCTCGCGGTCCGGAAACCGCGTACGCATGGAGGCGAGCGTCTCGCGAACCGCAGTCGGGTGGTGCGCGAAGTCGTCGATCACCGCCATTCCGCCGACCTCGCCGCGGAGCTCCTGCCGCCGCTTCACGCCCGCGAACAGCTCGAGCGCGCTGCACGCGGTCTCGGGATCCACGCCGAGCGAAGTGCACAGGGCGATCGAGCCGAGCACGTTCTCCACGTTGTGCCGCCCGTGGAGCGGGACGCGCGCTCGCGCCAGGCGCTCGTCCCCACGCCAGACGGTGAACTGCGTGCGCTCCGCATCGACCACCACGTCGCTCGCCTTCCACAGAGCCTCTTCCTGGAACCCGTAGCTCTCGACCGGAGCGCGGGATCCGCGCGCGATCTCGGCGACGGCGGGAACGTCGGTCGCCGCCACGATGCAGCCGTCCTCGGGCACGTCGGCGACCAACTGCTCGAAGGAGCGCTTCACCGCCTCGAAGGACTCGTAGATGTCGGCGTGGTCGAACTCGCACGACGTGAAGAGCACCGACCGCGCCTCGTAGTGCAGGAACTTCGGCGTCTTGTCGAAGAACGCCGAGTCGTACTCGTCGCCCTCGACCACGAAGTGCGGGCCCGCGCCGATCCGGTAGCTGCCGTCGAAGTTCCCGGTCACTCCGCCCACGAGCACGCCGGGATCGAGGCCGGCGTGCGCCAGGATCTGGCCGACCAGGCTCGTGCAAGTGGTCTTTCCGTGCGTTCCGGCGATCACCACGCTGTGCTTGCCGTGGATGAAGAAGTGGCGAAGCGCGTCGGGCAGGTTCATGTAGGGGACGCCGGCCTCGATGACGGCCTGCGCCTCGGGGTTGTCGGGCCGAACGGCGTTGCCGATCACGGCCAGGTCGGGGCGGTCGCGGAGCGCGTGCTCGGGGGCGAAGCCCTTCTCGAGCACGATCCCGGCCGCGCGAAGCTGGTCGCTCATCGGCGGGTAGGCAGCGGCGTCGCTACCCGTCACCCGGTAGCCCTGCTCCGCGAGCATGCACGCGAGCGAACCCATGCCGGTGCCGCACGCGGCCACGAAGTGCACGTGGCGGATGTCCGCAGGGGCGGGAATCTCAGGCGGCAAGGAACGCCTCCCAGATCAGGTCGTGCAGGAGCGGCCGCAGCGCGAAGCCGCTCTTCTTGGCCAGCAGGTGCACGCGGTTCGCCAGCACGACGAAGACGGCGCCGCGCTCCAGGTCGATCCAGAGGCTGGTTCCCGTGAAGCCGGTGTGCCCGATGCTGTGCTCCGAGAAGTACTGCCCCGACGTCGACTGGCCGGCCGTCGGCGTGTCCCAGCCGAGCGCCCAGTCGCTGCCCGGCGGCAGGTCCTGGCGCTGGAAGAACTCCTGCGCGAGGGGCTGAGGGAAGACCTCGCTCTCGCCGCGGGAGGCCGACAGCATCTCCTGTCCGAAACGGAGCACGTCGGCCGCGCTGCCGAACAGGCCCGCATGGCCGGCCACTCCGCCCATCGCCCAGGCGTTCGGGTCGTGCACCTCGCCCCACACCACCTTGTCGCGCCACTCACACTGCTCGGTCGCGGCGTAGCGGCCGCGCGCGCCCTCGAACGGCACCGGGTTGAAGTGCGTGTCGCTCATGCCGAGCGGCTCGAAGATGCGCCGCCGGCAGAACGCGTCGAGGCGCTCACCGCCTACCTGCTCGACGAGGGCGCCGAGCACGATGAAGCCGAGATCCCCATAGACCGCCGCCTCGCCGGGGTCGTGCACCGCCGCGCTGCGCAGGATGCGCTGCACGATCGACTGGCGCGCATCCTCCGTGCCGAGAAGCGTCTCGCCGCGGCGGATCTCGCGCTCGCGCAGGTCCATGTAGTACGCGCGCCAGGGCCGGAGCCCCGAGCTGTGCGTCAGCAGGTGGCGCACGGTGATCTCGGACTTGTCGCGTTCCGCGAAGGCCGGCAGGAACTCGGCCACGGGGCGGTCGAGGTGGAGCTTTCCGTCGGATACGAGCAGCAGCACCGACGACGTCGTGGCGATCACCTTGGTGAGCGACGCCAGGTCGTAGAGCGTGTCGAGCCGCGCTTCGTGGCGCTCCGGGCTCAGCACCGCCGCGCCGTAGGCACGCTCGAACTGGAGCGCGTCTCCGTACTCCGCGCGAACGACGACCCCGGGCAGCTCGCCCTTGCTGATGGCCTTCTCGACCACCCGATCGACCCGCTCCAGCTTCCGGCGGACCTGCGCCAGCTTCAATTCGCATCCTCCACGACGTGCTCGAGGAGGGCCAGGCGGGCCGCGTCCCCGTCGAGCTCGGCCTCCACTCCCACCCCCAGTGCGAGATTTCCAGTGACGTGCCCGAACTCGAGGTCGCGGACGACGGGTCCGTGGACCTCGGGCAGCAGGGCGCGCTCGAGCACGTCGTAGGCCGAGACCTCAGGGTAGCGCTCGGACTCGCAGTCCACGAGGCGGCCAACCGCGACGCCGGCGGCGGCTTCGAGCTTGCCGGCGTCGCGAAGCTGGACGAGCGAACGGTCGATCGCGTACGGCTGCTCGCCGATCTCCTCGAAGAAGAGGATCGCGTCGGTGGTGTCGATCTCCCAGGGCGTGCCGAGCGTCGTGGTGATCATGCGCAGGTTTCCGCCGACGAGGCGGCCGCGCGTCCGGCCGTCGGCCAGGGCATGTCCTTGGATCGGGTCGAGCGCCGCCGGCTCACCGCGGGCCATCGCCAGCAGCCGCGCGCGCGCGTCGGGACCGATGCCCGAGCGCTCGAGCATCGGACCGTGGATCGACGGCAGGCCACAGCTCTTCCACAGCCAGAGCGCGAACGCGGTGAAGTCGCTGTAGCCGATGAAGAGCTTGCGCGTCTCGGCGAACAGCTGCGGGTCGAGCCGGGGCAGCAGGCGCCCCACCCCGTAGCCGCCGCGAGCGAACAGGATGACGTCGACGTCGGGATCGCGAACCAGGTCGAGCAGATCCGCCAGCCGGGCGTCGTCGCTTCCGGCCAGGTATCCGTCGCGGCTGCGCAGGCTCTCCGCACAGCGCACGGGGACGCCCGCGTCTTCGAGCCAGCGCAGCCCCTCCCGCAGGGCGTCCTCTTCGGTGGGGCCGCCTGGCGCGCAGACACCGACGGCGCGGCCCGCGCGCAGGCGCCGGGGCCGCAGCCTGCCGCTCACTCGTTCCCGTAGGGCAGCTCGGGGTCGAGCCCGAATTCCGGCTCGCCGCCGAAGCCCGTCTCGGGCGGAGAAGGCTCGCGCTCCGTCAGGTTGTGGAAGCGGCCGTAGCGCGCCTCGAACTGCAGCTTCGACATGCCGACCGGGCCGTTGCGGTGCTTGGAGACGTGGATCTCGGCTATGCCGATGTCGGGCGAGTCGTCGTGGTAGACCTCGTCGCGGTAGATGAAGACGACGAGGTCCGCGTCCTGCTCGATCGCGCCCGACTCGCGCAGGTCCGACAGCATCGGGCGCTTGTCGGGACGGCCTTCGGGCCCGCGGTTCAGCTGGGAGAGGGCCAGCACCGGAACGTCGAGCTCCATGGCGAGCAGCTTCAGGGAGCGGCTGATGTCGGCCACCTGCTGCTCGCGGCGCTCGGCCGCTTCGCGGCCCTGGATCAGCTGGATGTAGTCGATGACGATCAGCGAGAGCTCGTTCTCGCGGTGCAGCCGCCGCGCCCGCGCCATCAGGTCGCCGACGGTGACGGCAACGCTCTCGTCGAGGAAGATGCGCGCCTCCTGAATCTGCGACGCCGCGCGCGTGATCGAGCGCCAGTCGCGCTCCGAGAGCAGCTGATTGCGGAAGCGCTCGTTGTCGACCTGCGCCTCGCCGAGCAGCAGGCGCACGAGCAGCTCGCGCCGGCTCATCTCGAGCGAGAAGAAGGCGACGCAGCCGTTGTGCTCGAGCGCGTGGTTGCGCGCCAGGTTCAGCGCCCAGGCCGTCTTTCCCATGCTCGGCCGGGCGGCCAGGATCGACAGCGAGCCGCCGTGCAGCCCGCCGGTCAGCCGGTCGAAGTCGTCGAAGCCGGTGCGCACGCCGACGATCTGCCCGTCCTGGACCTTCTCGATGTAGTCGACCGTCGCCTCGAGCTCCTGGCCGATCGTGGAAAACGTGCCCTGCGCCCGCCCCATGCCGATCTGGAGCACCTGGCGCTCGGCGTCGTCGATCAGCTGCGCCACCGGCTCCGCGCCCTCGTAGCCGCGGGACGCGATCTCCTCGCAGGTGCGGATCAGCGATCGCGAGAGCGACTTCTGGTGGACGAGTTCGGCGTGGTGCTCGATGTGCGCGGCCGTGGGGACGAGGTCGCTGAGCTCCGCCAGGGCGGCCACGCCGCCGATCGACTCGAGCTGGCCCTGCTCTTCGAGGTAGGCGCGCAGCGTCAGCAGGGTGATGGCCTGCTGCTTGCGCGAGAGCTCCATGCAGCCGGCAAAGATGAGCCGATGCCGCGGCAGGTCGAAGGACTCGGGCCGCAGGTAGTCGGCGACCTTGTAGAGAGCGTCGTGGTCGAGCAGGATCGCGCCGAGCACGGCCCGCTCGGCCTCGTGGTCGGACGGGATCGCCCGGATCCGGTCGAGCGCCCCATTTCCGCGCTGGCCGCGCTGGCCCGATGGCCGACCGGAACTGCCCGGACCTACAGTGGAATCCGGGCCGGGGCCCGGATCGGACGTCTGCGCCACTCTCACCCCCAAACCCCGGCGCGGCGCGCGCGCCGGAGCCTGATCTTACACCGACGGACCGGCTCGCGCTCAGTCGTCGTCGGGGCCGTCGCCGGCGTCGCCGTCGGGACCGCGAACGGCGTCGCCGAAGCCGCCCTCGTCGTCGACGTTCACGGTGTCGTCGGGCTCGGGGGCCGGCGGCTCGCTGCCGTCGCCGAAGACCTTGACGCGGATCGCGGCGCTCACCTCGCGGTGGAGCTTGACCTTCACGTCGTACTCGCCGACCTGCTTGATCGGGTCGCCGAGGTCGATCTTGCGGCGCTCGAGCTTGAACCCGCGCTCGGTCAGCTGGCTCCAGATGTCGGCGTTGGTCACGGAGCCGAAGAGCTTGCCCTCTTCGCCGACCTTGACCTCGAACTCGAGAGTCAGCCCGTCGAGCTGCTTGGCGATGAGTGAGTGGTCGGCCACTTCCTTGCGCACGCGGTCCTCGACCACCCGGCGCTTGTGCTGAAGCTCCTTGACGCGCCCCTCGGTGGCCAGCATTGCCATGCCCCGCGGCAGCAGGTAGTTGCGGCCGTAGCCCGGCTTCACCTTCACGACGTCGCCGGCCTCGCCCAGCTTCTCGATGTCCTGCGTCAGGATGACGTCCATCTCGCCTCTCCTAGAGCACGTGCTCGGAGCTGAGCGGCAGCAGCGCGATGATGCGCGCGCGCTTGACCGCGGTGGTGAGCTTGCGCTGGTGCTTCGCGCAGGTGCCGCTGATGCGGCGCGGCAGGATCTTGCCCTCGTCCGAGAGGAAGCCGCGCAGCGTCCGGGGCTCGCGGTAGTCGATCGTGGCCTCCTTGTCGGCGCAGAAGCGGCAGAACTTGGGACGGTTGAAGGAGCGGCGCTTTTTGCGCTTGGCGCGCGACGGCTGCTTCGCCTTGATCTCGGGCATGACCTACTCCTTCTCCGCTGCGGGCTCGGTCTTGGCCTCGGTCGCGGGCTCAGTGACGGGGTCGGGGGCAGCCTCGGCAGCGGCCGGTGTCGGTGCCGGCTCTGCGGGCGGGGCCTCGGGCGCCGCG
>JAFDDB010000164.1 GCA_019311115.1 Deltaproteobacteria bacterium
CTCCAGGATCTCTTGCGGGGTGAGCTGCAGCACCTCTGCGCGGCCGAGCTCGTCGAGGACGACGAACCCGACCTTTCCCCCCGCAACCTTCTTATCGACCGCGATGGCGCGAAGATAAGCATCCCGCTGTCCGCTCCAGTCCGGAGGTGTCGTCTGGAGCCCCGCACGAACGAGCAGGTCCTCGACGCGGGCGGTCACGTCGGGGCCGATCCTCCCCCGTCGCTCGGAGAGCCGGCAGGCGAAGACCATGCCCATGGCGACGGCCTCGCCGTGGCGGACCCGGCGGTAGCCGGCCACGTTCTCGATCGCGTGGGCCAGCGTGTGGCCGAAGTTCAGCAGCGCCCGGAGCCCGCCCTCGCGCTCGTCGAGGCTGACCACCTCGGCCTTGATCTCGATCGCGCGCGTGATGGCGCGCGCCAGCGCCTCGGGTTCCCGGGCGCTGACCGCCTCGATCTCCTGCTCGAGCCAGGCGAAGAATTCCGCATCCCAGAGCGCCCCCGCCTTGATCACTTCGGCGAGGCCGCAGCGGAACTCGCGGCGGGGCAGCGTGCGCAGCACTTCGGGATCGACCCAGACCTGGCGCGGCTGGTAGAAGGTCCCGATCAGGTTCTTGCCGCGCGGGTGATTCACGGCCGTCTTGCCCCCGACGCTGGCGTCCACCTGCGCCAGCAGCGTCGTCGGGACCTGCAGCAGGGGGACGCCGCGAAGCCAGGTCGACGCGACGTACCCCGTCAGGTCGCAGGCCGCGCCGCCGCCGAGCCCCAGCATGAAGGTCTGCCGGTCCACGGCCAGGTCGAGCAGCTGGTCGTAGATCCGCGAGGCGGTGCGCATCGTCTTGGCGCGCTCGCCGTCGGGCACCTCGAGACGCATCAGCTCGACCTGCGCGCGCTCCAGGCCCGCGGCCAGCGTGTCGAACCAGGCCTTCCCTACCCGCGGCGTCGTGATCACGACGACCCGCTCCATGCCGAGCTCGGAAGCCGCGGACTCCGCCATCTCGGCCAGGCCGCCGGCGCGGATGCGGACCGGATAGCTGCGCTCGCCGAGCATCACCTGCACCGTCGTCACGCCGCGTCCTCCCAGCCGAGCGCCGACAGGACGGCGTCGCAGACCTGCTCGGCGCTGCGGCCATCCGTCGCCACCCGATAGGGCGCCTCCGAGTAGGCGGCCCGCCGCTCGACACGGATCTGCTCCAGGCGCGCCTCGCGCGCAGGCGGGTCGAGACCGGCCAGCAACGGGCGATCGTCTTCCGCCCCGGAGCCACTCCCTGCGCCATTCCCTCCGGACAGGCGTGCGGCCAGGGTGGCCGCGGACGCGTCGAGCCAGACGAGCGTTCCCTTGCCGCGCAGGATCTCGCGGTTCTCCGGCGAGACGACCGCCCCGCCGCCAAGAGCCACCACCGAGTCGCGCTCGGGCAGGCCGGAGAGCACGCGGCGCTCACGGCTGCGGAAGCCGGCCTCGCCCTCGCGGGCGAAGATCTCGGGAATGCGCATCCCGCTCACCGCCTCGATCCGCTCGTCGGTGTCGACGAACGGCCAATCGAGGCGGCGGGCGAGCAGCCGACCGACGCGGGTCTTGCCCGCGCCCATCGGTCCGGTCAGGAGCAGCGACCGGTCACTGCGCCTCGCACTCCCCATGGTTCGGGGACTGTAGCAAAGCTCCCCGCTCTACAGGTCCTGCGACGGCGATCCCATGATCACGCGCGGCGTCACGAAGACCAGCAGCTCACGGCGCTCGTCGCTGTGCGTCATGTTCCGGAACGCCGCGCCCAAGATCGGGATGTCGGACAGGAACGGCGTCTTGCTGTGACCACCCCCGGTCTCCACCACGTAGATGCCGCCGAGCACGATCGTCTCACCATCCTTGACCAGGGCTTCCGTCTCGGTCTCGTTCTTCGAGATTCCGACGATGTCACCCGAGGCCTCGGAGAGCTCCGGCGCGTTGCGCGAGATCTTGATCTCCATGATGATCGAGCGATTCGCCGTGATGTGCGGCGTGACCTTGAGCTCGAGCACGGCGTCCACGAAGCTGATCGTGATCCGGTCGCGGGTCGCCGACTCGAACTTGATCGCGACGCCCTGCTTGATCACCGCCTCCCGGTTGTCGAGCGTCACGACGCGCGGCGACGAGATGACCTTGCCCTTGTTCGTGGCCTCGGCCGCCTGGATCTGCAGGTCCAGCTGGAGCTGGTCATCCATGGCCAGGACGCCCAGGTTCAGCAGGCCGTTGATCGCACCCAGCACCGGGTTCGAAGCCAGGAAGTTGGTTGCCTGCAGACCGCCGCCATTGGTGGCCGGCAGGGTGCCGTCCGCCAGGTGGAAGTCCTTGCCGCCGCCGGTGTTGCTGCCCGGGCGGTAGCCCGCGCCCCAGACCGCGCCGAGCGACCGCGAGAACCCGAGCGAGGCTTCCACGATCTTGGCCTCGATCATCACCTGCGGAGTCTGCGTGTCGATCGCCTTGACCAGCGCCGTCGCCTCGTGCACCACGGACGGGATGTCCTTGATGATCAGCGTGTTGGTGCGCCGGTCGACGTTCGCCGAACCGCGTCCCGAGAGCAGCCGCTTGACCAGCTGCTGGATCTCCTTGACGTCTGCAAAGTTCACCGGCTGCAGCTTCACGACCAGGTCTTCCAGCTTCTCCTTGGCGCGGCGCTCCTGCAGGCGCTGCTCCGCCTCGAGCTTGATCGTCTCGAGCGGGGCGATGCGCAGCACGTTGCCGACGCGCACGAAGCCCAGTCCCTTGGTCAGCAGGATCACGTCGAGCGCCTGGTCCCAGGGAACGTCCACCAGACGGATCGTGACCCGGCCCACGACCTCCTCGCCCGCGATCACGTTCAGGTCGGAGACCTCGGCGATCAGGCGCAGGATGTTCGCGATGTCCGCGTCCTTGAAGTCGAGCGACACACGGCGGCCACCGTAGACCTTGTCGTCCGCAAACCCGCCCTCTTCCAGGATGTCGATCGACGCCGGATCCGCGGGGCCTCCGAAGAAGTCGGCGTCGAATCCGAGGGAATTCGGCGTCGCGCCCTCGGGCGCCAGCGAGGCCGGAACTTCAGCCTCGGCCACCGGCAGGCCGCTGGTCTCGGGCGTACCCGTGTCGAGCATGCTCGGATCCTGCACCGGCATCTCTGCGCCGTCCGGACCCATGGACTCGGGCACCGGCATGGCCCCGAGGACCGCCGGACCGGAAGCCGCGCCACCGGCGCGCGCAAGCTCGATGTGCAGCTGTCCTTCGCGCCAGTGCAGCTCTGCGCTGGCGCCAGGACGGCGCTTCATCACCACGCGAACCTCGTCGCCCTCGATGTCCGGAGTCGTGAAGACCGAGAACATCGTCACGGGACCCGAGAAGTCGGTCGTCTCGACACGCCGCTCGGCGCCCTCCTGGAGGGTCGCACCCGGCAGCATGACGATCAGCGTCGACGGGTCGGCCTCGACCACCTTGGCCTCGAGCGGGTCGCTCATCGTGACGACCACGCGGTCGACCGCGGGCAGGGACTCGAAGTGGACGCTCTCGACCTCAGCCGCGTCGGCGTAGGCGATGGTCACGTCGGCCGGTGCCGCGGAGTCGTCCCCCGCGACCGGCTCGAACTCCGCCGGAACCTCTTCCGGCTCGAACTCTTCCAGTTCGACGGCGGGCTCGTCTTCGGGAGCGACCGCGGCCTCTTCCGCCTGCGACACGCTCTCGTCGATCGAGTCGGCCTGCGGCTCCTCCGCCGGCTCTTCCTCGGCCGCCCAGTCTTCGGCCACCGGCTCCTCGGCCATCGGCTCTTCGGCGGCTGCCGGCACGGTCTCCTCGGCCATCTCGGCCGCCGCCATCTGCGAACCGACCAGGCGCACCTGTACTCCGGTCGCCGTCGGCTCGACCACGTGAGACTCGAGCGTCAACGCCAGGTCGAAGACCACGCGGACCTTGTCCGGGTGCTCGCCGATGCGCACGCGCTCGACGCTGCTGGAGGCGATCGAGAACTGATTGGACGAGACGCCGTTCTCGGCGCCCCAGAAGTCCACGACCAGGCGCTGCGGCGCTTCGAGCGCGAACGAGTCGAGGTTGTCGATCGGGCCGTCGGCCTCGATCTCGATCATGTCGCCGTTCGCCGTGACGCGCAGGATGCGGCTCACGCCGGGCTCGTCGCTCATGGCGGGCTCGGACATCGAGTCCGAGTCGGGCTCGGCCACCGGCGCGCTCATGCTGTCGGGCTCGCTCGGCTGCTCGACCGTGGCTACGGAGACGACCGCTTCGGGCTCGACTTCGGTCGGCACCGCCGCCACGAAGTCCGGCATCGGGACGTCGTCCGGCTCTGCAGCCGCCGCGGGAACCGGTGCGGGCGCCGGCTCACTGGCCTTCGCCATCACCTCGAACTTCGGCCGGATCTCGATCACCAACTCGTCGCCGATGGGCGTCAGCTCGTAGTCCGACTCGCCCTCCAGGCCCACGCTGACACGCGCCATGCTCAGCGCCACGCGCGGGTCGCCGAACGCGCCCAGCATCACGCTGTTCACGACACCGTTCTCGACGCGCAGCGGCGTCGCGACGCCGTTGAATACGACGTCCGGCATCTCGACGATGAGTCGGTGCGGGTTCTCGCGCAGGAACGCGGTATAGATGGGATCCGAGGCGCCTCGAAGGACGATCCGGGTGACGCCCCCCTCGTCCTGCTGCACGTCGACAGACGAGATCGTCTTCGACTCGACAGCGAGCAGAGTCGCGGCGGGCAGCAGCCCCGCCAGGATCAGCCCGACGCAGATGCAATAGACGCGATTGAAGTAGCTAGCCATCGCCCGTCACCCCCCTTGGCTCTCGTAAAGGCGCATTTCGACTTCCTTGGTGGTCGCCCGATCCTGGAAGTCGACATAGGTCTCTTTCACGCGGATCAAGTTGTCGTCGATCTTCATGACACGGCCCTGGTTCTTGCCAATCGCCGCGCCCTCGGAAACGATGTATCCCTTGCCGGACGGATCCGTGATCAGTGCGCGGGGGCGATCCGAGCCCCACATGATCGCGCTCACCGAAAGCTGCGAGAGATCGAACCGCTCGAGCGGGCTCTGGTCGTCTTCGAGCTCCGGCTCCCGGCGGACGAAGGAACGGAACGGATCCGCCTTCCCCTCCGGGTTGTAGCGGTACTCCACCTCGGGCTCGACCACGACTTCCGCCACCACCTTCGGCTTCGGCGGCTTCTTTGCGGCCTTCTGGGTCACAGGCGCCTCGTCGGAGCCGCAGCCCACGAGCAGCGCGATTCCGACCAGGCCGATGACCGTCCTACGCAACGCGTTCATCTCACTCCCCCGAGCCGGCGGTCCGCTCGACGAACCGGAACGTTGTCGCCACGCCCTCGACCCTCAGCCGCGGATTGTCGCCCTGATCCCGCTCGACCGACATCTCCAGCTGCGTGATGTTCACGATGCGCGAGAGTCGCGACAGGCGGTCGAAGAAGATCCCCACGTCGTGATAGGTGCCGAAGAACTCCACCTTGATCGGCACCTCGGCGTAGAAGCCACGGGTCACCTCGGCCAGCGGGTCGAACGTCCGCACCTCGAGGCCCGACTTCTTTCCCAGACTGCTCATGTCGGTGAGCAGGCCCGGCAGTTCCTTGCTGTTCGGAAGCTGCGAAAGGGCCGCGTCGAGGTGACCCTGAAGCTCTTCCCGCTTCTCCTGGAAGCTCTTCAAGTTCGAAGCGACGGCCCGCGCCTCGGAGATCTCGCTCTGGATCTTGGTCAGCTGACCCTCGAGCTGCGCCAGGCGCTCGTTCGCACCTCCCGCCATCGTGAACCAGTAGATGACCACGACCGACACGGCGATGGCCGCCCGGATCCCGTAGCGGGCCGCGGTCGGCAGCCGTTCGAGCTGCTCCAGGAGCTGATTCGCGTCGAGGTTTTGCATCGCCATCGGTGGTCTCCAGCCGCTCTAGGACCTGTTCCGTCGCTTGGGCTTGCCCTTGCCTCGACCGCGGAGACCTCGCTTCGGCTCCGCCGCCGTGCCGTGCTCGTACTTGCTGCTGATCTCGAACGTGTTCAGCTTCAGGCCATCGCGCTCTTCGAGCTTGGTGGAGTCGAGCTCCACGTGGGAGATCAGGGGCGACTCGGCCAGGGTCGTCAGGAAGGCCGCCACGATCTCGGCGTCCAGGCTCACCCCTTCGAGCGTCATGACGCCAGCGTTCATCTTGAGCTCGGTCAGCCACATGCGCTTCGGAATGCGCGTCGCGATCTCGTCCATGATCTTGACCGGGCCCGTGCGGTTCTTCTCGAGGTCGTCGATGACCTTGAGCTTCCGCTCGATCTCCTCGCGCTCCTCGCGGAACCGCTCGACCTGCTTGCGGGTCGCATCGAGCTTCTTGAGCTCGGCCTTGGCGGACGCGATCTGCCGCTGCTGCGCACTCTGCTTCGCCGACAGCGAGACCTGGAGCCAGATGCAGACCAGCAGGCCCACACCGGCCGAGATCCCGAGAACCATGGCCTGCTGGCGGATTCCGGCCTGCCGGCGCGCCTCGCGTACTGGAAGAAGGTTGACTCGAATCATGATTCGTTCAGGCTCCGCATGGCCAGGCCAATGGCAACGCCGAGAGACGGCGCGAGGTCGCGCAGCGTCTGCTCGTCGCTGTTGGATGAAGAGGCGTCGATCCTCGCGAAGGGATCCGCGATCTCGAACGGCATGTCGATCCGCTCCTCGAACAGGCGCGTGAGCCCAGGGACCTGGGCGGAGCCGCCACAGAGCACGACCTTCTCGATGGGAGTGTTCGACGTGGTGGCGCGATAGAAGTCGAGCGAGCGCTGGACCTCGCCGAGCAGGGTCTCGGACACCTCGCGCATCGCGTCCTCGACTTCCTGGGGAACGACGTCGGTGCTGACCTCGCCTCCCGCGCTTCCGATCTTGATGCGCTCGGCCTCGTCGAAGCTGATGCTGAGCGTCTTCTGGATCTCTTCGGTGTACTGGTTCCCGCCGCTCGTGATGTCGCGCGTAAAGACGGGCACGGCGCCATTCATCACGTTGATGTTGATGACGGACGCCCCGATGTCCACGAGCGCGACCGCGCTCTCCGGGCTCGGGTCGTAGTTGAGTTCGTACATGTTGCCGAGTGCGAACGCGTCCACGTCCATGATGGCCATGTTCAAGCCGGCGTCGCTGATCACGTTCTGGTAATCGTCGATCAGGTCTTTCTTGGCCGCAACGAGCACGACGTCCATCTGGCCGTCGAGCGTG
>JAFDDB010000165.1 GCA_019311115.1 Deltaproteobacteria bacterium
GACGCGCTGCGCATCCGCGCCAACCTGCTGGTCGAGCGCGACTCGCAGAAGGGCATCGTCGTGGGCGCCGGCGGCCAGATGCTGAAGGAACTCGGCTCCGAGGCGCGGGAGCGCATCAGCGCGCTCGTCGGCAAGCCCGTCCACCTGAACCTCTGGGTCAAGACCGACAAGAACTGGAGCAAGAAGCTCCGCCGCATCCGGCAGCTGGGCTACCTGTAAGGGGGCGCAGACGACCGCCGCGGTCCGATTCGATTGACTCGGCGAGCCGCCTTCGGCTAGGGTAGCGCCGCTCCCCTGCGGGGCGGAAAGCACGCTATCCCCGCGAGGCACAACCACTTTCGAGCTTCGGCAAGGCGGCCTCACCCCCCGGTCCACCGGGACAGATCCGCCGGGAGGACCCCCATGAAGAAGGCAATCATCGCGAGCGGCGCCCGCACCCCGATCGGCAGCTTCCAGGGCCAGTTCGCGTCCCTCTCCGCGCCGGAACTCGGAGCGGTCGCCATCCAGGAGGCGGTGCGCCGCGCCGGAGCCACGCCGGAGCAGGTAGAGCGCGCCTACATGGGCAACGTGCTCTCCGCCGGCATCGGCCAGGCCCCGGCCCGCCAGGCCGTCATCAAGGCCGGCCTTCCGGTCTCCGTCACCACCGTGACTCTCAACAAGGTCTGCGGCTCCGGTCTGCAGGCCGTCATGTTCGCGCGGCGCGACATCGCGATCGGCGACGCCGAGGTGCTGGTCGCGGGCGGCATGGAGAGCATGACCAACGCGCCGTACTGCCTGCCCAATGCCCGCGCGGGCTACCGGATGGGCAACGGCGACCTGGTCGACACGATGATCCACGACGGCCTCTGGGATCCCTACAGCAACAAGCACATGGGGACCTGCGGTGACCTGGTCGCCGAGAAGTACTCCTTCTCCCGCGAAGACCAGGACGCATTCGCGGCCGAGTCCTACCGGCGCGCCAACGCCGCGACCGAGACGGGCAAGTTCAAGGAAGAGATCGTGGCGGTGCCGGTACCCCAGCGCCGCGGCGACCCGATCCTGGTGGGCGAAGACGAGGAGCCCAAGCGAGGCGACGCGTCGAAGTTCGGCAAGCTCCGCCCCGCGTTCGGCAAGGAAGGCACGGTGACGGCGGCCAACGCCTCGACGCTCAACGACGGCGCGGCCGCGCTGCTGGTGGCGAGCGAGGAGAAGGCCGCCGAGCTCGGACTGTCGCAGGTGGCGCGCATCATCGACGACGCGACCGCCGCGGTGGAGCCGGAGTGGTTCACGATCGCGCCGGTCCACGCGCTGGCCAAGCTGTACGAGAAGACGGGCACGGCTCCCGGCGACTGGGATCTCTACGAGATCAACGAGGCCTTCTCGGGCGTCACCATGGCGGCCATCAAGGAGCACGGCATCGACCCCGAGACCGTGAACGTGCACGGCGGCGCCGTGTCGCTGGGTCACCCCATCGGCTGCTCGGGCGCGCGGGTCCTGGTGACCCTGCTGCACGCCTTGAAGGATCGGGGCAAGAGCCGCGGAATCGCGACGTTGTGCATCGGCGGTGGCGAGGCCGTGGCGCTCGCCGTGGAGATGATCTGATGAAGACGATCGCAGTTCTCGGAACGGGCACCATGGGCGCCGGCGTCGCGCAGATCGCGGCGCAGGCCGGTCACGACGTGATCTTCTGGAACCGCCGCGAGGCCTCGGTCGAGAAGGGCATGGGCGTGATCCAGAAGGGCCTGGGGCGGCTGCTCAAGAAGGAGCGGATCAGCCAGCAGGACCACGACAGCGCGCTCGCGCGCGTGTCCGGCTCGGCGACGCTCGAGGACGTCAAGGCCGCGGACCTCGTGCTCGAGGCCGTCCCCGAGGACGCCGAGCTCAAGCGGGAACTCTACGAGCGGCTGGGCGCGATCTGCAGCGAAGAGGTCGTGTTCGCCACGAACACCTCGTCGCTCTCGATCACCGAGCTCGGCAGGTCTTCGGGCCGTCCGACCAAGTTCGTCGGCATGCACTTCTTCAATCCGGTGCCGGCCATGAAGCTGGTCGAGATCGTGCGCGGTCTCGAGACCGCCGACGCCACGGCGCAGGCCGTCACCGACCTGGCCGAGCGGCTCGGCAAGGTGCCGATCCCGGTGCGCGACATGCCGGGCTTCGTCGTGAACCGCGTGGTCATGCCGATGATCAACGAGGCGGCCACCGCGCTCCAGCAAGGCGTCGCCAGCGCCGAGCACATCGACGAGTGCATGAAGCTCGGCTGCAACCACCCGATGGGTCCGCTGGCGCTCGCCGACCTGGTCGGGCTCGACGTGGTCTGGGCCATCCTGGACTCGCTCTACCGTGAGTTCGGCGACGCGCACCACAAGCCGTGTCTCGAGATCACCAAGCGGGTCGAAGCGGGTCACCTCGGGACCAAGACGGGTCGCGGCTTCTACACGTACTGAGCCGCCTGCCGCCCGCCTGCCGCCATCCGGGAGTACGGAGAGTACGGAACGCCGCTCCGCCGGGCCGGGGCCGCCCGTGTGCGCCACAAGTGGGCCGCGCTAGATTCCGACAAGCCGGCAGGGGCCGCAGGAGGGCCCCAGGAGTCCAATGAGCGCATCCGTCCTCGCCCCCGCCACCGCCCAGGGATCCCGCGGCCCGGTGCGCGTGGTGACGGCGGCCTCGCTCTTCGACGGTCACGACGCGTCGATCAACATCATGCGCCGGCTGCTCCAGGCGCAGGGCGCCGAGGTGATCCACCTGGGCCACGACCGCTCGGTCGAGGACGTGGTCGCCGCGGTCGTTCAGGAGGACGCCGACGCCGTCGCCATCTCCTCCTACCAGGGCGGCCACCTCGAGTTCTTCCGCTACCTGGTCGAGCGCCTGCGGGAAGAGGGCGCGGGACACGTTCGCGTGTACGGAGGCGGCGGTGGAACGATCACGCCGCGCGAGGTACAGGAACTCCAGGCCGCCGGCGTGACGCGCATCTACCGTCCCGAGGACGGGCAGCGCATCGGCCTGGAGGGGATGATCGCGGAGATGCTCGAGGCCGGGCTCAGCCGGCCCGAGCCCGACGACGTCGTGGACTCGCTCGGCATCGCCGATGCCGCGCGCATCGCGCAGCTGATCAGCTTCTTCGAGTCGCCGCCCACGGACGCCTCGCGCGTCGACCGGCTGCGCCAGCGTCTGGACGGCCTGCGCCCGCGCGAGGCCGCTCCGGTCGTGGGGCTCACGGGGACGGGCGGAGCGGGCAAGTCGAGCCTCGTCGACGAGCTGGTGCGGCGCTTCCGCATCGAGTACCCGGAGCGCAGCGTCGCCGTGATCTCGGTGGATCCGACGCGGCGCCGCTCGGGCGGCGCGCTGCTCGGCGACCGGTTGCGCATGAACGCGATCCGCGCGCCGCACGTCTTCGTGCGGTCGCTCGCGACGCGACGCGCCCACCTGGCGCTCTCGAGCGCGGTGGCCGACGCGCTCCGAGTGGTGCAGGCCGCCGACTTCGACCTGGTGCTGGTCGAGACCGCCGGCATCGGCCAGAGCGACTCCGAGATCATCGACCGGGCCGACCTCTCGGTCTACGTCATGACGCCCGAGTATGGCGCCCCGTCGCAGCTCGAGAAGATCGACATGCTCGACCTGGCGGACGTCGTCGTGCTGAACAAGTTCGACCGCCGCGGCGCCGAGGACGCGCTGCGCGACGTGACGCGCCAGCGCCGCCGCAACCGCGGGGCGGCGGACGGCTCGGCCGAGCCGTCGGTGTATCCGACCGTCGCCAGCCGCTGGAACGACCCCGGCACCGACCGGCTCTACCAGGCGATCTGCGCCGCGCTGGCGGACCGGGGCCTCGGGAACTTTCCGAAGCGCGTCGAGCCGCCCGTCCCACAGGGGGAGGCGCTGCGGGCCGCACCGCTGATTCCCGCGCGACGCACGCGCTACCTGGCCGAGATCGCGGACGCGGTGCGCGGGTACCACGAGCGCTCGGAAGCCGCCGCCGCGAGCGCGCGCGAGGCCGACGGGCTCGCGCGGGCGCTCGAGGTGCTCGGGGACGCGCCGCCGGGCCGGGCCGAGCCTTTCGCCGCCGGAGCCGTGGCAGACAGCGCGGCGCCGGACGACCGGCTCGAGCTTCGCCGCCGCTACAACGCCTGTCTCGCCGCGCTGCCGGGCGATCTTCGCGCCGACCTCGCGCACTGGCCCGACACGCGCGAGCGCTACGCCGCGGACGTGCAGGCCTACCGCGTGCGGGGACGGGACATTCCAGTCGAGAACCACGTCACCACGCTCTCGGGTGTAGAGGTGCCGCGCGTGGCGCTGCCCCGGACCGGGGACTGGGGAGACCTGGCCCGCTACTTCGCGCGCGAGAACCTGCCGGGCTCCTTCCCCTTCACGGCCAGCGTCTTTCCCTTCAAGCGTACCAGCGAGGAAGAGCCGGCCCGCATGTTCGCCGGAGAGGGCCCGCCGGAGCGCACGAACCTGCGCTTCCACCTGCTGGCCAAGGACGCGCCGGCGGTGCGGCTGTCGACGGCCTTCGACTCGGTCACGTTGTACGGCCGCGACCCGGACGAGCGGCCCGACGTGTACGGCAAGGTCGGCACCTCCGGCGTCTCGGTGTGCACGGTCGACGACGCCAAGAAGCTCTACTCGGGCTTCGACCTGCTCGACCCGGCCACCAGCGTCTCGATGACGATCAACGGGCCCGCTCCGGTCGTGCTGGCCTTCTTCTTCAATGCCGTGGTCGACCAGGCCGTCGAGCGTCACCTCGAGCAGACCGGGCAGGCCGAAGAGGTTCGCGCGCGACTCGCCGCCGAGGGCGTCCCGCGCTACGCGGGCGACCTGCCCGAGGGCCATGACGGCCGAGGCCTGATGCTGCTCGGCACCTCGGGCGACCTCGTCGTCGATCCCGGGACCTACGCGCGCATCCGTGCCGAGGCGCTCGCTCGCGTCCGCGGCACGGTGCAGGCGGACATCCTCAAGGAGGACCAGGCGCAGAACACGTGCATCTTCTCGACCAGGTTCTCGCTCGGGCTGATGGGCGACGTGCAGGAGTACTTCACGCGGAACGGCGTCGAGAACTTCTACTCGGTGTCGATTTCGGGCTACCACATCGCCGAGGCGGGGGCGTTCCCGGTCACGCAGCTCGCCTTCACGCTCGCGAACGGGTTCACGTACTGCGAGTACTACCTGGATCGCGGGCTGTCGATCGACGCGTTCGCGCCGAGCCTGTCGTTCTTCTTCAGCAACGGGCTCGATCCCGAGTACGCCGTGATCGGTCGGGTCGCGCGTCGCATCTGGGCGATCGCCATGCGCGAGCGCTACGGCTGCTCCGAACGCGGCCAGCGGCTGAAGTACCACATCCAGACCTCGGGCCGGTCGCTGCACGCCCAGGAGATGTCGTTCAACGACATCCGGACCACGTTGCAGGCGCTGACCGCCTTGGAGGACTCCTGCAACAGCCTGCACACCAACGCGTACGACGAGGCCGTGACCACGCCGACCGAAGAGTCGGTGCGGCGCGCGCTGGCGATCCAGCTGATCCTGAACCGCGAGTTCGGCGTGTTGAAGAACGAGAACCCGGCCCAGGGCGCGTACCTGACCGACGAGCTGACCGACCGCGTCGAGGAGGCCGTGCTCGCCGAGTTCGACCGCATCTCGGAGCGAGGTGGCGTGCTCGGCGCGATGGAGACGATGTACCAGCGCGGGCGGATCCAGGACGAGAGCATGCGCTACGAGACGGGCAAGCACTCGGGCGAGCTCCCCATCGTGGGCGTGAACACGTTCCTGAGGCCGGGCTCTGGCGAAGAGGCGGCGGCTCCGCGCGAGCTGGTGCGCTCGAGCGAGGACGAGAAGCGCGGCCAGATCGCCAACCTGCGCGCGTTCCACGCGCGGCACGCCGCCGCGGCGCCCGAGGCCCTGCAGCGGCTGCAACGGGTCGCGCGCGATGGCGGCAACGTGTTCGAGGAGCTGCTCGAGACCGTCAAGGTCGCGAGCCTGGGACAGATCACCGACGCGCTCTTCGAAGTCGGCGGCCGCTACCGCCGCAGTATGTGAAGCGCCGGGATCCCCGGTATATTCCCGGCCCGTGGCAGATCGCGAACCCAAGACCGGTGCGGACCTCGAGGCCTGGCGCAAGCTGGCGAGCGAGCAGTTGCGCGGGCGCGAGCCCGAGGAGCTGACCTGGGAGACCCCGGAAGGGATTTCCGTGAAGCCCCTCTACACCGCCGAGGACCTGGAAGGTCTCGAGGCGCTGAACACGCTGCCCGGGATCTTCCCGTTCGTGCGCGGCCCGTACGCCACCATGTACGCGCACCGGCCCTGGACGGTGCGCCAGTACGCCGGCTTCTCGACGGCCGAGGACTCGAACGCCTTCTTCCACGCCAACTTGAAGGCGGGCCAGAAGGGGCTCTCCGTCGCCTTCGACCTGGCCACGCACCGTGGCTACGACTCGGACCACCCGCGCGTCGTCGGCGACGTCGGCAAGGCCGGGGTCGCGATCGACTCCGTCGAGGACATGAAGATCCTCTTCGACGGCATTCCGCTGGACCAGATGTCGGTCTCCATGACCATGAACGGCGCGGTCATCCCGTCGCTGGCGAGCTTCATCGTGGCGGCGGAAGAGCAGGGCGTCCCGCCCGAGAAGCTCACGGGGACGATCCAGAACGACATCCTCAAGGAGTTCATGGTCCGCAATACCTACATCTATCCGCCCGAGCCCAGCATGCGGATCGTGGCGGACATCATCGAGTACACGTCGCAGCACATGCCGCGCTTCAACTCGATCTCGATCAGCGGCTACCACATGCAGGAGGCGGGAGCGACCGCGGTCCAGGAGTTGGCCTTCACGCTCGCCGACGGGCTCGACTACGTGCGCGCCGCGCTCGGCAAGGGCTTGGGCATCGACCAGTTCGCGCCCCGGCTGAGCTTCTTCTGGGCGATCGGCATGAACTTCTTCATGGAGATCGCGAAGATGCGGGCGGGGCGCATGCTCTGGGCCAGGCTGATCCAAGAGCGGCACGCGCCCAAGGATCCGCGCTCGCTCATGCTGCGCACCCACTCGCAGACCTCGGGCGCGAGCCTGACCGAGCAGGACCCGTACAACAACATCGTGCGGACGACGATCGAGGCGATGGCCGCGGTGCTCGGTGGAACGCAGTCGCTGCACACCAACGGCTTCGACGAGGCCGTGACGCTGCCGACACCGTTCTCGGCGCGCATCG
>JAFDDB010000257.1 GCA_019311115.1 Deltaproteobacteria bacterium
CGTACGTGGGCGCCAGACCGGCGACCGTGGAGCTGTGTCATATGCGCGCCTGGTGCTCGATGTACGTGATGCCGAGCGCGCGCATCAGCTTGACGAGCAGGTAGCACTCCTCGTTGTCGAGGGCCGAGCCGCCTAGGCATGCGATGGCCTGCGTCCGGTTGACCTTGCGCTTGCCCGACGTGCGCTCGAACGTGGAGTCGCGCGTCTCCTTGACGCGCTCGGCAATGCGTTCGAAGGCCCACTCCCAGGAGCGGGGCTCGAACTTCGAGCTTCCAGGCGCGCGGTACAGGACCTGCTTCAGGCGGCGCTCGTTGTTGGTGACCTGGCTGAGCGCCGCGCCCTTGGAGCACAGCGTTCCCTCGGAGATGGGATGGAGGGGGTCACCCTCGACGTGGATCAGTTCTCCGTGCTTCGTGTACGCGACCTGTCCGCAGCCCACGCCGCAGAACGGGCAGACGGTCGTGGTCTGCGTAGCGCCGCGCGTCTTGAGATCGGGGACGGCGGCGCCGGCCTCGCCGGGAGCGAGGGTCGTCGCCGCGGTGGCCGCGCCGATCCCGGTCAGGAACTGGCGTCGGGTAGGCTTCGGGCCGTCGTTCTTCTCTCCCACCAATGCACCCCAACGCGATCATCGACTTCAGCAGGCCTGAGCGTCAAGCGGAATTTCAGCTACGGAAGCAGTGGCAGGTCTACTGCCAGTTCTTCGAGGGCGGCGTCGCGCAGCAAGCCATCCTCTGTCCAGCCGCGCGCTGCGTAGTAGGCGCCGATCATCCGCTCGAGGCGCCCGCGCGTGATGTGGGCGCCTCGGGCGGGACCGTCGGGGATCGGTTGCTCGAGGATGCGCGCCGGGAGCGTGTCGTCCGCGAGAGACCAGCCCTCGCGAATGTTGAAGGCCTTCTTCAGGTCCACCACGCGGCCCGCGACCGCTCGCAGCTCGTCTGCGTCCACGTCCCAGCCGACGATCTCGCGGAGCATGGCGGCCGCCTCCTCGTACAGGTCGTCCACCGCGTGCCGCAGGAACTTGCAGAGGATCAGCGAGTCGATCAGCGCGGCCTTCGACTCGGGCCCGACCGACAGGCGAGCGGCCGTCTCGCCGCCGTTCAGGCGGTCGACGTCGCTGGAGAAGTCGAGCTCGTAGGCGCCGCTCCGGTTGTGGTCGGCGCCGCGTGTGCCGACCGCGAAGCCGAGCGCCATGGTCTGCAGCGCGCGGGGCTCGTAGCCCGGCAGTTCGAGTCCCTTGACCTGTGGAGCGAAGTCGAGGCTGTCGCGGCCGATCGACTCGGCCGCCCGGCGCGAACCGAGCGCCAGCAGCTTACCCCGGCCGCGCTGGTGTGCGATGTCGTCGAGCAGTGACAGCACGCCCGGGCCGTCTCCAAAGCGCGGCACGCCGTCCAAGTAGCCCCGCTCCGCGCACTCCATGGCGAACGCGATGGTTCCGCCCGCCGAGACGGTGTCGAGGCCGAGCGCGTCGCAGAGGCTCGAGGCCTCGAGCACGTCGTCGGGGTCGGAGAGCCCGCACAGGGGCCCCAACGCGAAGAGGTTCTCGTACTCCACGCGGACACTCCCGCCGTCCCGAAGCGCGTAGACGTGTTCGCAGCCGATGGTGCAGCTGGCGCACGACTTACGGCGTCTCTCGCGGGCGGGGCGCAGCGTCTCGGCGGACAGTGCTTCGGCCCCGGCAAAGGTTTCACCGCTGAAGTTCCGTGCCGGCAGCGCGCCGATGCGGCTGAAGGCGAGCATGTTCCCCGCCGTGCCGAGCTCGCGGTACTTCGCCGTTGCGGGGCCCTGTGCGCGCTTTGCCAGCTGGCGCGCGCGCAGCGAGATCGCCGTGGGATCGGCTAGCGTCGGTCGGTGGTCTCCGCGTACGACGACGGCCTTGAGCTTCTTCGCGCCCATCACGGCGCCGAGTCCGCCTCGTCCGGCGTGGCGGCCGTCATTGGAGACAGTCGCGTAGAGCACGCCGTTCTCGCCGGCTACCCCGATGCTGGCGACGCGCCCGTGCCTCGACAGCGCGCGCTCCGTCTCGGCGGCCGACGCGCCCCACAGGTCGGTCCGCTCCAGCTCGCCCGCGATCCACACCGAGGGCTGGGAGCAGCGCCCGGTGAACACGAGCGCGTCGTAGCCCATGCGCTTGCCGTCGATGGCGAAGTGCGAACTCGACAGCGCGTCACAGATGAATCCGGTGAGCGGAGACTTGGCGACGACCGCGAACTTGGCCGATGTCGTGAGCGGCGTGCCGACGAGCGGAGAGAAGCAGAACACGAGCGGTGCGTCCGGG
>JAFDDB010000059.1 GCA_019311115.1 Deltaproteobacteria bacterium
ATGGAGACGTTCAAGGTAGAGAAGAAGATCGCGTACGGATACAAGCGCGACGGCAAGCAGGTCGCCGAAGTGCCGATCACCGAACCCGCGCAGATGCGAGACGGATTTGACAAGAAGCGAAACGTCTACCGCCTCGACGTGACCTGAGTAGCGCAGAGGGAGAAGGCAGATCATGAGAGCATCGAGTCTCGCAATCGCGATCCTGCTTCTGGTGCCGCATGTAGTGGCCGCCCAGGGTGCGGGCCGCCCCGCAGAGGTCCGCGTGGTCTTCGTGCGCGACGGGGTATTCACGAGCCCGATCGACAGCGCCTGGAACAGCGTGCCCGAGACCGTCCACGCGCTTCTGGCCCAGATGATCAATCCGCCTCACGGCGGGGGCAGCGTCTCGAACGTCTCGGTTCGCGCGACCCACGACGGCGATGAGATCGCCATTCGCCTGCAGTGGGACGATCCCACCGCCGATCGAGGCGTGGGAGTGAACACCTTCCGGGACGCTGCGGCGATCGGCTTTCCGGTGGGCAGGCCGACCGTGGCGCCGTCGCCCTTCATGGGAGACGCCGAACATCCGGTCGTGATCTGGCAGTGGGCAGCCGACTTCGATGCGGACGCCGAGGGCAAGAGCCGGTTCGGGCACCGGTACCCGCACAGCGAGGGTGTCTGGATCTTCCCGCAGGACATGAGCGTGCGCAGAAAGGTGCGCGGCTGGAGGGGTGCAGAGCCGGTCATCGAGTACATCGCGCGGGGCTTCGGCACGCTCACGCCGCGGATCGACGCGAGCATAGAAGGCTCGAGCGACTACAGGGACGGCCGATGGAGCGTCGTTCTCCGCCGCAAGCTCATGACCTCGAAGGAAGAGGATCCGGTCTTCATTCCCGGCGAGGCGACGTCCCTGATCCTCGCGATCTGGAACGGGGGCACGGAAGAGGTCAATGGTCGCAAGTCGGTGACCTACCAGTGGATCCCCGCGAAGTTCGATGGGATCGGCTCGACGACCGTGAAGTCCGACATCGGTAGTTCCGGTGCAAGCAAGTAGCGCGAACGAGGACATCGTCCTGTTCAGCCTCGACCGCGCGCGGGTCTATCGGGCCTTGGCGCTGCTGTTCCGCGAGCCCGACGTCGAGTCGATCGCGCGAGCACGGGAGCGCGACCTGCCCGAGCTCCGCGAGGCATTGAAGCGGGTCACGAATGACACCGGGCTCGTCGGTGAGGCCAGCGCGCTCTACGAGATCTTCGAGGAATGCGACCTGGATCGGCTACGCAAGGCGCATCACGACGCCTTCGACGAGAGCAGCGGAACCCGCTGCGCTCCGGCCGAGATGGACCAGCTGGACGGCCCCCCCCAGCTCGAGCTGACGCGGACCTTCGAGCTGGCCGACGTCGCGGGCTTCTACAAGGCGTTCGGAGTCGAGGTGGAGCCGGGAGGCGTGCGCGCGGATCACGTGGTCACGGAGCTCGAGTTCATGAATCTGCTCGCCGTGAAGGAGGCGATCGCGCTTCAGGAGGAGGGCGAGGGCGAGCACGCGCAGATCTGTCGTGACGCCTCGCGCGCGTTCCTGCGCGATCACCTGGCGCGCTGGGCACCTCGGCTGGGAGAGCTTTTGGCAGGGGCCGACGGCGATCCGGTGTACGCGGTGGCGGGGCGATTGCTGAGCGGCTTCATCAGGTTCGATGCGCTCGAGATCGACGCCGACGGTGCGCCCGTCCACGTCGTCAAGCCGGCCCTTCACGACGAACGCCCGGAGCCGCACTGATGCCGGGGGCCGTCTCCGACACCCGACGGAGCGAGGCCGCAGCGAGCGAGGGTGAGGCCCGCGAGATCATCTTCGAGTTCACGGTCTGGGACGAGACCGGGGAGCAGCTGGGCAGCAACGTGGGCGGAAAGCCCAGGATCTTCGAGTTGGGCGCCGGCGAGGTCCTTCCCGCACTTGAGGCGGAACTCGCGGACATGGACACGGGCGAGACCCGTGCGGTCGTCCTGTCGCCTCGGGATGCGTACGGCCCGATCGAGGAGGATGCGTTTCGGGAATTCCCGCTGGAGAGCATCCCCGAACGGGCGCGGCAGGTGGGACGCAAGGTGTCGGGGCGCGCTCCGGACGGCTCCGAGGATCTGTTCGACGTGGTCGAGGTCCGGGGCGACAACGTGATCCTCGACATGAACCACCCGCTGGCCGGACGCACCCTGCGTTTCGAGATCAAGGTGTTGAACAGACAGCTCTCGCGAGCCTGAGAGTTCAACTTCGCTCAGGCGCGGCGCCATGCTCGTTGACGTGAAACGCGCCGACAAGGCCCTGCGAGTTCGCGCCGAGCGGACTGGATCCGGAGAGGGGCGGGGATGGAAGCCTAACCGGCCGACTTCACGGAAACGCCGCTATTGGAACGCCGAGAACCCCCTCATGCTACCTATCGGCAATCCAAGCGGCGGCGGACAAGAAGGGGGCGACGGGGCTGGTATTGACACTGGTGTCCGGACTGGTATTTTTTGGTTGATGGGCGATACGCGCAAGATCACCGTCGAGGTGCCCGAGGAGTTGCTCGAGCGCGCGCAAGATGCGTCGGGTGAAGGCGTGACCGCGACGGTCCGCCGTGGGCTCACGCTCGTCGCGGCGGGACACGCGTACGACGAGCTCCGCAAGCTGCGCGGAAAGCTGCGCATCGCTCTTGATCTGGACGCTCTTCGAGAGGATCGTTGATCGCGATCGACTCGAGTTCCTGGGTCGCGTTCTTCTCGCCTGACGAGCCGGAAGGTGACGACACGGCCATGATCGAGAGCGCGCTGCGCGACCACCAGGCCTGCCTGCCTGGGGTCGTGTTGGCTGAGCTGCTTTCTGCTCGCGGTCTTTCGCGTGCCTTCCGAGAGCTCTTCCTCGAGCTGCCCCTGCTCGAAGTACACCAGGGGTTCTGGGAGCGTGCGGGCTCGCTGCGCGCGGGACTGCTGTCGAAAGGCCGCCGCGCGCGATTGGCCGACGTACTCATTGCGCAGAGCTGCATCGACCATGGAGTCCGTCTAGTGACCCGCGACTCCGACTTCCGACACTTCGTCAAGCCGGGGGGGCTTCGGCTGGCGTTGTGACGGCCCGCGAAGCCGAGCTCTGCATCACTCCAGCAGCTCGGGCGACTGATCCATCGCAATGAGCATGCTACGCGCCAGACCCGCGCCGCGATGCTGCGAGATCGCTTCGTAGTCCCTATCGCTCGTGAGGTCCAGCAGGTTCTGGCGCTTCGGCCACTCGACGATGGCGACCAGACCCCAGTCGTAGTCCATGTCGCCGACACTTCCTCGACCGCGCACCCCGTACACCCACCCCTTGTTCGCACCGCCAACCGGCCGACTTCACGGAAACGCCGCTATCGGAACCCCGAAGACCCCCTTGCGCTACCGATCCGTGGGACGGGCCGCTGCACGCGCCCAAGGGTCCCACGGCAACCAGCAGGAGACTGATGGTGGCGAGGCGTGTCAGCTCACGTCTTAGCGGCCTCGGGTGAGTACCCAATAGACCTTTCCCTCCGGCGTCTTGATCCGGTAGCGCCGGCGGCTTCGCGGCGTGTCGTCGTACAGGAGTCGCACGAACAGGTCGTCGAAGAACTCGGGCGTCTCGAGGCTGAAGTTGTGGAAGTTGCGCGTGCGGTTCACCGGTGTCACGTCCACCAGCGTGATGCGTTCGTCGTCCGCATCCATCAGTTCCAGCACGCGCTCGGCCTCGTCGAGCTGGGAGAGGCTCAACGTGCTCTCTCCGCCCCGGCTCGCCCGGTTGACGAGGCGGCTCATGACCAACGCCCGATCGTTGGACGAGACGTACACCGTGAGTTCGTTGGCCAGTGCCGTGACCTCCTCCTTGAAGCGCTCGTCGAGCTCGTCCCTGTCGATGTCCGGTGCGGTGAGCACGACGTCTTCGATCTCGGTTTCCGCATCGGCCAGGTCCGGCTGATCGATGAGCAGGCCGAACGCGTCGACCAGGACCTGGGCGCCCATGCTGTTGGCCACCAGCCAGAGCCGCTCGGGCTGGATCTCGCGGATGACCAGCTCCAGGGTCTGGGCGAGCTCCGCACCCGACTCCTCGGCGACACGCCGCGCGGTCCGGTAGCCAGACAGCAAGGAGCCCTGGTTGCCGGGCCAGTCGAAGAGCAAGATCGGCGAGTCGATGTCGAGCACGTGCCCCAGGAACGCCGTCTTGCGCATCGCGGAGGGGAAGGCTTCGCGGAAGCCGTGGATGCCGATCAAGAGCGACTTGTGCGTGGACTCCTGGACGACCGTGCGGAGTCGCTCGACGAAGTCGTCCCGTTCGAGCGACTGCACGTTACGGAGCCGGATCTCCTCGTCCAGGAACCAGTCGGTGGGATTGATGAGCATGCCCAGGCCCACCGTCGGCCGGATCTCGGTGTCGAACGAGCCGTACTTCAGGGTGTCCTCCCGCTCCGAGCCGAAGCGTTCCTCGACCGGGCCTTCCGCCGTTTCGCTGCGACGGTTGGTCACGTAGAAGAAACGGAAGAGACCCGGCTCGCCGAGTTGCGCCACCCTCATGCGCCGGAACATGAAGGTCTCCGCGTGTCGGATGGCCGCACTAGGTGATATGAAGAGCTGGTAGTAGAACCACGCGCCGCCGGCTACGAGGATCAAGCCGGCGCCGAGCATGAGCTTTCGCGTGCGCGTCATGGACAAGGTCTCTTGA
Organism: Deltaproteobacteria bacterium; assembly: GCA_019311115.1. Classification (GTDB taxonomy): domain Bacteria; phylum Myxococcota_A; class UBA9160; order SZUA-336; family SZUA-336; genus JAFDDB01. The sequence continues at coordinate 4,668 of JAFDDB010000059.1, forward strand.
AGTGGTGTTCCGGCCAGGTCGTCGAGCGCGCGTCCGCACCCTTGCGGATTGGCGAATTCCCAGGACGGTGGTGTGGGTGTGCCGCACGGTTCCCGGGCTGCGGCACCACGGTACCGAACGGCGGCCCGATGGCCACGCCGGGCGATGTGACCGGCACGCTGAGCGTCCCCGAAGCCCACCCCGATGCGCCGCGTGCCGGGTTCACGTCGCGCCGTGCGACGTTGTGCGTACGTGCGGCTCCGCCACGGGGTGACGAGACTGTCACCGGTCCGGAAGGGGCGCGGGACTACAGTCCAGGCACTACCGACTCACCGCCTGAGGAGACCCACATGGTCGGCCGGAGAGATGCTGCCAAGTCCACGATTCTCACCTTCATGGTGCTGGCGTCCTTGACGGGACTGGCTCCGGCCACCGAGGCGCAACTCGAGACCGTCACGTACGTCCTCGAGGACGTCTGGCTCGATCCCGACCTGAGCGGCTCGTGGGATCCGCCGATGCAACTGACGGGCACGTTCGTGTGGACCTGTTCCGTCGGCGACTTCGAGAACGGATCCGGTTAGCTCACGTCGCTGGGCCTCCCCTGGTAGAGCCCTTCAAGGGAGGCGTCCTGGTCCCGTCCGTCGACATCCTGCTCGCCGGGCTGCCCGTCGATGGCACCGGTCAGATCGTCTTCGGCTTCAACTGGCCGCCAACCGGCCGACTTCACGGAAACGCCGTTGTCGGAACCCCGAAGACCCCCTTGTGCTACCGATCCGTAGTGGTTCACGCGCGAACTGCGCTCCGCGTGGGAGAAGCCGGATGATCTCATCGACGGGATCGAACGCCTGCTCAGGGAGCCTTGTCTGGAGAACGCCAACCCGGTGCTCGCGTCCGTGGCGAACTTCCGGGACTGGGAGAAGCCGCTCCGGAACCCCGCGGCACAGTTCATGGAGGACAGTGAGTGGATCTGGTGCGAGGGCCTCGCCCCGGTGGGAGACCGCCAACGCTTACCTATGGGGAAGGGGGCATGCGCTAGTACGGGCACTTTCGGAATGGTGCCGTACCGTCGGTGGAGAACTCCACATCGTCGCTCTGGTCACAGCAATGGACGAACAGATCCCATCGCTCCCGACAGTCGTTAGCACCCACCGCACCGGCCAGGACCGCAAGCTGCCCCGGCTCGGGCGATCGTTGCAGTTCAGAGTGCGTGGGCGACACGGATCCTAGGATGCCCGATACGCCGCGGGCGTCACTTCGTTGCGATCAGAGGATCGCGAAGTGCGCGTCGTCGACGTGCTCGCGCGGCACGCGGAACTGGACGCCGCCACCAGAGGCGAGCCGAAGGGTCCCTTCTGCGTTGGACCACGCCGGCCGATCGGTCCAGACGTCGACGACGCCAGACGCGCACGACCTCAGCATGGGGACGATCTGAAGAACCTTGAGCTGGACGCCGCGTCGTCCACCGGTCGCGATCCCGAGCCGCTGGGGTGCCGTACCGACCTCGCTCAGGAACGCTCCCAGCAGCAGCGTTCGCGGCGCGCCGTCTGCTCCGAGGCGCACGCGACCCTCATTGGGTCGGCTCGTGCCCAAGACAGGGGCCGTCTTGCAGTACGTGAGCACCTTCTGACCCGGAACGAGCTGGCCTGCGAGCACGGGCTTGTCGAAGTCGATCGCGAGTAGCTCCGCGAACGCCGACAGCGGGCGGTTCGAGAATTCCCGGACGAGGGTGTTCTGGTAGAAGCGGATCGCTGCCTGTACCGAGGCGTTCGGACGCCCCGGCGAGAGCCGTTCGGCCACGTCGTGCCAGCTCGTGATCTGCAGCTGCTCGCTCGCGAGCTGCGTGATGCTCTTGCCGGGCTGGCGTTGAAGGCGTCCGGCGCCGAGAGGGAGGGCCATGCGCGAAGTGTACACCGCGGTGCCGCCCAGCTGGGAGGTGCCGCCTCTCGCATAATGCTGCGATGGACCGCTCCAGATTGAAGGAGACTCCTCCAGGATGAGCGACAAGGTCTATATGCTGAACGCGCTGTGGTTCAAGACGGACGGCGGAGCGGAGAAGTACGCGGAGTACGCCGCTGCGGCGGCTCCCTTCGTACAGGAGTTGGGCGGCAGGCTGCTGGAGAGTTACATGCCGGAGACCGCGTTGATCGGCGAGTGGGATCCCGACCTCTTCTTCGTGGTCGAGTGGCCCGACTGGGAGAGCTTTACGAAGCTCCCGCAGGCAGAGGGCTATCTGAAGATCGCTCACCTGCGGGAAGAGGCCTTGGAGAACTCGTTGCTGATCCGCTGTCGGCGCCAAGCGGTGGATCCAGCGGCGTAGTGCGCACTCTCGGGTTCACCGGCCAGCCGGATCAGTGCTGGTGCTCTGCAGGCGCGGTGTGAAAGCCGGGGAACCGATGCTTCGCGTACTGCGCATGACACGATCCGCAGGCTTCGGTGAGCCGGTAGACATGGAAGGCTGCGAGTTCGGCGTCGGCGCTCCTCGCGGCGTCCGCCAGTCGCTGCGCGCGCGCGTGGAAGCGACGGTCGAGCGCGAGAAACGCCGGGGGAAGAACGCGATGGAGTTCCGCCTTCTGCTCGGGGCTCAGCCGTTGCTTGAGAATGAAGGAGTTCTTGATCTCCAAGGCCGTGTGCTCGAGGGCAGCCCAGTCTGCATGGGCGAGCGCCGAGACCGCGCTTCCGAGGCCCGTGTCGAGATGCCGCATCTCGGCGACGAACGTCTCGCGCAGCGCGGGCGAGAGCGAAGCGGTGGGATCTTCGGTCGACTGAGCGGCGGCCGACGTTGGCGATGCACACAGGGCGAGAGCGAGCGTCAACCGCGTGAGAGTGGAGAACGACATCTACTTCCTTCTGGTCATGGCCGCTTGCGGGAGCCGGCTGGGCCTCGAAGCCGGAACGGTACCAGAGTCGGGCAGTGCCGAGCTCGCGGACTCGCGGATTCTCGTACCCTCCCGGCGAGTTCACGAAGGGAGATCGCCACCATTCGCCGGGACTGGCTTCACAGCGTCTGCCTGCTGGGTCCGAGCCTGGCGGTGCTGCTGGCATTCTCGGCGCAAGCTGGAGTGCCTACGGACTTCGGGTGAGGGCACGGCGAGTCATGCGCGGAGTGGCGCTGGCCGCGTTGCTCCTCGCGCCCCTGGTCCTCGCGGAACAGCTGACCCTCGACTCCGTCCGGCTGCTCTATCCCTACCTGACCAATCCGCGCGAGTGGCCGGACGCCAAGCTCCTGATCTTGCGGCGTGTCGGCTGCCCGCAGGTGCTGGCGATCGGCTCGTCCATCACCGACCGCACGTTGATGCGCGCGACCACGCGCGGAAGACGGCTGCGCCTGGCCGGAGACGACCTCGCGCCCGTGACCCGGCTCTTCTCGTTCGGGCTGCACGGCCAGCGCGGCTCGCTCATGTACGCCACCTGGCGTCACGTCTACACGAGCGGCTGCGTTCCGCCGTTCGTGTTCGTCGAGATGACTCCCAGCGTGCTGCGCCGCGGACGCGGTGCGATCTCGCAGTACGCGCCGCTCATGACCGCGCCGACCCTGTTGCTCGAGCCGAGCGGCTTCATGGCGGAGCATCGCTTTCGCGTGCGCCAACTGGCCGAGTTCGCCACGTGGGACCGGCTGCTGGTCTATCGCCAGCGGGACCGGCTGGCACGCGCCCTGGTCGAGCGGGCCGGACTGCGCCCCTCCTCGGGCGACGACCGACGCTTCGCAGCGGACGGCCGCATCAAGAAGCGCGTCACGCGCGACCTGACCGGCGGGCGCTATGAACGGGAGCGGCGCCACCGCACGCGGCTCAAGCAGGAAGGTAGGCTCGAGTACGGGGTGAGCTTGGTCCACCTGGCAGCGATCCGGAACCTGGTGCGCGAGGCCCGGGCGGCGGGCAGCCACGTCGTCGTTCACACGCCGCCGGCCACCGCGATCTACCGCGACATCATCGCGGACTTCGGCTCGGCAGAGGCCTGGTGCGAGATCAACCGGGCGTGGACGCGCGATCCCGAGATCGACTGGTACAGCGCGTACGACGGCGAAGGCTACGAGCGCCAGGACTTCAGTGACTGGGTGCATCTGAACCGACAGGGCGCCTACCGCTACGTGGAGCGCCTCTTCGACGCAGTGAACGCTGGGGAGTTCCGGAGCACTCCCGTCTGCGTACCCGACGCCGCGTCCGCGCCGGGGCCGGATTGATCCCATGCTGTTCTACGACGGGATCTTCCTGTTCTTCCTGGCCTGCACGGTGGGGGTCTGCATCGCGGCGCGCACGGCCGCCTGGCGCGTACCGGTGCTGCTCGTCGCCAGCTACGTCTTCTACGCAGCCTGGGATTGGCGCTTCCTGTTCCTGATCTTCGGCGCGACGGCGGTCAACTACCTGGCGGCGCGCGGAATGCCGGGCGCCCCCGCCGGGCGGCGCCGCGCGCTGCTCGTACTGAGCCTTGCCGCGAGCCTCGGGACCCTGGCCGTCTTCAAGTACCTCGACTTCGGCATCGGTTCGCTCAACGCGCTGCTGGGAACCGACATGCCGCTCGCACGGCTGACACTTCCAGTCGGGATCAGCTTCTTCACGTTCCAGGCCATGAGCTACACGATCGACGTGTACCGGGGCCGACTGGGCGCGCACGGGAGCTTTGCCGAGTTCGCGCTATTCGTGAGCTTCTTCCCCCAGCTGGTCGCCGGCCCGATCATCCGGGCGGCGGACTTCCTGCCCCAGATCCCCCGCGCGCTGGCGCACATCCCGAACCGCCTGGTCCAGGCCGTACCGCTGTTCGTGCTGGGGCTGTTCAAGAAGGTCGTGCTGGCCGACCAGTTGGCGGGGATCGTCGAACCCGCGTACGGCGCCCCCGTGTTCTACGGCGCCGCGGACCTGGCACTCGCGACCGTCGCGTTCACCGGACAGATCTACTGCGACTTCTCGGGCTATACCGACATGGCGCTGGCGCTGTGCATCCTGTTCGGCTTCGAATTTCCCTTGAACTTCCGTTCGCCCTACCTGGCGCGCGGGCCGCAGGACTTCTGGCGCCGTTGGCACATTTCCCTCTCGAGCTGGCTGCGCGACTACCTGTTCATCTCGCTGGGCGGATCCCGACGCGGGCGCGCGCGCACCTACCTGGCGCTGGCCCTCACCATGCTCCTTGGAGGCCTCTGGCATGGCGCGGCATGGACCTTCGTGCTCTGGGGCGCGTACCACGGTGCGCTGTTGATCTCGGAGCGCTTCCTGAAGGAGATCCTGCCGGCCACCCTGCTGCGCCTGCTCGCGCCGCTGGGCACGGCGTTCTTCCTGCTGGCGACGGTGCTGGGTTGGACGATCTTCCGCGCGGATTCACTGCCCTCGCTGGGGGTCATGCTGACCCGGATCGCCCGGGCGGCGCCGTCCGGCGGCTTCGCGCTCCCCAGCGAGTCGTACCCGATCGTGGCGGCCGCCGCCGTCTTCCTGTTCTTCGAGCACGTGCTCGGCGAGCGGAACCGCGCCTCCGACTGGTCCGAGCGTCACCCGTACACGATCTTCGCGGTGACGGGCGTGCTGTTGCTGGCCGCCGTCGTACTGCGGCCACTCCACTCGGAGCCCTTCATCTACTTCCAGTTCTAGCCGCCCACTGGCGCGAGGGTCCGATAGGCTGTCTCCAAGGGAGGGGAGGGTGTGGTGGGATCCGGCTCCGATCTCGTCCAGCAGGCGGTCGCGTTGGCGCGACAGCTCCAGGAGCGCGCGGTCGCGCTACAGACGCCGCAGGAGCGCCGCCAGCAGGCGGAGCTGGATCGCATGATCCACCACCCCGCCGACAAGGCGACGCTGGTGCAGATGACGGACCAGGCGTTTCGCTCGCGTACCGCCTGGCGGGCAGCCGACCAGCTGACGCACATCCTCGACGTGCAGGGCGTGCCGCGCTTCTTCTCGCCGCTCGACCGCACGCTTCTGCGGGGCTTCCAGTCCTTTGGCCGCTACCTGCCCGGCGTGGCGGTGCCGCTGGTCAAGGAGAAGATGCACCACGAGACGGCGAACGTGGTGCTGCCGGCCGAGCCCGACCTGCTGCGCGACCACCTGCGCGCGCGGCGTGAGCAGGGCGTTCGCATGAACGTGAACTTCCTGGGCGAGGCGCTGCTCGGCGAGCGCGAAGCCGAGCGCCGGCTCGACCGCTACCTCCAGGCGCTATCCGACCCGGACATCGAGGTCGTCTCGGTCAAGATCTCGACGCTCTTCTCGCAGATCTCGGCGCTGGCGCGCGAGCACACGATCGCGGCCGAGGTCTTCATGCGGACCCTCGACCGCCCCGGGCTGCAGGACGTGAACGCGGGGCTCGTGCTCCAGGCGTACATCCCGGACGCGTTCGCGACCCAGCGGCGCGTCACCGCGTGGGCGGTGGACCGCGTCGCCGCCGGCGGAGCGCCGATCACGCTGCGCATCGTGAAGGGCGCGAACATGGAGATGGAGCGCGTAGAGGCGTCGCTGACCGGACACCCCGCCGCCCCGTTCCAGACCAAGCGTGAGACCGACGCCAACTACAAGCGCATGGTCGGATACGCGCTGCAGCCAGAACACGCGCGCGCGGTTCGCGTCGGGCTGGCGTCGCACAATCTCTTCGAGTTGGCCTATGGGCTGGTCGCTTCCCGCGAAGCGCGCGTCGAGGACCGCGTCCAGGTCGAGATGCTCGAGGGGATGGCCAATCACCAGCGCCGCGCGCTGTTCGAGCAGACGCCGGACCTGCTGCTGTACGCGCCCGCCTGCCGGCAAGAGGACTTCGTACACGCGATCGGCTACCTGATTCGGCGCCTCGACGAGAACTCCGGTCCAGACAACTTCCTGCGCCACGCCTTCCGGCTCTCCACCGACTCCGACGAGTGGCGGGCGCTGGAGCGCGACTTCGTCGAGGCCTTCGCCGCGATCGACGGCCTGTCCGACGCGCCGCGCCGCACGCAGGACCGCCGCCTTCCCGCCCGCGCGCCCGCAGCCCGGCGCGAGGCGCCGTTCGGAAACGAGCCCGACACCGACTTCGCGCTGCCGCACCACGCGGAGTGGGCGGACTCGATCTACGCCGACTGGCGTGACGCGGAGCCGCTCGACGTACCGCTGGTCGTGGCGGGACGCGAGTTGCGAGGTGCCCGCGAGGCCGTCGAGTCGACGGATCCCTCTCGTCCCGGTGTGGTGGTGGGGCGCTTTCGAGTGGCGACGGATGCCGACGTCGACGAGGCAGTGGCCTGCGCGGCGGCGGACCCCGACGGCTGGCGCGACGCGACTGCAGCCGCACGCCGGGCCGTGCTGCGCGGCGCCGCGCAGGCGATCCGGGAGAGCCGCGCCGACCTGATGGGCCTCGCTCTCGCCGAGGGGGGGAAGACCCTGCCGGAATCGGACCCCGAGGTGTCCGAGGCGGTCGACTTCTGCGAGTTCTACGCGCGAAGCGCCGAGTCGCTGGACGCGCTGCCGGGCGTGCGGGCGAGCGGGCTCGGGGTGGTCGTGGTCGTGCCGCCCTGGAACTTTCCGATCGCCATTCCCTGCGGGGGAGTCGCGGCAGCTCTCGCTGCGGGAAACACGGTCATCCTGAAGCCCGCGCCCGAGACGGTGTGCACCGCGTGGCGCCTGTGCGAGTGCTTCTGGTCGGCGGGCGTCTCGCGCAACGTCCTGCAGTTCGTCTACGGCGAGAACGACCGCGCGGCGACGCATCTCGTGACTCATCAGGATGTAGACGCGGTGGTCTTCACCGGCGGAACGGCCACCGCCTTCCACCTGCTCGACCGCAAGCCGTCGATGCGGCTCCTGGCGGAGACGGGCGGCAAGAACGCCACCATCGTGACCGCGCTCTCCGACCGCGACCTGGCGATCAAGCACGTCGTGCAGTCGGCGTTCGGCCACGCAGGTCAGAAGTGTTCGGCCACGTCGCTGCTGATCCTGGAGCGCGAGGTCTACGAGGACGAGCACTTCCGCCGCGCGCTCTGCGACGCGGTCGAGAGCCTGCCCGTGGGCTCGGCCTGGGAGCCGACGACGCGGGTCGGACCGCTGATCCGTCCGCCCCGGGGACCGCTGCGAGCGGCCCTTCGCGGGCTCGACGAGGGCGAGGAGTGGGCGGTCGAGCCCCGCCGGGTCGGCGACAATCCGCACCTGTGGTCACCGGGGGTGAAGTGGGGCGTCGCGCCCGGCAGCGCCGCGCACACCGTCGAGCTCTTCGGCCCCGTGCTCGGCGTGATGTGCGCGAGTCATCTGGACGAGGCCATCGCCCTGGTACACCAGACCGGTTACGGGCTCACGTCCGGGCTGCAGAGTCTCGACGATCGCGAGCAGGACCACTGGAGCCGCGTGCTGCGCGCGGGGAACCTGTACGTGAACCGCGGCACGACCGGTGCGATCGTGCTTCGCCAGCCGTTCGGCGGCATGGCCCGGAGCGCCATCGGTGCCGGGCTGAAGGCCGGCGGACCCAGCTACCTGGTGCCGCTCATGCGCTTCGCCGAGACGGGCCCGCCGTCGGGATCAGACACCCCCCTCGACCCGCGCGTCGAGTCGCTGCTGTCCGGACTCGGCGGGCGGCCCGAGTTCGCCGACACCGCGATCGACCGGCTGCGCGCCGCCGCGGCGAGCTACCGGCTCTGGATGGCCGACGAGTTCGGCTGCGAGCACGACGACTTCCGCCTGCTCGGCCAGGACAACCTGCGCCGCTACCGGCCGGCCGGAGCGCTGCGGATCCGCATCGACGCGGCGGACAGCGGCTTCGAGCTGCTGGCGCGCCTGCTGGCTGCGCGCGCCGCACGCTGTCCCGTCGCCCTGAGCACCGATCCGAAGACTCCCGACGCGCGCGTCGAGCTGCTGCACGACTACACCGAGAGCTGGGGCGCGGCGATCGAGTTCGTCGAGGAGTCGGACGCCGCGCTGGCCGAGATCGTCCGCACCTGCCAGGCCGATCGTGTGCGCTACGCCGGCGACGCGCGCGTGCCGCAGGTCGTCCGCCGCGCCGCGGCCGCGAGTGGCGTGTATTTGGCGACCGCTCCCGTGCTCGCCGAGGGCCGGATCGAGTTGCTCCACTACCTGCGCGAGCAGAGCCTCTCGGTCGACTACCACCGCTACGGAAACCTGGGCGCGCGCGCCGACGAGCCGCGCGCGCCGGTCACCTGATCCGCAGGCTCCGCGTCTTCGGGGCGCGCGGGCTCAGCATCGCCTACGCGCGCGAGGCGAGGTAGGCGTCGGCGATCTCTACCATTCGGGAGCGGCCGAAGCTGGGCTCGTGGCCTCCGTGGACGACCGAAACGGGAAGCTCGCGGAGTCGCCGCATCGTCGTCACGTACTCCGCGATGTCGCTGTCCGGCAGTTCGTCGAGCAGTGCGCCGTCGTAGATGGCGTCGCCGGAGAAGAGCGTGCCGGATGCGGCCTCCCAGAGGCCGATGCTCCCGGCGGAGTGGCCGGGCAGGTGCAGGATCTCGAAGTGGCGATTCCCCAGGTCGATCACGTCTCCCTCGTCGACCTCGCAGGTGGGAGCGACCGACGTAATCCGGAAGCCCTCCAGGTCGAAGCCGGTGAAGGGCAGGGCGTCGATCAGCGCATCGTCGCCGGCCGGCATGCCCATCTCCGCGAGCGCGTCGAGGAACTGCGCCGGAAACCGGCTCGTCGTGAGCGCGCAGAACTCCTGGTAGTCGGCCATGCGCGGCGCCTCGACCCGGTGCATCTGGCGGTTCTCGAACTCGTGCAGGCTGCCCACGTGGTCGTAGTGGACGTGCGTGGCGACCGCGACGACGGGCTTGTCCAGCAGGTCGGCGATCTCCTCGCGCAGCGACGCCACGCCCAGGCCCGTGTCGACCAGCAGGTCGCGGTCCCGGCCGCGGAGATGCCAGATGTTGCAGCGCAGGAACCGGTGGACGTGGGGCTCCCAGAGCAGCGTCAGCCCGTCTTCGACGGTCTTCCGCTCGAACCAGCGCGAGGCGATCTTCATCGGGGGCATCCGTGCGCAGGCTACCGCGAATCACCCAGGAGCGGCGGTCCGTCGTATGCTGGGGCGGGAGGAACGCCATGCCCGTCGCCAACGTCAACGGTCAGCACATCTACTACGAGGATTCCGGGGGCGACGGCCCAGCGGTGATCTTCAGCCACGGCTTTCTGATGGACCACACCATGTTCGACCCGCAGGTCGAGGCGCTCGCGCCCGAGTTCCGCTGCATCCGCTGGGACGAGCGTGGCTTCGGGCGCACCGAGGCGAAGGGTCCGTTCACGTACTGGGACTCCGCCGACGACTGCATCGGCCTGCTGGATCACCTGGGCGTCGAGCAGGCGGTGCTCGCGGGCATGTCGCAGGGGGGCTTCCTGTCGCTACGCGCGGCGCTCTCCCACGCCTCACGCGTGCGCGGCCTGGTCTTGATCGACACCCAGGCAGGCGTGGACTCCGCCGAGGCGCTGGCCGGCTACCGCGGGATGATCGACCACTGGGTGGGCGACGCGGCGCTCGAGCCGGTCGCGCAGGTGGTCGCGGGCCTGATCCTGGGCACGCCGGAGCTCGAGGGCGAGTGGATGGCGGTCTGGAACCAGCGTGACCGCAAGAGCCTCGCGTACCCGGGCGCCTGCCTGCTCGAGCGCGACGACATCGTCCCGCGCCTCGGCGAGATCCGCTGCCCGGCGCTGGTCGTCCACGGCAGCGAGGACCAGGCGATCGAGCTTGCGCTCGGCCAGGCTCTCGCCGACGGCCTCGCCGACTGCCGCGGACTCGTCGTGGTGCCCGGTGCGGCGCATGCCCCCAACCTGTCCCATCCCGACAAGGTGAACGGCCCGGTGCTCGACTTCCTGCGGGGGCTGTCCGCCGACTAGAGCCGGGGATCCACGCGGCGTCCGGCGACGAAGGTCGACTCGACCTCGATCCCGGCGAGCGCGGCGGGGTCGCCGAGCGGGTCGGCGCCGAGCAGGGCGAAGTCCGCGCGCTTGCCGGGCTCGATGGAGCCGCGGTCGTGCTCCAGGTGGAGCTGCCAGGCCGCGTCGATGGTCGTGGCGCGCAGGGCCTCGAGCGGGGTCAGGCACTGCTCGGGACCGAGCGTCTTGCCCGACGTCGTGCGGCGATTCGCGGCCGCCCACATCAGCAGCATGGGGGTCATGGGCACGACCGGGGCGTCGGTGTGGATGGTGAAGCGCAAGCCGCGCTTGGCGGCGGAGCGCGTCGGGCTGATGCGCGGCGCGCGCTCAGGCCCGATGAAGAGGTCGCGGTGCCGATCGCCCCAGTAGTAGGTGTGCAGCACGAAGAAGCTCGGCACGACGCCGAGCCGTTGCATCTCGTCGAGCTGGTCCTCGCGCGTCATCTGGGCGTGGACCGCGATGGGACGGGCGTCGTCGCGCGGGTACGCCCGCTGGGCGCGGTCGACAGCGTGCAGGAAGTCGTCGATCGCGGCGTCTCCGTTCACGTGGACCGCCACCTGGCGCCCGGACGCGTAGATCTCGGTCACGAACTTCTCGAGTTGCTCGCGCGGCATGGCCGCGTAGCCGCGGTAGTCGTCCTGTCCCTTGAAGGGCGTGTGGTAGGGGCAGCAGAGGTGCCCCGTGAATCCCTGGATCGAGCCGTCGGCGAAGAGCTTGACCGCTCCGATCACCAACTGGTCCCCGTCCGTGCGTGGGGCGAGCTTCCCGGAGTCCAGCTCGCGCATCGCGGGGATGTTCGGCCAGACGACGACGCTGATCGGAATGCGGCCGGCCTCGAAGCCCCGGTCGAAGTCCGCGATGTCGAGCGACGACGCCATGCCGTGCTGCGCCGTCGTGATGCCGCGGCTCGCGTACAGCCGGGTGGCGTGTACGAAGGCGTCAACGCGGTCCTCCTGGCTGCCCGGCGGAAGCGCCCCCATCACCGGGAGCATGGCGGACTCCTCGAGCACGCCGTCGGGCCGCCCGTCCGCCTCGCGACGGATCACGCCGCCGACGGGGTCCTTCGACTCTGAGGTCACGCCGGCCCGCTCGAGCGCCAGTGAGTTCGCCGACGCGAAGTGTCCCGAGATGTGGAAGACCACGATCGGGCGCGTCTCGGACGCGCGGTCGAGGTCGTGCCGGTTCGGGTGCCGGCCCTCGGCGAGCAGCGTGTCGTCGTAGCCGCGGCCCAGGATCCACTCGCCCTCGTCGGCGTCGCGAGCGCGGTCGGCGAGCAGTCGGACGACGTCGTCCATGCGCTCGGCCTTGCCGATGGGCGGCGAGTTCAGGTCGACCTGCTGGAGCGCCAGCTGCCCGACCATGCCGACGTGGCTGTGAGCGTCGACGAAGCCGGGAATCAGCGTGCCTCCGCCGAGGTCGATCTCGTCGACGTTCGCCCCCCCACCGTAGTGCTCGCGCAGGTCGGCGGTGGAGCCGACGGCCTCGATCCGCCCCTCGGAGACCGCGACGGCCTCGACGACCGAGTTCCCTGCATCCAGCGTGAGTACCCGGCCATTCAGGAAGAGGGAGCGCTTTGCCATGCCCTCATGCTATCAGCAACGCCCCGTACGCCTCCGGCGGGCGCGCGGCTCAGGGAACGAGCCAGGCGGCCAGGTCGATCTCGGCGTAGAGCACCAGCAGCGCATACACCCCGACGTAGACGGCGCGCGTCCGCACGGCGTTCACCGGCACGGACGCGCAGCCCATGCAGAGAAGCAGCCAGCCGAAGCCCTCGATCGGAGCGAACGCGTAGGTGGCCGCGCAGAACGCGAGCAGCGCGGCGTGCCTCGCGACCCCTGCGCGGAGCGGCGCGATGAAGAGCAGCGCCACCGCCCCCTCGGCCGCGATGGTGATCCAGGTCAGAAAGTGGGCCGCGGCTCGAAGCGAGGCCGATTCGACGAGCATGGCCGGCGTGGTCTCCGCGCCGATGCGCGGCGCGAACAGGAAGTTCCGGCTCGCGTCGAGATCTGCAGCGGTCAGGCCCCCGGCCCATCGAGCCAGGTCCTCGAATCGCGGGTCGGCGAGCAGCATGACGCGAAAGAACGTCCCGTCGAGGAAGTCCGGAGACAGCAGCTTCCAGCCCGCCGCGAACGCGAAGGCCCCGGCGATCAGCCAGCGCGCGCTCACGGCCCGCGCCTCGCCGGGTTCGGGCGTCAGGCGGGACAGCAGGATCGCGCCGCACCAGTACGCCAGCAGGTAGGCGTGGTTGTCGGCGAGCGGCCACGAGTCGACCACGCGCCAGCCCGCGAGAGCGGTCAGCGCACCCCAGAGCCAGGCCGAGTGGAGGGCGCCGCGATGGACCAGGCCGGCCGCCGCCAGCAGCAGCACGAGCGGCCGCACGTTCCACTGGCCTACGGGGACGAGCAGCAGGAGCAGCAGCGTCCCCTTCAGCGCCAGGTCGTGTCCTTCCGCGTCGAGCCAGTCGCGGAGCGCGCTCACCGCTCACCACCCGTCGGCGCGACCTCGACCGCGGACGCCAGGCTCCACGTCGGATCGAGCGCGTCGTCGAAGCGAATGCGCCAGAACTCCACGCGCAGTGCGCGGTACACGCCTGCGGACCGCGGCAGGGCGCGCGTCATCTCGTGACCCAGCGCCTCCAGGTTCTCATGCGTCGGCAGGGCTCGCGCGCGCTCCGCCACCCGGTCGAGCCTGGCGGGCACGTCGACCTGGACGCTCGAACCTCCGCGCAGCAGCGACACGCGCAGCCGCCGGGCGGGGCCTGCGTCGGTCGACGAGAACATCCCGAAGCCGCCGCCCTTCCAGGGGCTCAGCCCGTACGCGTGTACGGCGTACACTTGGTGCAGGCCCACCACGGCCAGTGCGACCGCAGGCAGGATCGGCAGCCAGGGCCGGCGCATCGGGTCAGGCTGCGGCGGGCTTCTCGGTCACCTGGTAGACGACGTCACTGCCGCTGTAGAAGGCGCGGTACCAGGTGTCGCCCAGCACGAAGTAGACGGTACCGTCGACCGTCTTCTGCTTCGCGCCCTCGGGCAAGGTGTGCACGCTGGCTCCGATCGGGGGCTTCTCGACTTCGTACTCGGAGCCGGACTTCGAGTAGTAGTTCCCGTCCGAGTAGTAGTAGGTCCGGTTGTCGATGTAGACGGTCTCGCTGTTCTGCGGCACGGAGGCGACGCTCGAGCCGATGACGAGCACCGTGTACGTGCCCGTCGGGTAGTAGCCCCAGCCGCCGTAGTGCCAGGAGTTGTCCTCGTAGAACTCCTCGTAGTCCTTCTGCCGCTCCTTCCCGTAGTCCTGCCAGTCCTCGCGGTTCTCGTCGCGCCAGTCCTGGCGGTCCTCTCGTCCCTCTTCGCCCTTGCCCTTCTCGCCCTTGCCCTTCTCGCCCTTGCCCGGTCGTTCGGCGGGGCGCGTCGTCGGGCGCTCTGCGGGACGGGCCTTGGGCGTCGTTGGCCGGCTGCCGCCCCAGGTGCGCTGCGAGGCGCTCCCGCGGCTACTGCCGCCATACGCTCCGCCGCGGTTGACTCCGCCCCGGTTGATGCTGCCGCGATTGAAGCCGCCGCCGCCGCGCATGCCGCCGTGGCTCATGCCGCCGCCGGCTCGCATGCCCCCGCCGCGACCGCCGCCGCCGCGACCTCCGCCGCCGAATCGCCCGCGGGCATCGGCGTCACCGGGAGCGAGGAGTGCGATGCCGAGAAACGCCACGGCGAGGAAGAGCCAGCGCCCTGTGCGTGCGCTCATTTCCGTGCCCTCTTGATGTCGATGAACTCGACCGGCACGGCGCCCGCCGGAATCTGCGCGTCGTAGGTGTCCGACGCCTGCTTGCCGTCGAGCTTCCAGTCCATCAGCACGGCCACGTACTGCGGCCAGCCGGGCTCCTGCTTGTAGCGGATCAGCAGCTTGCGTGGCACGGGCACCGCCCCCTTCTCGATCCAGATCTCCCAGTCCACGTTCTCCTGCAGGAAGGCCAGGTGGTGGCAGGCGACACCCTCCACGTCGTGGATCCCCAGGTAGGTGCCGCGCAGCGCGTTCCGAAGCAACGCCTTGCCGGGATCCGGGTCGATCAGCTCCGCGAGCGGCATCGTGAGCCCGAGCTTCTGCTCCATCTTGTCGAGCGTCTCCGAGACGGTTCCGGGTATCTCCCGCTTCGCGAACACTCCGGCGCTCCAGTCGAGCAGGGTGAGCTTCCCGCCGTCGTACCAGAGCGTCTTTGCGCCGTGGTCGTCGCGGTAGTCGACATGGAGCCCGTTCGGGCGCCGCAGGTCGACGTTGACCGCTCCGGCCGTCTGCACGAGTAGTCCCGGGCGCGGCGACTCGTCGAACGTCAGCTCGGCGTGGAAGCTCAGGCGCTTCGCGGCCTTCAACGTGTCGGTAGACCGGCGCAGCACGTCGCGCGTGGTCGGATTCACTTCCTGCGCGGCGGCCGGGAGCGCACCGAGTCCGCAGACCAGGAAGGCGCTCGCCAGGGCGGCCCGTGCGGCGGGGATGAGTGTGTTCATGCGTTTCCTCAGGATCCGACCTTGCTCAAGTCGGGTGCGTGGTGCGCGGGCATGGCTGCCTGCGCCGTCTGCTGCTTCTTCATCGCGTCGACCGCGCGCTCGTTCTCCATGATCTTCGCCACGATCGCCTGTCCCGCGCGGTCGAAGCTCTCCCGGTGCTCGATCACGTACTTCTGCGACTCGCGGTAGCTCTGCGTGAAGCCGTTGATCTCGGGCACGACGTGACGCGCGACCAGGTCCCAGCTGCGGGCCGTGGCCTCGGGGTTGGCCCAGTCGTGGACGAAGCCGATGACCGTCCCGAAGCCGGCCGTGATCTCCTGCATCTGCCGGATCGACGCGACCAGGTCGTCGGGCGTGCCGATCACGGCCGCGGCTCCCTCGCTGAACGCGGTCTTGTCGACCGCTTCGTCGGGGCTGTCGAAGACGCCCGCGCCCGGCCGCATCAGCGTCCCCACGGTGTACTCGTTGTGCCAGCGCATCAGGCCGTCTCGCGCCTCGGCTCGCGCCTGCTCGCGCGTCTCGGCCACGTGCCACGACATGACGATGCGCCAGTCGCGCCGGTGGACCGCGTTGCCGTACTTCTCCGCAGCGTCCTCTGCAAAGGCCCACTGCGTGGGAAGCGCCATCAGTCCCTCGGTCGACATGGAGCCGATCGACAGCACGCCGGTGCCGTGCTTCCCCGCCAGCGTCATGCCCGACGGGCTGATCATCGAGGCGACCGCGAACGGCATGTCCTCTTGCAGCGGAAGCAGCTGGAGCTTTGCGTCGCGTAGCGTGAACCACTCGCTCTCGTGGTCGAAGCGCTCTTCGCCGCGGAGCAGCCGGCGGATCACGCCGATCGCCTCGTCCTGCCGGTCGCGCTGCACCATCGGGTCGATGCCGAGCGTGTGCGCGTCCGAGGGGAGCGCGCCCGGGCCCGAGCCGAAGATCGCGCGGCCTCCCGTCATGTGGTCGAGCTGCACCATGCGCTGCGCCACGTTGAACGGGTGGTGGTAGGGCAGCGACACGACGCCCGTGCCGAGCCCGATGCGGTGGGTCCGCTCGCCGGCCGCGGCCAGGAACATCTCGGGCGACGCGATCATCTCCCAGCCGGTCGAGTGGTGCTCGCCGCACCAGAATTCGTCGTAGCCCAGGCGGTCCAGCTGCTCGGCCAGGTCGAGATCGCGGCGGAACTGGAGCATCGGGTGCTCGCCGATCGGGTGGTGCGGCGCCAGGAACGCACCGAAGCGCATGCGGGTCATCTTGTGCCTCCGTGGGGTCAGGGAACGGGGGATGCCCTCCGCCGGGTGGGGCCGGTTCAGGCCGGTCGGCGGCGGCGGGGTGGGACCGAATCGCCCGGCGCACATGCTACGACATCCAGCGCAGGGGATTCACCCGGGCCCGTTGGACTATGCTGGCCCCGGAGTTCCTGCCCACCCCTCGAGGAGATCCCGATGGACCTGTTCGACGCGCTCTACCACTGCCGCGCCATGCGGCGCCTGAAGCCCGATCCCGTCCCCGAGAAGCTGCTGCTCGAGCTGGTCGACGCCGCGAACCAGGCGCCGAGCGGCTCGAACCTGCAGGGCGTGCGCTGGATCATCGTGCGGGACGCCGGGCAGAAGGCCGCGCTGGCGGCGCTGAACCGCAAGGCCGTCGAGGCGTACGCGGGCGCGATGTCCGGACGCCCCGCCGCGTTGCCGCACCAGCCCGCCGACAGGCGCGAACGCATGCTGGGTGCGGTTCTCTGGCAGGCCGAGCACATGGCCGAGATCCCCGCGCTGATCATCGCCTGTCACCAGTTCCCGGCTCCGGTCTCCCGCGGAGAGGCCGCGCGCGCGAGCGGATCGGTCTGGCCGGCGGTGCAGAACCTGCTGCTGGCCGCGCGGGCGAGAGAGCTGGGCGCGGCTCCGACGACGCTGGGTCTCGTCGACCGCGATGCGGCCCGCGCGGTCCTGGCGCTTCCGGACGACGTCGAAGCGTTCTGCCTCATCCCCGTCGGCTACCCGACCGGGAAGTTCGGCCCCGTGACGCGCCTGCCCGTCGAGGAGACCGTGCACTGGGATCGCTGGGCCTGACCCCAGAGCTACTTCGAGCCCCCGGAGTAGCGGAAGACCAGCACCTGGTTGTTCGCCGGCATGGCGACGGCCTGTTCCAGCTCGAGTCCGTGCACCGCGGCCGCGTCGCGAACCGCCTCGAGGTCGCGCACGCCCCAGCGCGCGTCGCGCCTCCTCAAGTCGGTGTCGAAGGCCTCGTTGCTCGGGGCGGTGTGCTCGCCGCCGACGCGGAACGGGCCGTAGAGGAAGAGCTGGCCTCCCGGACGGAGGTGCAGCGAGGCGCCCCGCAGGAGCGCCATGCCCGTCTCCCACGGAGAGATGTGGATCATGTTCGCGTTGAAGATCGCGTCGTAGGTTCCGACGTCCCAGTCGCCGTTGGTCACGTCGAGCCGCCGCGCGGTCTCGACGTTGTCGAGGTCCGCATCGCGCACCCACTCCGCGATCGACAGCAGGTTGTCCACCTCGCGCTCGCTGGGCTGCCAGCGCAGGTGGGGAAGGTGCTCCGCAAAGAACGCCGCGTGCTGGCCGGTGCCGCTCGCGATCTCGAGCACGGTTCCCGTCTCGGGGGGCTCGGGAAGCCGCGACCGCAGCACCTCGAGGATCGGCTCTCGGTTGCGCCGCGCCGCGGGAGCGTCGAGCTTCACGGGCCGGCCCCTGTGAGAAGCAGCTTCTTCACGGGTTCCCCTTGGCTTGTCTGCCGGGCGAGAGCCTACTACGGGCAGGGGGCTGCCTGTAGACTGGCCGCGCAACCCCGTCGAACCCCTGTGAGGAGACCGCCGTGGACTACGAGACGCTTGACGTGAAGGCCGAGGGCCCGCTGCTTCGGGTCACGCTGAACCGCCCGCAGTCGCTGAACGCCATGAGCCGCCAGCTGGTGACCGACCTGCACTCGCTCCTCGACGCGCTCCACGACGACACGGCCACGCGCGTGGTGCTGCTGCGCGGAGCGGGACGCGCCTTCTGCGCCGGGCTCGATCTCAAGGAGAGCACCGGCAGCGACGTCTCCGGGAGTGCGAGCGTGTCGGCCGGGCTGCGCGGCCAGCGCCGCATCGCGGAGCTGATGATCAAGATCCACCGCCTGCCGCAGGTCTTCATCGCCGCGGTACACGGCGCCGCGGCCGGTGGCGGCTTCGGACTCGCGCTGGCTTCGGACATCCGCATCGCGGGCGAGTCGGCGCGCATGAACGCGGCCTTCATCCGCATCGGTCTCTCGGCCTGCGACGTGGGGGTCAGCTATTTCCTGCCGCGGATCGTGGGGCAGTCGGTCGCCTCCGAGCTCCTGCTGACGGGCAACTTCATCCACGCCGACCGCGCGCTGGCCACCGGCCTGGTTTCGCGGGTCGTGCCCGACGCGGAGCTCGAGACGGCGGCGCGCGAGGTCGCCGACGACGTGCTGCGCAACTCGCCGCTCGGCGTGCGGCTCACCAAGGAGTGCCTGCGCTACTCGGTGGACGCGCCGTGCCTCGAGGCGGCCGTCGCCATGGAGGACCGCAACCAGATCCTGACCTCGCGCTCGCCGGACGTGGTCGAGGGGATGCGCGCCTTCCTGGAGAAGCGGGCGCCTCGCTACGAAGACCTCTGAGCCGCGACGTCGTGAACCGTTCGCTGGGGGGTCGAAACCGGACCCGGCGACAGGATAGGATGGCGCGATGCCAGACGAGCCCGTCGATGTCCTGATCGTCGGCGCGGGCGCCGCGGGGGCCGCGTTCGCGTGGAGCCTCGCCGACACGCGCATGAAGATCGTGTGCCTGGAGCAGGGCGACTGGATGAGCCCGGCCGACTATCCCAGCACGCGCAGCGACTGGGAGCTTCGGCGCTTCGGGGACTACGGCCTGAGCCCGAACTCGCGCGGGCGGTCCGAGGACTATCCCGTCAACGACAGCGAGTCGCCGATCGCGGTCTCGAACTTCAACGCGGTCGGCGGCAGCACGATCCTCTACGCGGCGCACTTTCCGCGCTTCCGGCCGGGCGACTTCCGCGTCCGCACGCTCGACGGCGTGGCCGACGACTGGCCGATCTCCTACGCCGACCTCGAGCCGTACTACGACGAGAACGCCCAGATGATGGGCGTGGCGGGTCTCGCGGGAGATCCCGCCTATCCGCCCAAGGAGGTCCCGCTCCCGCCCGTGGCGCTCGGAAGGCTCGGGCACACGCTGGCGCGCGGCTTCAACAAGCTGGGCTGGCACTGGTGGCCGTCGGACAGCGCGATCGCGACCGTCCCGCACAATGGCCGCGCCGCCTGCGTCAACCTGGGTCCCTGTCTCACGGGCTGTGCGCAGGGCGCCAAGGCCAGCACCGACGTGACCTACTGGCCGGCGGCCATCCGGCGCGGCGTCGAGCTTCGCACGCGCTGCCGCGTGCGCGAGATCACGGTGAACGCGCAAGGCATGGCGGACGGCGTCGTGTACTACGACGCCGAGGGCGGCGAGTGCCGGCAGCGCGCCGAGATCGTCGTGCTGGCCTGCAACGGCGTCGGGACGCCGCGCGTGCTGCTCAACTCGACGTCGGCGCAGTTCCCCGACGGGCTCGCGAACCGGAGCGGCGGGGTCGGCCGCAATCTCATGTTCCACCCCTACGCGATGGTGACCGGCCAGTTTCCCGAGCCGCTCGAGGGCTACAAGGGCCCGCAGGGCTGCTGCATCATGAGTCAGGAGTTCTACGAGACCGACGCGTCGCGGGGCTTCGTGCGCGGCTACTCGTTCGAGATCACGCGCGGCAACGGACCGGTGTCGACGGCGTTGCAGGGCCTCGGGACAGGCGACATCCCCTGGGGCGCCGGCCACCACGAGGGCTTCGACAAGAGCTTCGACCGCACCGCAGGCATGGTCGTCATCTGCGAGGACCTGCCGGAGCCCGACAACCGCGTGACCATCGATCCAGAACTCGTCGACTCCGACGGGATCCCCGCGCCCAAGGTCACCTACGCGCTCAGCGAGAACAGCCTGAAGATGCTCGACCACGCCGTCGAGCGGGGCGCCGAGGTGCTGAGGGCCGCCGGCGCCACCGAGACGAGCGCCATCTCGCCGCTCCCGCCGGCGGGCTGGCACCTGATGGGGACCGCGCGGATGGGACGCGACCCCGAGGCCTCGGTCGTCAACGAGTGGGGTCGGAGCCACGACGTGAAGAACCTGTTCGTGATCGATGGCAGCCTGTTCGTGACCGCGGCCGCCGTGAATCCCACCAACACCATCCAGGCGCTGGCGCTCTACGTCGCGGACGCGATCAAGAGCAACCTGGCGAACCTCTTCGACTGACCGCCATGAGTGATTCCCGCGCCCTCGACGCCTTGCTCGACACGATCATTCCGCCGAGCGCTGACGGCCGTCTCCCGGGCGCCGGCGCCGCGGGGTTGGCCGCGTACATCGACGACGTGGCGCGCAACGCGCCGGAGTTGACTCCGGTCCTGGAGCTGGGACTGGCGGCGCTCGACGCGCGGGCGGGCGGTCGTGGCGCGGAGGACTTCGCGTCGCTCGACCCCGACGCGCGTGCCGAGGTGCTCGAGGGCCTCTCGCCCGAGCAGCCGGCCTTCCTTCCGCTGCTGAGCTTCCACGTCTACGCCGGCTACTACCAGGACCCTCAGGTGGCGCGAGCCCTCGGCACGCGTTCCGCGCCATTCCCGGACGGATACGAGGTCGAGCCGAACGACCTGTCGCTGCTCGACCCGGTCCGGGAGCGCGCTCCGCTGTACCGCGACGTCTGAGCGTGCTACCCCATGGGGCCATGTCGAACCCCACCGCAGTTCTAGAGACGTCGCTCGGCAACATCACCGTCGAGCTGTATGCCGACAAGATGCCGATCACCGCGGGCAACTTCGTGAAGCTGGCGAAGAGCGGCTTCTACGACGGGCTCCACTTCCACCGCGTCATCAACAACTTCATGCTGCAGTTCGGCTGTCCGCACAGCAGCGATCCGGAGAGCTCGCGCGCCGGAACGGGTGACAGCCCGGAGGGCCGGATCCAGGACGAGCACCCCGACGACGCCAGGCTCTCGAACGAGCCCGGAACGCTCTCGATGGCCAACACGGGCCAGGCGAACAGCGGCAGCTGCCAGTTCTTCATCAACACCGTGCACAACGACTACCTGGACTGGTTCAGCCCCGGCCAGTCCAAGCACCCGGTCTTCGGCCGCGTCACTGTCGGCATGGAAGTCGTGCAGGAGATCGAGAAGACGGAGACCGGTCCGAACGACCGGCCCGTGACCCCGGTCCAGATGGTCCGGGTGACCGTCAGCGAGTAGCGGGCGCCGGCGAGACCTGCACGGGGATGCCGTTCAGTACGGCGTTGCCGGACAGCGCGTCGAGTAGTTCCTCGTCGGCCAGCGTGTTCGAGCTGACGCCCGGCTGGAGTTCCGCGGCCACGTCCATCGCCGTTCCCGGCCTTCCGTGCCCGAACCCGTGCGGCAGGCTCACGACGCCCGGAAGCAGCGCGTCGGTCACCTCGACGGGAGCCACCACGGCACCGACGCGGGACTCGATGCGAGCCTCGCCGCCGTCCTTCAGGTCGAGGCGCGCGGCGTCGTCGGGGTGCACCTGCAGAGTGCAGCGCTTGGGACCGCGTGCCAGCAGCCGGACGTTGTGCATCCACGAGTTGTTGTCGCGCACCTGGCGCCGCCCGATCAGCACCAGGCCGCCGTTCTGCGGAGTGCCACGGGTATCGAGTGCCGCGTGCAGCCGTTCCACGTCCTTCACGACCAGGTCCGCGGCCAGTTCCACCTTGCCGCTGGCGGTGGCGAGCATCTCCGGCAGCCGCGGCTCGAGCGCTCCCAGGTCCAGGCCGTGCGGCGCGTCGGCCAGCTTGCGCAGCGACACGCCCTCGGCCTCGTCGTCGTAGCGATCGCCGTAGCGTCCAGCCCGGAGCATGGCGTCGAGCAGCCGGGCGGGGCCGCGCAGCCCGGCGCCGTCGAGCTTCGCTCGCACCTCGTCTGCGGTCACTTCCGGGCAGGCGCCGTCGGGACCGGCGGTCTGTCCCAGCGTGTGCTCGAGCATCATCTCTTCGAGCACCTCTCGAGTGGTGCCGTTGATGCGCGCCGCCAGTTCGAGCGCGATCTCCCAGGGATGGTACGAGTCCTCCGGCGGGTCGAGCGCGGGCGGCGACCACTTGGCGAAGTTCCGCACCGAGTTCGCGGTAAAGGCCAGGTCGTAGGCCGAGCGCTCGAGCACCGTCGTCGTGGGAAGGATCACGTCGGCGTGGCGAGTGGTCTCGTTGCGGTAGATGTCGATCGAGACCATGAAGTCGAGCCCCGCGAGCGCGCGGTCGAGCCTCTCGCCGTTCGGCGTCGACAGGACGGGGTTCCCCGCGACGGTGAGCAGGGCGCGTACCTGCCCCTCGCCCGGCGTGTCGATCTCTTCGGCCAGGGCCGCCACCGGGAGCTCGCCGGCGAACTCCGGCAGTCCGCGGACTCGGCTGCGCCAGCGCCCGTAGGGAACGCGCCCGTGGCGACCGGAGGACGGGTCGGCCGGCGCGTGCGCGGGCCAGGGGAACATCACGCCGCCGGGCCGGTCGAGGTTGCCCGTCAGCGTGTTCAGCACGTCGACGAGCCAGCTCGCGAGCGTGCCGAACTCCTGCGTGCAGGTGCCGATGCGCCCGTAGACGGCGGCGCTCGGGGCGGCCGCCAGCTCGACCGCCAGGGCGCGGATCCGGTCGGCCGGGATCGCCGTGATCTCCGCCACGCGCTCCGGCGCGAAGTCCCGCGCCAACTCGCGCACCTCTTCGATGCCCGTCACGAACGCCGCGGCGCGGCCGCAGTCGACGAGGTCCTCTTCGAAGAGCACGTGTGCGAGCGAGAAGAGCAGGAAGGCGTCCGTACCCGGGCGGATGGGCAGGTGCAGGTCCGCGACGGCGGCGGTCTCGCTGCGGCGCGGGTCGACCACGACGAGCTTGCCCCCGCGCTCGCGCAGACGCCGCAGCCGGCCGCGCATGTCGGGGGCGGTGAGCAGGCTGCCGTTCGACACCAGCGGGTTGGCGCCGAGCACCAGCAGGAAGTCGGTGCGGTCCACGTCGGGGATCGGGAAGGCCAGGGGGCGACCGAAGAGCAGGCAGCTCGACACCATCTTGGGAAGCTGGTCGACGCTGGTCGCCGAGAAGCGCCAGCGCGAGCCGAGCGCGCGAATGAGCGTGCTGCCCGAGAGCAGCGCGCCGAAGTCGTGCGCGTTCGGATTGCCCAGGTAGGTGGCGATGGCGTCGGGCCCGTGCGCGTCGCGGATCTCGCGCAGCCGCGACGCCGTCAAGTCGAGCGCCTCTTCCCAGTCCGCCTCGCGGAAGTCCCCGTCCCGGGTGTCGCGGATCAGGGGCCGGCGCAGCCGGTCCGGATCCTCCTGGAGGCCCTTCAAGCCGATCGCCTTCGGACAGATGTAGCCGCGGCTCTGCGGATCGTCGTCGTCGCCGCGGACGGTCAGGACTTGCTGGCGATCGCGGTCGACCTGGAGGACGACGCCGCAGTGGGCTTCGCAGAGGGTGCAGTTGCGGTAGACGGACTCGGCTTGTGTGCTCATGCGCGGGAGTGTATCAGGGCGAGTCTTCGAGGCGGATGTCGAGTTCGCGCCAGCGGACCTGCTTGCGCTTGGCGCGGGCCCGCTCGGCCAGTTCCATCTCGATGGTCCGCACGCGAAGCTCGCGCAGCAGGCGCTGCGCCTCGGCGGCGCGCTCGGCGGTGTCGGCCGGGAGCGGGACGTAGTGCACGCGCCGGTCGAGCACCCGGATGCCTCCGTCCTCTCCATGGGCGGTGACCCGGAGGATGTTCAGGCCGGGGTGCAGCGGTGCGTAGGCGTCGAAGCTGCCGTCGGGGAACACGCGGACCGAGCGCGCGCGCGTCGCGGTCGACAGGTTGTCGATCTCGATGCGCTCGATCCCCGTCAGGCTGGTGTACGGGATGAGCTGGACCACGTCGGCCGGCTCCTCGACCAGCAGCAGCTCGCCGCCGGTGATCGAGGTGAGCGTCTGGAAGGCGTACGGCCGCTCGACGGCTTCCTTGCCGATGGCGAAGCCGTAGATGCGGATGCCGGCCTGGGCGGCCCGGCGCGCCGCGACTTCGACGAAGACCTGCTCGCCCTGGTTGCTCTTGCCGGTGGCTGGGAAGCCATCGGAGAGCAGCATCAGCGAGCGGTGCCTCTTCTTGTCGCCGGGCACGCGCTCGAACTCCGCGATGGCGCGCTTGATCGCCACCCGGAAGTTCGTGCCCCCTCGCTCAGCGTGCGACGGCAGCGTGCGGAGCGCGCGCGCCAGGTCCGTGGCGCTGCTGCCGAGCGGTGCGCGCACGCGCCCGCCGCCCGCGAAGGTGATGAGGCCCATGCGCGTGGTCTGCGGGTCGAGCCGCTCGATCAGCTCGCCGGCCGCGATCACCTCGGCGCGGTAGATCGTGTCGCCGGCATCCGTGGTCCAGAAGGGGTGGGCGACCGCGTCGCGGTCCAGCTTGCGCAGCTCGCCGACCTTCCCGTCACCGTCCAGGTCCGACCCGCTCGGGCGCCAGGCGCTGAGCGAGCGGTCGACGACCAGCAGCACGTCGTGGTCGCCGCGGAGACCCGTTCCCGTCCAGCCGCGTAGCTCGACCAGCGGCACTGGCGAGCGGATCGCAACTCCCTCGGCGGGCGTAGCCACCTCGACCCAGACGCGCTCCGTCGCGCGCGCGGCGACGGCGTACGCCAGGGCGCAGCAGAGCAGGGCGGAGGCGCCGACCTGCTTCAGTGTCTCGCCTTCTCGGTGTGCACGTGGATCGCGTCCACGATGCGCGTCCACGCCGCCGGCGGCAGGTCGTGTCCCATCCCCTCGACGATCATCAGGTCCGCGCCGGGTACGCAGCGCGCCGTGTCCTGTCCTCCCTCGATCGGCACCAGCGGGTCGGCGTCGCCGTGGATGACCAGGGTGGGCACGTCGAGCTTCGACAGCGCGTCCGTGCGGCTGCCGTGAGCCATGATCGCCGCGGTCTGTCGCCCCTGCCCGACGGGGTAGAAGCAGCGATCGTAGGCGCGCTCGGCGTTCGCGCGGGCGCGCTCCTCGTCGAATGCGTGGATCGTTCCGGCCAGCAGGCGGCGCGCCACCAGGGTGTTCTCGATCGCGGCCTCGCGGCTGTCGGCCGGCGGGCGCATCAGCATCGCCATGGCTTCGGGCTTGGCGGGTGGGAGATCCGGGTTGCCGGTCGAGGACATGATCGAGACCATGCTGCGCACGCGCGCCGGGTGCCGGATGGCGAGGGTCTGCGCGACCATGCCGCCCATCGAGGCGCCCACCACGTGGGCCGCGTCGATCTCGAGCCCGTCGAGCAGTCCCGCGGTGTCGTCGGCCATGTCGTCCAGCGTGTAGGGCACGTCGGGCTTCTCGCCGGACCGCGCCTGCTGCATGACCTGGAGGACGTTCACGGGGCCGGCCGCCTCGAGCTTGGTCGAGAGGCCGACGTCGCGGTTGTCGAAGCGCGTGACGTGGTAGCCCCGGTCCACGAAGAGGCCGATGAACTCCTCGTCCCAGTGGATCATCTGGGCGCCCAGTCCCATGATGAGCAGCAGCGGGTCGCCGGAGGCGGGCCCGAACTGCTCGTACTCGAG
>JAFDDB010000060.1 GCA_019311115.1 Deltaproteobacteria bacterium
ACCGAGCGCGCGCTCCGTCTCTCCGAGCGTCATGCCCCCGTACCCGCGCAGGATGACCACGAGGAGATCGTGGCGGTCGTGCCGATGCGGAACCTCGCGGTCGCGGATCCAGACCAGGTGGTGACTGCTGTGCGCGTCGCGCCCGATCTCGCTCACCCTGAACGCCTCGTCCGGCGCGAGTCCAGGCCTTGCGACGAGAGCGTCCAGGGCGACGGTCTGGCGCTCGCCCGCGATCAGCGTGTCGAGCACCGGCGGTGGCGGGCCTGAACCCGGCGCGATCAGCAGGGCGGCCAGCGCGCCGAGCGCCAGGATCGGAAACCGGGCGGAGATGGGTGTTCTGCGCAAGGAGGTTCCTCCGGTCACTGGATTCGGGCGGCGAGTCGAACGGCCGCACGGGCGAGCGCGCGGCGGCGGCGAGCGGTCCCCAGCATCTCGTCACAGACACCCGCGAAGACCTCCTTCGCGCCGTGCTCGACGCACGCACCGTGGCAGAGCAGGATGCGCTCGAAGTCCCAGGTGCGGGGCCGCGCCAGCGACGCCGCCGCTGCGTCCGCGTCGAGCGTGTACAAGCGATGCTCGGGCGACGCCACCGGGCGCTGCGGCACGCCGAAGAGCGCGGCCAGGCGCAGCGCCAGCGCCGATGCCGAGCCCGGCTCGAGGTTCTCGACTAGGTCGGCCACGATCAGGCTCCGCGACGCGCGGTGGAAGAGGAGCAGCTCCGAGAAGAACACGTTGCCGCCGGTCAGCGCGCAGTCGACCTGGCCCTGCCAGTCGGGAAAGGAGTCGCCGCCGATCACCGCGTCCAGTCGCAGGCCGGGACGCCGCTCCGCGAGGCCCGGCGGAGCGACCATGCACGCGTCGGGATAGGCCGCGGCGTAGGCAGCCAGCGTCTGGTTGTGGATCTTGTTGGGCGACACCACCCACGCGACCCGGCCCGCAGCCTCGAGAGCCGCTCGCAGGGCGGCGTCGAGCGGCGTCGGCGAGTAGAGCAGGAGGCGTTCTCCCGACAGGCGCAGAACGGTCATGCGCGTCTGCAAGCGGACCCGGTAGAAACGGATCACCGACTCGTGCAGAAAGACGTCGCGATCGACCTCGACGAGTGCGTTCGGCATCGGCCCGAGCCCAGGGTACGAGCGTTCCGGCGTCGCTGCCAGCCGGGTGCAGTCCAGCTACGCTATGCATCACATGTCCCGCCCGATGGACGAGCCCTCCCGGCCCTGGAACCGGACCGTCCGCGCGGCCCGCCGCGCGGGGATCGCGCTGATCGGCAGCACCGTCGTGCTGGCCGGTCTGGCGATGCTCGTCCTGCCCGGGCCCGGGTTGATCGTGATCCCCGCGGGCCTCGCGATTCTCGGCCTCGAGTTCGCGTGGGCCCGTCACTGGATGAAGCGGGCACGCGAGCACGCCGAGTCGCTGACCAGGACCTGCCGCGCGGGCGCGCTGCCGGAGATTGATCGACCCGGGCGCTAGCCCCGCGCGCGCAGGGCGCCGACGCTCGAGGCCGTCGACACGCAGTACGGCACCATGACCGTGAGCCCCATCTTGGCCAGGCGCACGGAGTCGACCTGTCCCTGGACCAAGGCGTCGGCGTGGTTGATCGCGATCAGGATCGCCCCCACGCCCACGGCGTACTTGAGCGCGCGGACGACGACGTCACGGCTCGCGGCCGCCTCGAACCAACCGGGCGCCGGGGCCGCGCTCACGCAGGACGCTCCACGCGCGCGAACTTCGCGCCCCTTCCGCGCATGAACTGTGCCTCTTCGGGAGCCAACTCGCGCCGAAGCATCTCGTTTCGGTGCGGGAACCGGCCAAAGCGGGCGATCACGTCGCGGTGGGCCCGCGCCTCCGCCGCGAACTCCTCGAGAACCGGCGTGAACTCGGCAGTCGCGTCCGCGAGCAGTCCGTCGTACAGGCGCACCGAGGCGAGCTGTGCGCTCAGCTCCTCGGCGTGCTGTAGCGGCAGGTAGAAGAACGCGCGCTCGACCGATGGAAGCGCCCGGTCCGCACCCTCGGCGATTCCCTGCCGACACAGCTTGAGCGCCTTCTCGTCGCCGGCGAAGGCCATCGAGGTGCCGCGGTGCATCCGGCGCGAGAACTGATCGAGGATCAGGATCAACGCCAGGCGCCCACGAGCCGATGCGCACCACCCGTCGAGATCGCCAGACTGCGCCAGCGGCAGCACCTCGGCGAAGCGCTTGGCCACGGCCGCGTCGAACTTTTCGTCGGCGGCGAACCAGCGCGGCCGCAAGCGGTCGATCTGCTTGACGGTGACCGGCGTATCGACGAACCAGAACTCGAGGACGTCGTCGAACGAAATCATAGGTTCGAGAGCATGGCGAGGGTCTCCAGACCTTCGGGTGAGAGAATCGTGATCTGTCCGTCTTCGCCCCAGTCGAGGATTCCCTCTTCGGCCCAGGAGCGAAGCTGCTTGTTGACTGTTTCTCGGGTGGCGCCGATCAGCTCGCCCAGCTCGCGTTGCGAGAGCTTGATGCCGATCCGCATGCCGCGCTCGGCCGGCTCGCCGTAGAGCCGCGCAAGCGAGAGCAGGCGCTTGGCGAGGCGCGACGTCACGTTCATGAACACGGCGTCCTCGACCAGCGACGTCACCCGGCGCACGCGCCGCGCCAGCGCCGAGAGTAGCTTGATCGCGACCGAGGGGTAGCGCTCGAGGAAGCGCAGGAAGTCCGGCCGGTGGATCACCAGCAGCCGCGACGGCTCGATCGCCGTTACGCGCAGCGAGCGGCGCTCGCCGTCGAAGAGCGCGATCTCGCCGATCACTTCGCCCCGCTCCATGATCGAGATCACGAGCTCCCGTCCATCCGATCCCTCGGCGGTCGCCTTGAGGCGCCCTTCCATGATGGTGAAGATCTGGATGCCATCGTCGCCGCGCTCGAAGAGCAGCTCGTCCGCCTCGAGCGAGCGCGTCATGGCGATGTCGAGCAGTCCGTCGAGCTCCTCGTCTTCGAGCTCGTTGAAGATCGGGATGCTCGCGACCATCGCGCGCTTGTCGATCACCAGATGGGCCAAATCCGTCTCCCGCGCTGCCAGCATACCCCGGAGCGCCCCGCCCCGTGGGCCTGCCGCACTCAACCGTCCGCCGGCCGGCTGAAGCCGGCGGCGTCGAGATCCGCGCGCACGGGGCTGTCCGGGGCCAGAAGCCGGCGAAACGCCTGCACCGCCGGACGCTCTCCGCGACCACGGCCGACCGCAAAGTCGTAGCACTCCTCGCGCAGGGGCCGGAACCGCAGGCCCGCCTCGCGCGCGACCGTCTCGATGGTGACTCCCCAGTCAGCGCGGCCCTGCGCCACCGCCGCCGCCACGGCGTAGTGCGAGCGCGGCTCGTACGCGAAGCCGTCCGGCCGCCTCTCTCCGAGCAGCCCGTCGATCAGCACGCGGGTGCCGCTGCCACGGTTGCGGTTGACCATGCGCAGGCCGCTGTCGCCGAGAAGTTCCTCGACCGCACGCGTCTCGTCCTGCCGCGTGACGACACCCTGCATCCGCCCGTATCCGCGAATCAGCTCCAGTTCGTCGCCGACGAAGCTGCGGTTGTACTCGCCGGTCTGCGGGTCGAAGAGGTGCATCGGCGCGATGTCGCACTCGCCGCGTCGCGCCGCCGCCAGTCCTCCTTCGCTGCCGACCGCCAGCACCTTGACCGACACGCCTTCGCGCGCGAGCGCCGAGGCGATGCGGTCGAGCCCCGTGCAGTGGCTGCCGATCACGACCAGGTCCGCAGGGCGCAGCGCGCGGCCGAGCAGCGTCACCTCGACCCGCGAGCCCTCGTCCACGATCTCGGTGTTCCGCGCGATGCGCACGAAGCCGTCGGCCCGGCTGAACGAGGTGACCGAGCCGCTTCCCCTGCCCATCGGGTACGCCGCCAGCCCGCCGCCGGCGTCGTCCACCAGACCCACCAGCAGGTACTCGAGTCGTCCCCGATCCGACACCACCCGCTGCGCCAGCCGCACCTGCGCCGTCTCGCGCCGCTCGGCCGGGAGTCCCGCAAGCCGGAGGAGCACCGGCGCCACGAACTCGTGGAACGTGAACACCGCCGAGGTCGGGAAGCCCGGCAGGATGACCACCGCAACTCCACCGTGTGCCGCCAGGCAGATCGGCTTGCCGGGCTTCAAGGCCACGCCGTGCACGATGGTCCCCGGATCCAGGTCCGCCACGACGCGGTAGTTGAGGTCGCCCTCTCCCTTCGACGTGCCGCCGGAGAGCAGCACCAGGTCGCCCTGCTCGAGCGCGCGCGCGGTCGCCTCGCGAAGCGCCGCCTCGTCGTCGCGGAACACGCCCATGAACACGGGATCGCCCCCGAGTTCGCGCACCGCGTCCGTCAGGATGCGTCCGTTCGAGTCGAAGACGAGGCCCGGCCTCATCACGTCGCCGGGAGCGATGATCTCGTCGCCGGTCGAGAGGATGGCGACCCGCGGGCGCCGCACGACGTCCACGCGGTCCACGCCGATGGCCGCCAGCACGCCGGTCTCGCGCGAAGTGAGACGCGTACCCGAGAAGAGCACCGTCTCGCCGCGGCCCATGTCGGTTCCGGCCCAGGCCACGGCGCCGCCCGGCACCTGCGCCCGGCGAACGATCACCGAACCGTCCTCGACGTCGGTGTGCTCGACGGCGACGATCGCGTCCGCGCCGCGCGGCAGCATGCCTCCCGTCGCGATGGACGTCGCCGTCCCCTTGGCCACCTCGATGCGCGGCTCGACGCCGGTCGGCACCGTCTCGGCGTTCAGCAGCAGGCGGATCGGCGCCGCCTCGGTCGCCCCGAAGGTGTCCTCGGCACGGACCGCGAAGCCGTCCAGGTTCGAGCGGTCGAAGCTCGGCACGTCGACCGAGGCACGCACGTCGCACGCCAGCACCCGCCCGAGCGCGTCCTCGAGCCCGACGCTCTCGGCCGCGAGAGCTGCCAGCTGCAGGTGCGCGTGCCAGCGGGTCTCGGCCTCGTCCCGGTCGATGACCTCGAGGAACTGATCCTGCCTCACCCTGCGTTCTCCGCCCCGGACACAGCGGGCAGGTCGAGCTCGTCGACGCCGCCGTAGAGCAGCACCTCGACCTGCACGCCTTCGGCCATGCCCTCGAGCTCGCGCGGCACGATCACCGCGCCTGCGGCGCGCACCGTCGACGAAAGGATGGACGCGCCCGACGTCGCGATCGGAACCACCTTGCCGCCTTCGATTCCGACGCGCACGTAGTCGGTGCGGCCCACCTGGGAGCTGATCTTCCGCAGGAGCGGCAGCCTCACGCGCGCGTGCGGCCAGCGCCAGGCGCGTCCGCCGAGCGTACGGATCGACGGCCCGGCGAAGAACTCGTAGGCGCAGAGGCAGCTGACCGGGTTTCCCGGCAGCAGGAAGACATGCGCCTCGCCGACGCGGCCACCGCCGGCCGGGCTCGACGGACGCATGGCCACGCCGTGGAAGTCGAGCGACCCGAGCTCAGCGACCAGCCCGGGCGCGTGGTCCTCCTGGCCGACGGAGCTGCCGCCCGACACCAGGATCACGTCGGCGCCCGGAGCTTCGAGCGCGGCTCGAATCCGCTCGCGCCGGTCGGGAAGGTGTTCGACGCTGACCTCGCCTCCGTCCCGGCCGATCAGTGCGCGCAGCATCGGCGAGTTCGAGTCGGCGATGCGCGCGCCGCCAGGCGCCTCGCCCGGACGGACCAGCTCGTCTCCCGTCACCAGCAGCCGCACGCGCGGGCGGCGCACGCAGGCCACGCTCGGCACGCCGATCGACGCGAGCAGACCCACGTCCTGCGGCCGAAGCCTCCTGCCCTCCCGAAGCACGAGGTCTCCGCAGCGGATGTCCTCACCCGCCGGCCCCACGTGCTTGCGCGGCGACACGGCGTCCCGCACCTCGACGCGGCCCTGCTTCTCCTGGCAGACCTCGGCCATCACCACCGCGTCCGCGCCCTGGGGAACCGGCGCGCCGGTCATGATGCGCACGGCCTGTCCGGGCGCGACGGTCCCGTCGAAGGGGCGGCCGGGATACGACTCGCCGACCACGTCGAGCGTCAGCGGACCGTAGTCGGTCGCTCCGAAGGTGTCCTCGCCACGCACCGCATAGCCGTCCATCGCCGAACGGTCGAAGCCCGGCACGTCCACGCCCGCCTCCACGGCCTCGGCCAGGACCCGGCCGGCGGCCTCGAGTAGCGGCACGGGCTCCGCGCCGAGGGGAGCTCCGCTCCCTCCATCCGGACCCACTTGCGCAAGCCGGGCGCGGAGCAGGCGCTCGACCTCCTCCACGTCCATGCGCTGCGCAAAGCCGCGCATTCGGACGTCGCGCACGACCTCCTCGCCTCCGTCTCGGGAGTACGAACTCGCCGAGCTAGCCCGTCGCCCGGCCGGCGAAGAGCTCTTCGCGCGCGGGCAGCCGCTTCTTGGCCGCCTGCACGATTTCCTGAGGCACGTCCCAGACCAGGTTCATCGGTCCGATGGGATCCTCGCGCATGCAGTCGGGCAGGTCGTCGTCGGCCTGCGTGAAGCCCGCGCGGTTGTTGAACTCCCACTCGTCCTCGAGGCACTGCCAGCCCTGGTCGGCGATCTGCTCGCGCGTCACCTCTTCGCCGTACAGCGCGCCGTAGAAGGCGCGGATGTCGTCGAGGGTGGGCTGCAGGAACTGGCAGAAGCCGGACGTGTCGCAGACCGCGTTGACGATCTGCGCTTCCTGCGAGAGCTGCGCGTACTCCTCGGGCTGCGCGCCCGGATTCACGATCAGGCCCGCCGTGTGGTCCGCGCCCATCGGGCTGGTCGCGTAGGTCACGCCCGTGGCCTTGAGCGGCCGCGGATCCCAGGCCGGAAGCGCCTGTCCCTTTACGACCGGGATGCGCTTGTGACCGAGCTTCGTTCCGGTCGCGAGCGTGCCGTTGCCGATCAGCTTGCCGACCTCGGTGCCCTCGGCGACCTCGCGGAGCAGGCGCTTGGCGCCCTCGGCGTCGCCGAACTCCATCTCGCCCGCGTCCATGTACACGCCGATCGCGGCGCCGGCCTCGATGGTGTCGAGCCCCATCTCGTCGCAGAGGCGGTCGAGATCGGCCACGTCCATCATGTTGTCCAAGTCGCAGTTGGCGCCGAGCAGGGTGATCGTCTCGAACTCGAGCGCCGACGTCTTGTACTCGCCGTCCTCGCCGTGCACGACGTTCGAGCACTGCACGATGCAGCCGGTCATGCAGTTGTGCATGCCGCCGCCGTTGGTCTCGAAGCTCTCGATGATCCGCTTGCCTTCCAGGGCTTTGACGTGCTCGCTCTGGCCCGAGGTGCGATTCCGCGTCGGGAAGGTGTTGAGCATATTCGCGACGGTCACGACCGATGCCGTGCCTTCCTTGAACATCTGCGGACCCGCCTGGTACGCCTTGGTGTAGTTGCGGATCAGGTCGCCGAACGCCGCCTTGTCGGCGGGCTGGCGGACGCGCGCGCGCGCGGGATCGACCGACAGGTACTTGAGACCCTTGCTTCCCATGACCGCGCCGAGGCCGCCGCGCGCAGCGTGGCGCGCCGGGTAGCGGTTGTCCTGGTCGGTCGTGGCGACCGAGGCACCCTTCAGCAGTTGCTCTCCGGCGGGTCCGATCGTGATGAAGGACGCCGTCTTCGAGTACTTCCCCGCGAGCGCCTCGCAGGTGGCGTAGTTCCACTTCATCTTCAGGTCATCTGCGCCGACGACGCGCACGCCCTCGCCGTCGACCTCGATGCCGTAACGCTTCTCGGCGTCGGACGGCTGGCCGGTGACGACGACCGCGCGGTAGCCGAGCTTCATCAGGTGCTGGCCCGGGTTTCCGCCCGAGTTCGCTTCCTTGATGGCGCCGGTGAGCGGACTCTTCGCGCCGACCGAGATGCGGCCGGAGGTGGGTGCGGCCGTGCCGGCCAGCACGCCGGGTGCGAACACCAGCACGTTGTCCGGTCCGAGCGGGTCGCAGGTCGGGTCACACTCCGCGAGCAGCAGCTTCGCGCTCAGCGCCCGGCCGCCCAGGATCTTCCACTCGTCGGGGAAGTCCTCGACCGTCACGGTCTGCTTGGTCATGTCTACGCGGATCAGCTTGTCGTCCGTGGGCCCACTCATGCCTTGCCTCCGAGAAATGTGAAGATCGCGGCCATGCTATCACAGCACTTGCGCGTCAAGTGCCTGCTGTGGCTGGGGATCAGCCGCCTCCGATGGAGGCGATGACGGTCAGCTCGTCGTCCGGCAGGAGCGGGTCGTCGAGGTCGTCCTGCGTGAGTGCACGCTCGCCGACAAACAGCTTCACGAAGCCGTGGGGTGCCCCCTCGGCATCGAGCACCAGGGCGGCGAAGCCCGGGTATTTGACGTCGACGGCGGTCAGGCACTCGCGGACGGTGGCGCCCTCTACGGGCACCCGGCCCTCGCCGCGGGTCGGTCCGCGGTAGGGCGGCGGAACGGAGACGATCGGCAATGGGGGGACCTCCTGAACGGGGGCGTATTCTAGCCGCGCATGACCAGGCGCGCCCTCGACCCCGCCCCTTCGGGCTGCGAGGCGGCAGGCGCTAAGCTCACCGCATGGAGCAGAAGGACCTGTATGCCGTCCTCGGGGTCGAGCGGGGCGCCTCCGACGAGGACGTCCGCCGGGCGTACCGGAAGCTCGCGCGCGAGACCCACCCCGACGTGAACCCGAACGACGCCCGGGCGGAGGAGCGCTTCAAGGAGGTCTCGTTCGCCTACGAAGTCCTGTCCGACGCCGAAAAACGCAAGCTCTACGACGAGTTCGGCGTGGACGGGCTGCAACAGAGCTTCGACCCCGAGCAGGCCCGGGGCTACCAGCGCTGGGCGCGCGGGGCCCGGCAGAGCCCCCAGCAGGGCGGCTTTTCGAGCGAGTTCGACCTGGACGACCTGTTCGGGAGCCTCTTCGGCGCGGGCCGGGCGCACGGCCCGGCGCAGGGGCGCGACGCCGAGAGCGAGATCCACGTCGACTTCATGGATGCCGTGCGCGGCGGCGAGGTCCGCGTCCAGTTCGAGGGCAAGGGGGCCCTGCGAGTCAAGATTCCGCCGGGAGCCGACGAGGGCACGCGCGTGCGGCTGGCCGGACAGGGCGCGCCGGGCGCGGCAGGGGGCCCGGCGGGCGACCTGTACCTGAAGCTGCGCGTGCGCCCTCACCGCTTCTACACCCGGCAGGGAGCGGACCTCCACCTGGACCTGCCGGTGACCCTGCCGGAGCTCGTGCAGGGCGCGTCGGTCGAGGTGCCCACGCCCGACGGGCCCGTCACCATGAAGATCCCCCCCCACTCGCAGCCCGGGCGAAAGCTGCGGCTTCGCGGCAAGGGAGCGCCGCGGCGCGCCGGGGGCGGAGACGGAGAGCCGCGCGGCGAACTCTACGTGCGATTGGCCCTGGCGCTGCCGGACACCGACGACCCGCGCCTCGACGAGCTGGCGGCCGAGATGGAGGCGCTTTACGGCGACGAAGACGTACGCCGCAGCCTGAAGGACGAGACGTGAGCTACTACACGCGAAAACAGGTACTGGAGCTGCTCGAGCTCGACGACGGATTCCTGACGTCGCTGCTCACCGAGGAGATCGTCGTGATCGACGCGCCGACCGCCGAGGTCGGCGAGTTCTCGGAGCGCATGCTCGAGCGGGTGCGCGTCGCGCAGAACCTGGTGCGCGACCTCGAGGTCAACCTGGCCGGGGCTGCGATCATCCTGCGCATGCGCGAAGAAATGGCCGACCTGCACCACCGGCTCGAAGACCTGGCGCGCGAGATCAAGCGCCGGAGCTAGGCCGCGGCGCCGTCTCAGGTTCCGTCGTCGTCCACCGCGTTCTGCCGGATCACGTCGGAGTAGAACCCGGCGCTCCGCTTCGGCGTACGCTCGAGGGTCGCATAGTCGGTGTGCACGATGCCGAAGCGCTTTCCGTAGCCGAACGCCCACTCGAAGTTGTCGAGCAGCGACCACACGTAGTACGCGCGCACGTCGCAGCCGTCCTCGATCGCGGCGTGGAGCCCCGTCAGGAACCCGCGCAGCAGGTCGATGCGCAGGTGGTCGTCGATCTCGCCGTCGACCTTGGGCGTGTCGTCGCCGACACCGTTCTCGGTGATGTAGATCTTCGGCCGGTCGTACTCCGCCGAGACCCAGCGCACGAAGTCGCCGAGTGCGAACGGCGCGGCCTCGTAGCCCATGTCGAGCACGGGCAGCGTCGGAGGCGCGTTCCGGTATCCGACGCTGACCGACGGGTCGGCCTTGACGCGCTGGCGCGAGTACAGGTTGACGCCCAGGAAGTCCGTCGGCGCCGCGATCACGTCCAGGTCGCCGTCCTGGATCGGCAACGCCCCGCCCTGCGACTCGTACCAGGCGAGCACGGTCTTGGGATAGCCGCGGCCGTAGATCGGATCGTGGTAGGCGCGCGTATTGAAGTCGCGTGCTAGCTCGAGCGCGGCCAGCGACTCCTCGCGATCGTCGACGGCCTCGTAGCTGGTGTTGGCGTGGGTGATGCCGACCTCCGCGTCCGGCCGCGCCGCGCGCAGCGCCTGCACCGCCAGGCCGTGCGAGAGCATCACGTGGTGGAGCGCCGGTCCGGCGACGCGCGCGTCCCGGATGCCCGGCGCCAGCACGCCGAAGAGGTGGCCGAACGCGATCGTGATCAGCGCCTCGTTGTGGGTGACCCAGCGCGTCACGCGGTCGCCGAGCTTGTCGTAGAGCACGGTCCCGTAGTCCGCGAACTGCTGGGCGGTGTCGCGGTTGGCCCAGCCGCCGCGGTCCTGGAGCGCCTGCGGCAGGTCCCAGTGGTAGAGCGTGACGCAGGGCTGGATGCCGGCGCCGATCAACTCGTCGACCAGGCGGTCGTAGAAGTCGAGCCCCTTCTCGTTGGGCTCGCCGACGCCAAAGGGCAGCACGCGCGGCCACGACACCGAGAGCCGGTAGGTCTGGAGCCCCAGCTGCTGCATCAGCGCGACGTCGGCGCGGTAGCGATGGTAATGGTCGCAGGCGACGTCGCCCGACTCGCCGTTGAACACCTTTCCGGGCTGACGGCAGAACGTGTCCCAGACCGACAGGCCTCGTCCGTCCTCGTTCCAGGCGCCTTCGATCTGGTAGGCGGCTGTCGCCGCGCCCCACTCGAAACCCTCGGGAAATCGTCGCAGTGCCATCGCTGCTCCTCTCTACGCGGGCCCGACGGAGACCGCGCCGTCGAGCCGTGTGACGCTCTCCACGTCGAGTGCGGAGAGCGGGTCGTCCTGTGCGTCGAACACCGCGGCGAACCAGCGCGTGACGAGCGCCCGCAGCAGCCGGTGCATCCGATCCTGCGGCAGCAGGTCGGCGAGCGGGCGCGTCGGCCGCGACTGGTTCGGGCGCGGGTTGTCGAAGTGGCTCTGGTGCAGCAGCGGGATGCCGTCGCAGAAGTGGAAGTGGTCCGCGCCGTCGATCACGAGCAGGCGGCTGCTCTCGCCGAGGCGTGCGAAAAGCGGGCGCACGCTGGTCTCCAGGTCGACGAGCACGTCGTCGCGGCCGGCGATCACCAGCGAGTCCAGGCCGTCGCGCAGCGGAAGCTCACCGGGAGCGAAGGCCTTGCGGCCGACGAAGGGCTCCGAGGCCGGCGCCAGCCCGCAGACCGCGCGCACGCGCGGGTCGATCGCGGGCGACTTGAACGCCGTCCAGCCGCCGAACGAGTGCCCGAGCACACCGACTCGCCCAGCGTCGATGCGCGGCAGGCCGGTCACGCCGGCGAGCACCTGGTCCACGACCGAGCGCAGGTCGAGCGGCCGCCACTCGCGCAGGTCCAGGTGCACCGCTTTGCGCTGGTCCTCGTCGAGGTCGAGCATCTCGAAGAAGGTGTTGCCCACGTGGTCCGGGGCCGCGACGACGTGGCCGTGACTGGCCAGGTGCGTGGTGAGGAACGTGCTCTGCTGCCGCAGGCCCGAGTTGCCGTGCGAGAACGCCAGCAGCGGGAACTCGCCGGGAGCCGCCGCGGCGCCCGGAGCCGCGAGGTGCGGCTGGCCGAACGGGTGCGCCGCCGCGGCGGACAGGTCGTCGCCCGCATGCGCCCCCGCCGCCGGGTACCAGACCTCGACCGGCAGCTTGCGCCCGGAGCCGGCCGGGCTCTCGAGCTCGAAGGCCAGCACGCCGACCGGATGCGGCCCGCGCTCGGCGGCCTGCGAGGAGAGGAGGGGCATACCCGAGCTTTACGGGGACGCGCGCCCGACTGCAAGCCCCGCCTGGGGCTCCGGCGGTTCCGCGTGCGCCCAGGGGCTACACTCCGCGGCCCATGAGCCCCGAGAGCGGCCGAGAAACGGCCCCCATCGCGAAGCTGCTGCGCCGGCTCGACCTGGCCGCCGCCGGGCGCGACGAGTTCTCGTCGCCCAACCCCGGCGACGGCCGGCGCCTGTTCGGTGGACTGGTCGCGGCGCAGTCGGTCATCGCGGCCGGCCGGACGCTGGGAGAGGACCCGGCCGAGCGGCCGCTCCACTCGCTGCACGCGTACTTCCTGCGGCCGGGACGGCCCGGCGTGCCGATCCGGTTCGCCGTGACCCGGCTGAAGGACGGGCGGAACTTCGCGGCGCGCACCGTCTTCGCCTGGCAGGAGGACGAGATCATCTTCACGCTCCACGCCAGCTTCACCCGGCCCGAGGACGGCATCGCGCACCAGGACGCGATGCCCGAGGCCCCGCCCCCGGAATCGAGCCACCCGCACGAACGAGACGGCCACCCGTTCGAGATGCGGCACTGCGACTCCGAATTGGAAGACCGCGAGCTCGCGGAAGCCGGAACGCCGCTGCCCGCGCGCCGGCGCAACTGGATGCGTCCGCGCGGCCCGGTCCCCGACGACCGGCTCGTCCACACCGCGCTGCTGGTCTACGCCAGCGACCGCAAGCTCATCTCGACCGGCGCGCGCCCCCACGGCCTGGTACACGGACGCCGCCGGGCCGCGAGCCTCGACCACGCCGTGTGGATCCACGGCGACTTCAGCTTCGACGACTGGCTGCTCTTCGACATGCAGAGCCCCGTCGCCCGCAACGCCCGCGCCCTGGTCTACGGCGCCTTCTACCGCCCCGACGGCGTCCGCATCGCCTCGGTCGCCCAGGAAGGCCTGATCCGCGGCGGTCCCGGCCCGAGCGACGGGCGCTAGGCGCTCTCGAAGCGCCCCGGCTCGACCTCTCGCAACGCGCCCCGTGCCAGCAGGCGGTCCACGTGCATTCCCATGCTCCGGGACTCGACGGCTTCGACGTTCGGCACGTCGTCGCCGGGCCGGAACACGAAACGGTGTTCCGCGATCTCGGCCAGGCTGTGGGGCTCGGCCAGGTACTCGAGCAGGCGGCGCTCTCGGTCGGCGATCATGGCCGTGAACCGGTCCAGTCTCTCGAGGAACGCCTCTCGCGTCTCGAGCACGCCGATGTGGTGGAAGGTCGCCCAGTAACGCGCGTCGATGTCGCGCACCTTGACGAGCGTAGCGGCGAAGTCTTCGAGGTCCGACCACGCGTCGCCGTAGTACGGGCCGAAGCTCGACAGGTCGATGTCGCCCAGGTAGAGCAAGCCGCTGGGCTCGACGAGGAAAGCGCAGTGCCCGCGCGTGTGTCCCGGCGTGTGGATGACGTGCACGCGAACGCCCCCGCCCAGGTCCATGACGTCGCCGTCGCGGAACGCCACCGCGTCCGGCCGCGCCACGTAGTGGAACTGCTCGACGATCAGCTTCTCGAAGCCGCTGCGGATCGGCTCCGGGTAGCCGTAGATGTCCATCATGCAGTCGAGCGACTGCATGCCGTGCACGTCGGCTTCGTGGAGCCACCACTCCGCGTCCGGGTACAGGAAATTGCCGGCGACGTGGTCCTCGTGGCAGTGGCTGTTGACCACGCGGTCCGCGGGCGGCGCTTGCGCGCGCGCCACGATGCCGAGCGATGGGTCGATGACGATGCTCTCCTCGCCGCCGTGGACGACGAGGCTGTTTCCGTGCGGGTACTTGCCGCGCCTGGCCCCGTAGTGGACGGTGACCTCGCCGTACTCGGCGTCTTCGAGTACGGCGCTCATTCGCCCGCTCGCTCCGCCGAGGCCCGTTCCTCCGAGGCCCGTTCGGCGGGGGACTCGGCTCGATCCAGCACCACGTAGCGCCGCTCGACCTCGGTGCGCAGGTTGCCCAGCAGGGCGCGCAGCGACCGCTTCATCAGCATGTCCTGCACGAACTCCGGCACGGCGCGGCCCGACGACATGCTCGCGCGGTAGCGCACGAGCGTCGCCTTGCCGCCGTCGACCGGCACGAGCCGCCAGGTGCCGGTGCTCGACACGATGTCGGCGGGCTCCTCGTCGTCGAGGGCCCAGCGGATCTCGCCGGCGCGAGGCGCCAGGTCGTAGACCGACGTGTGCCCCATCCCGACGAACATGACCGAGAAGCGCTGGCGCACCCAGACCTGGTCGCCCTCGCGCCGCGCGATCTCGGTAGAGTCGATCAGCGGCATGAAGCCCGGCCAGGACTCGAAGTCGGTGAGCGTCGACCAGACCGCGTCGGGCGCGCGCCGCACCAGGGCCGCCGCGCGCGTCTTGCCGTTGGCGCTGGCCTCCCCGGACTTGCGCTCGTCTTCGGCGACCAGGATCTGCCCTTCGCGAAGCTGGTCGAGCTCGCTGCTCGACACCAGGTCCTCGAGCCGCGCGACCGGCACGGCGCAGGCGATGCACGGCGACGGCGCGCCGACGTCGGGCATGGGCGCCGCGCCGGACGCGGCCAGCACGAGCCACATCCCGATTGCGGTGAACGCGCCCATGGACATGCGAACCTTCCCTCCGGATCGCCTCGGGAGCCCGCCTGCGGCGCCCCCGTAGATCCCGGGTCAGGGGCGGCCCGGCCGCGGCGAGGGGAGCGCGGCGCGCTCGATGCGCGCGCAGGCACCCTCCACCACCTTGCGATCGTCGCCCCGCAGCATACCCGCGAGCCGGATCCATGTCTCCACGTAGAGCTGCAGGCCGGCCACCGCGCGCGCCCACGCCTCGCCCGCTCCGTCGAGCCCGAGCGTCCGGCGGTGCAGGGCCGTCCACTCCGAGTCGCGTCCGGCGTCACGCCAGAGGGCGTCGAGGTAGCGGTTCTCGGTGTCGACGAGCAACTCGGACGCAACCGCAAGCGCGCGCCCGAGCCCCTGCGCCAGGCCGAGCGCCCCGTACACGAGCGCGGACTCGTCGGGTCCGCGCAGGGCGCCAAGCAGCTTGTGGACCTCTTCGGCGCATCCCGCCAGCTCGCGGCTCACGAAGCCGCGCGCACGCTTACGCAGCAGCGCCCAGTCGAAGTCGCGCGCCTCGGCCAGCAGGTCGGCCAGCCCGCCGTCGCGGTCGTGGAGCACGCGCGCCTGCCGCAGCGCCTCGACCGTCCAGATGGCCCGGTCGGGAGCGGCGAGCTCGGCACGCTTGGCCGCCAGCGTGGTGCGCGAGAGGCTGACGAGGAAGTCGTCGACGTAGCGCAGCCGGTAGACCTCGCGGTCCGAGCGGGGCGGCGCATCGGTGAAGCAGAGCAGGTCCACGTCGCTCTCGGGCCGCGCGTCGCCGCGCGCCCGGCTGCCCGTGAGCGCCACACCGGCGACGTCCGGGGCCACCACGTCCTCGACCAGGGCCTCGAGCAGCCCCTCCGGAAGGCCGTGGGACGCCGCGCGGGAGAGGTCGGAGTCGCCGCTCACGCCGCCGTCAGTACGCGAGCGCGAGGCCCGGCGTCTTCCAGTCGGCGGCCACGAGCTTGCCCGTCGCAGACAGCGTGATGTAGGCCGTGCGCAGGTCGTCGCCGCCGAAGCAGATGTTCGTCGTGAGCGGATCGGGCATCGCCACGTGCTCGATGTTCGAGCCGTCGGGCGAGATGATCGTGATGCCGCCGTTCACGATCGTGGCGACGCAGACGTTGCCGTCGGCGTCGATCGCCAGCGAGTCGAGAAGCTGGTGGCCGGGCAGGCCAGCGACCAGCTCACCGCGCAGCGACGAGGCGATCTCGCCCGGTGCGGACACGTCCCAGGCGAACACGCGTCCGGTGTGCGTCTCGGCCGCGTACAGGCGCTTGCCGTCCGGCGACAGGCCGACCCCGTTCGGCGAGTCGAGCGGGTACACCGCCTCGACGATGCGCGACCCGTCGGGAAGCGCGTAGTAGAGCCCGCCCCGGTCGCGGTCCCGCTCGCGCATCTTGCCGTGGTCGGAGAACCAGAACCCACCCTGTGAGTCGAAGACCAGGTCGTTCGGACCGCGCAGCGGGTGTCCGTCGCACTCGGTGTAGAGCGTCTCGACGCGTCCCGTGTCCAGGTCCACGCGCTGGATGCTGCCGCCGGTGTAGTTGGCCGGCTGGTTGCCCGGCAGCGTGAGGCCGCCGGCGTCGATCCACTCGAAGCCGCCGTTGTTGCACACGTAGACCGCGCCGTCTGGACCGATGGCCGCGCCGTTCGGACCCCCTCCCGTCTCGGCCACCACCTTGACCGTGCCGTCGGGATTCACGCGCGACAGCGTTCCGCGCTTGATCTCCACCACCAGGACCGATCCGTCGGGCAGGCAGACCGGCCCTTCGGGGAACTCCAAGCCGGTCGCAATCTCCCGGATCTCGCTCATGCTCTCCTCCGCACGGGGATTCTACGCGCTGCGGACGCGCGCCATGCGCACCACCCAGTACTGGGCACCGCCGCGTCCCGGACGGTCGTCGAGCCGCTCGGTCACGTCGAAGCCCGCCGCGTCGAGGACCGCGTCGAGGGCGTCGCCAGTCCAGTAGGTGAACCAGCGCGGAGCGTCGAGGCCGTAGGGCTTCTCGTCCCAGGCGCCGCCCGAGCCCCCCTTGACCGACAGGTAGAGCCGGCCGGCCGGCGCCAGCACGCGGCGGAACCCCGCCAGCGCAGCGGGCACGTCGCGCCGCTCCAGGTGGAGCAGCGAGGCGCTCGCCCAGATGCCGTCGATGCGCGCGCGGACCGGCAGCGCGCGCATGTCGGCCTGCACGCGCGGACCCGGCCACGGGTCGAGACCGGAGCGGAGCATGCCCGTCGAGCGGTCGAGCCCGACCACGCGCAGGCCCCGTTCGCGCAGGATCGCGCCGTCGAACCCCGGCCCGCAGCCGACGTCGAGCACGAGCGAGCCGGGGGACAGCAAGGAGGCGAACCGGTCCAGGTCTCCCTCGACGGCCGTGCGGTCGCGGCGCTTGTCGGCGTAGCGCTGCGCCACCCGGTCGTAG
Source organism: Deltaproteobacteria bacterium (assembly GCA_019311115.1). Classification (GTDB taxonomy): domain Bacteria; phylum Myxococcota_A; class UBA9160; order SZUA-336; family SZUA-336; genus JAFDDB01. Next base: position 17,100 of record JAFDDB010000060.1, read on the forward strand.
CTGGCCCGCGTCGTCTCGTAGGGGTCGCCCTCGTCCGGTCCCACTCAGTGCACGCGCAGCTCGACGCGCCGGTTCTGCGCGCGCCCGTCCGGTGTGTCGTTGCCGAGTCGGTGTGTCCGACCACGTCGACGCGCGTCTCTGGGTCGGCCGCCAGCTCTTCCGCCGCGGCGTCCAGGCTGTCCTCGCCCGCGGCCGTCAGCCGGGCGGAGCCGAACTCGAAGTTCACGCCGCGCAGCACGATGCTCCGCTCCGCCGCCTGCGCGCGGGGCTGCAGAACGGTGATCCGGATTCGCGCCACCGCCCTCCGCCCCTCGTCGTCGGCCACGGTCACCTCGGCGTGGAACACGCCTGGACGGCGGTACGTGTACGTGACGCGCGTCCCCTCGGCCGTGCCGCCGTCTCCCAGCTCCCAGTCGAAGCGCGTCGCCCCGTCGGACACCGCGCGCAGCTCGGTCTGGAACGGGGCGTCGCCGCCGAGCGGTGACGCCGACACGCGCACCGACAGCTCGCCGCGACGCGGCTCGCAGGCCAGGTGACCGACGAGGGCTCCCGCGGCCATCCCGACCAGTCCCCAGGCCACCCGGTTGCTGCCGCTGGCTGCGGCCGAAGCGCCGACGCCACCCGCCACCGCGCCCAGGCTGCGGCACACGATCGGGTCGGAGCGCCAGCCGGTCCCGGGCGCCACGCAGGCACCACTCGTGACGACGGCCACCAGCGCGACCAGCGCCGCCCGCGCCGCTGATGGGGCGCGGCGCTTCACGCGACGATTCGCCCGTCCCGAACGGCGAGGTCACCCTCGGCGTTGCGCACCTCGAAGAAGACCGACTCGCCGCGCCGCTCGAGGATCCGGACCTCGATCGTGGAAGGCATCGGGACCATGGCCCCGAAGCGCCCGGTGACGCGGCGCACCCGCGTCGGATCGCCGCCGCACTCCTCCTCGACCACGCGGGACACGGCGAGCGCGAGCGTGGCCGTGCCGTGCAGGATGATGCCCGGCAGGCCCGCGCGCTCGGCGACCGCGACGTCGGTGTGGATCGGGTTCCAGATGCGCGCGCACTCGGTGTAGACGTGCGCCGCCAGCGCGGAAACTTCGACCGGGATCTTCTGTGTGGGCACCGCGCCTTCGCCGACCCGATCCCCGGGAGGGACGTCCGTGGGGCTGTGATCCGGCCCCTCGACGCCGACGCCGCGGTAGATCGTGCCGTACCAGGTCGTGCAGACGGGCTCGCCGGCTGCGTCCTGCGTGTCGAAGCGCACGACCTGGTACGCGCCGGGCGGCCGCCGCTCCACACCGACGACCGTCGCCGTCGTGGCCAGCGTCTCGTCGGCGCGGATCGGGCGGTGCAGGACCAGGTCGTGGGTCGCGTGCACGCCGCGAATCACCTCGTCGGGCAGGATCGACTCGCCGCCGGGGAGTGCCTGCGGCGACAGGAAGATCGGCCACTCGAAGCAGACGGGGAAGAGCGGGTGCGCGACGATCCCCTCCGCCGCCGTCGTGTCCAGGTAGCACGGCTTGTCGTCGCCGAGGCCCGCCGCGTACGCCATCAGCCAGCGCGCGTCGACCCGGGACTCGACGCGCGCTCCGGACTTTCCGACCCGGCTCGAGGGAACGGGCATGCGTCCTCCTAGCCGGCCAACGGCGCGCACGGGTCGAGGCCCGCGCGCGCGTTGCGCTGGTTCCAGATGCGGCGCACCCAGACGGGACGCCGGTCCGCCGCCGCGCGCTCCGAGACCCGACGCGTCCAGCGCTCGAGCAGGCCGTCGGCCTCCTTGAAAGCCACGTCGGAGGGCGGAGCGTAGGTGCGCCAGCGCTCCTCGAATGCGTCGCGCTCGGGCAGCAGCACGTCCGCCAGCCGCGCCGGGTCGCGCTGGACCCGCCGGTGGAGCGCCTCGTGCCGCCACCACAGGCTCTCGGCGTCGGCGCGCTCGCCGGGCCGCGGGCCGGTGTCTACGGGCTGGTCTACCGAGACAGGCTTGAAGAGCGACAGGCAGGGAGCCGCGCTGCCGGTCGCCCAGTGGCGCACCGAGCCCGGCGCCAGCTCGGACACCCAGGACCCCGTCGTCTGCGACACCACCACCAGGCCCCCGGCGTGCACGCAGGGCGCGCTCATCGCCCCGCTGAGCCAGCTGTAGCGCGGCCAGCGCTGGCCGCGCCCATGATCCCGAAGCAGCGACATCATGTCGGCCGGCCCCGTCGCCCGCAGCGCCAGCTCGGCCGTCCGCCGGTGCCGCGACCGCGCGCGCGATGCCCTCGAGCGCAGCCGCTCGCCGTGCTGGCGAGCGAACTCGGGGATGGTGAGCGCGTTCGAGATGGTGCGCGCGCCCTCGACCGGCTCCACCGCCGAGTCACGGCCTGCGGTCTCGAGCACGAACGCCTGGCGCGGGTCGGCCACGATGAAGCTGTTGTGGTAGGTGAAGTCGCGGTTCTCGTGACCGCACCCGCCGCCCTGCCCGTGCTCCTCGAGCAATCCGACGATCACGTCGACCGCCTCGCGCGCGGTGGCCCCGCGTTCCAGCCCGAGCCGCAGCAGGTCCATTCCAGTGAGTCCGGTCTCGGCGTACGGCGCGCGGGTGAAGACGGCCTCGTTCCCGATCGCCACGCCGTGCTCGTTGGCTCCGATCTCGGCGCCCCAGATCCAGTAGGGGCGGGACAGCAGGACCGCGTGCGTCTCGCGCACCTGGGGGATCTCGATCCAGGTGCAGTGCAGGGGCACGCCCGCGGCGTGCTCCTCGCGCGGGCGCCAGTCCAGGAACTGCGCCTCGTTCACGTCGCGGTCCGAGTTCTTGGCGAACAGCACCCCCTCGGTTCCGACGACGACGGCGGTATCGCACATAAGGGACTCCTCGCGCATACGGTATCACCGCTCACGGCCCAGGTGCCCGCGCAGGCGTGCCGGGGGCGCTCCCGCGGGCTAAGGTGCGGCGGTGACCTCGCCAGGAGAGAGTCGTCCCGAGGGCCGGAAGCGTGGCGCTGGGGCCGGGCGCAGGGCTTCGGGCGCCGGCCGCCATGCCGACGCGATCGTCGTCGGAGCCGGACTGTCCGGGCTGATGGCGGCGCGCACGCTCGTCGAGTCGGGCGCCTCGGTCGTGGTGCTCGAGGCGCGCGACCGCGTCGGCGGACGCACCCGGACGGTGGAGCTGGGCAGCGAGCGCGTCGACCTGGGCGGACAGTGGATCGGCCCGACGCAGGACCGCATCCGCACGCTGGCCGACGAGCTCGGCGTCGCGACCTTTCCGCAGCACGAGCAGGGCAGGAACGTGCGGGCGTCGCGCGGCCGCGTCGCCACGTACCGCAACGCGCCGCCGGTCTCCATGCTGTCGCGGCTCGAGCTTCGGCGCGCGCTCCGGCACCTGGACGAGCGCGCCCGCTCGGTGCCCACGAGCGCACCCTGGCGTGCGGAGAACGCGGTCGAGTGGGACGGGATGACCGTCGAGATGTGGAAGCGCGACGCGCTACGCACGGCCGGCGCGCGCGACTTGGTCGACGTCATGGTGCGCTCGATCTTCGCCGCGGAGCCGAGCGAACTCTCGTTCCTCTTCTTCCTGTTCTACCTGAACGCCGGCGGAGGCCTGGAACGCCTGTCGAGCGTGACCGGTGGCGCCCAGGAGCGCGGCTTCATCGGCGGCGCGCAGCAGATCTCGGAACGACTCGCAGAGGGACTCGGCCAGCGCGTGCAGCTCGAGACGCCCGTCCAGTCGATCGAGCAGCACGATGGGGGCGTGCGCGTGCGCACGGCTCGGGGGGACTGCATCGGCCGGCACGTGATCGTGGCGATTCCCCCGACCCTGGCGGGACGCATCGAGTACACGCCGCCCCTGCCGGCTCTTCGCGACCAGCTAACGCAGCGCATGCCGATGGGATCGGTGATCAAGTGCGTCGCGGTGTACCCGGAGCCGTTCTGGCGCAGGTCGGGGCTCTCGGGTCAGGCCTGGAGCGACCGCGACCCGATCCGCCTGGCGTTCGACGCGTGCTCCCACGACGGGAGTCAGGCCGCGCTGGTCGGGTTCATGCTCGGCCGCAGCGCGCGCGAGTACTGCGAACGCCCCGAGATCGAGCGGCGCGAGGCCGCGCTCCAGAGCTTTGCACGCGCCTTCGGCCCCGAGGCGCGCGACTGCAGCGCGTACGCCGACCAGAACTGGATCGAGGAACGCTGGTCGGGAGGCGGCTACACCGGCCTGATGCCCCCCGGCGCGCTGACGGAGTGCGGCGAGGCGCTGCGCCGTCCCTGTGGACGCATCCACTGGGCGGGCACCGAGACGGCGACCCGCTGGGTCGGCTACATGGACGGCGCACTCGACGCCGGTGAGCGCGCCGCCAACGAGGTCGTGAAGCGCCTCGCCCGCTAGCCCGTCAGTCGACCGTGGGGCGGTGTAAGCCGTTGTAAGCGCCCGGATCGGTCCTGGTGTTAGCCCCTGTAAGCGGCCGTCAATCCCCGTTGCTGTCAACGCTGCTGTCAGCGATCGCCTTCAGTCCGACCGTAGAGTCGTACCGAGGCGCTGCAGCTGCCGTGGCACAGCGCGCTCCAATCGAGCCTGGTAGCCTTGTGGCATCAACCTTGGGTGCCTCAGCGACCGTCGGCGGCAAGTGCCACGCAGCTGAGCGCCCAGTCCGTTAGGCGGCGTGATTGGGCACACCGGGGCCTGAAGGTCGATGGCACTCGAGCTGATCGGCGCCGGTCTGGGGCGCACCGGAACGCTCTCTCTCAAGGCCGCGCTCGAGCGGATCGGGTACGGGCCCTGCTACCACATGATCGAGGTTCTCGTCGCACCGGAGCGGGGGCGGCATTGGCTCAAGCGGACGCAGAGCGGCGCCCCCGACTGGGACGCGATCTTCCACGGGTATCGAGCCACGGTCGACTGGCCGGCAGCGGCCTTCTGGCGCGAGCTGGTCGAACGCTACCCCGATGCGAGGGTCCTGCTGTCGCTGCGCGACGCCGACCGCTGGTACGACAGCGTGATGAACACCATCTACCCCGCTACGACGCAGGGGCCGCCGGAGCGTGCGCCCGAGACCCTCCACGACTTCCACAAGATGGTGTACGCGCTGATCTTCGAGCGGACGTTCGAGGGCCGTCTAGGAGATCGCGCCCATGCCAAGCGCGTATTCGAGGAGCACAACCAGGCCGTCATCGATGCAATTCCGGCCTCCAGACTGCTCATCTACCAGCCGGGCGACGGCTGGGAGCCCATCTGCCGGTTCCTCGACGTGCCCGTGCCGGAGGAGGACTTCCCGCACCTGAACGACACGGCGTGGTACCGCGCACGCACAGGGCTCCCGGCGATCGAGCCGTATCGCCGGCGGAGAAGCAAGTCGTGACGACGCGCTCCTACCGCCCTAGTATGAACGAGCGCACCCACTCCTTGGGAGTTCGGCCGGTGCTGATGCAACGCGCGTGGAGTTCGTCTCGCAGGAAATCGCCGAACGGAACCACGATGTAGCCCGTGTCCGTATCTCCGACCATCATGCACTCTCTTTGGTCGGCCAAGTGCAATGCCGTCAGCAGGCAGATGCAGGAGTCCAAGCGATCTTGATCGATTTTGCGCGGCGAACGACTGTCAGAAAGGCCCCCGAGCCATCGAGCCAGCTCCTGAAGTCCGAACGCATCGAGCTCGCTCAACGTCCGCTGACATACGTGGTCCCAATCGCTGATCGTGAACGTGCTTCGTCGCTCCGGGTTGTACTTCGGTAGCCGACCTGTGGGGCGAGCCGAGTGTGGGAGGGACCATCCGAGCGCGATCATCGTCAGCACCGGGTATGTCTCTAGTACGGCAGTATCTTTCACGGGTTCCAGCGGGTCTGCCGCGCCGCCGAATTGGTCTAGGAAGCGCCACACTGGTGCGTCTTCCCCGAACATCTCTACCCTTTCCGTGTTTGCCGGTTGTACTCCGCCGTAGCGACGGCTCACGGGCGACGCGACCAGGTTCTCGACGGGCCGTTGCCCGCTGAAGTTCGGCACGATGGTCGGCTGATCGAGCAGTACGATCGTCGTCGCTGGCTTTGTCTGATTCTGCCAAGAGAGGATGGCCTCTCCAGCCTCGAGGTAGTTCACTACCTGGGGGAGCCCAAGCTCCTCGATCTGCCCGCCATCGCTGCGGAGTACCCCGACAAGCGCGCCAGAGTTGTTGGGCGTCCACGCAGAGTCGAACCCTACTAGCAGGGTGCGCGAATCAAAGTCAGCAAAGGCGGGCCGCATCCCCTTCAGCGTGTTCGCTCCCGGCTTCAAAGTCATCGATCGCGTCCAGTACGTGATCGCGTGGGATCCCTGCTGGCATCCTCAAGCCGGTCATCTGGCAAGCGGCGCGATCTGACATTGAAAGCCGAGATCAAGAGCGCGGGTAGCCGCGGCCTCGTGCGAGCCGACTGTCCGGCCCGACGCGATGTTGATCTCTGAACTGCCGTCGCTGCCGTCACGCTACTACACAGCGCGTCGGATACAGGACTCATCGACGGCCCAACTAGCTGATCGAGCACGTGTTTCATGGTGGCGCAGGGCAGAATCGAACTGCCGACACCCTGATTTTCAGCTCACGGGCGTGGTGAGCACCCGCATGTTGTCGATCCAGACCTGGCCGGTCCCGGTCACCTCGAGCATCAGGAAGATCGCCTCCGGAACCTCACCGGGCTCGAGCAGCAGGTTGGCCTCCTGCAACACCCAGTCGGCGTCGCCCTCGAGCGGCGGCGTCTCTTCGCCCGGCTTGGCCCCGTGCGTCTCGCCGTCGCTCATCCTCACGCCCAGGTGGATCAGCGCCTGGCCCTCGAGCCCGCGCGTGCGCAGGTGCGCCTGGTAGCTGATCAGCGAGTTCGCGAGGGCCTTGCCGTCGAAGCTGGCGCGGTCGATGACGAAGAGCAGGAACATCGACTCGCCCGTGCTCTGCACGGTGAGCGAGCCGTTGCGGTCGAAGCTGGTGTCCGGGTCGAAGTCGACCGCGTCCCGGACCTCGGGCCAGAGCCCGGCGGACGACGTGACCTCGTTCGCCCAGATGCGCTGAGACGGCGGGATCGGCTCGTAGCAGGCGACGAGTCCGGACGCCGCCAGGAGCAGCGCGAGTGCGACGTGGCAGGCCACGCTCATCCCTTCGGAGGCATGCGAAGCGCCCCGTCCAGCCGGATCGTCTCGCCGTTGAGCATGGGGTTCTCGACGATGCTGCGCGCGAGCGCCGCGTACTCCGCGGGCTCGCCGAGACGCTTGGGGAATGGGATGTTCGCCGCCAGCGCCTCGCGGGCGGGCTCCGGAAGCCCCGCGAGCAGCGGCGTGTTGAAGAGTCCGGGCGCGATCGTGCAGACGCGGATGCCGAGACTCGCCAGGTCGCGGGCCGCGGGCAGGGTCATGCCGACGATGCCGCCCTTCGACGCCGAGTAGGCGACCTGGCCGATCTGTCCCTCGAACGCCGCCACCGACGCCGTGTTGACGATCACGCCGCGCTGACCGTACTCGTCGGGGTCATTGCTCGACATGCGCTCCGCGCAGAGTCGCATGGCGTTGAAGGTGCCGAAGAGGTTGACCTCGATCACCTTCTGGAACGGCGCCAGCGGGTGCGCGCCGTCGCGCGTCACGGTGCGCTGCGCCCAGCCGATCCCCGCGCAGTTGATGTCGATGTGGATGCCGCCGAACGCGTCGGCCGCCTTCTCGACCGCCTCCGCCACCTGCTCCTCGACGGTGACGTCGCACGGACAGAAGATCGCGCCCCCGCCAAGCTCCGCGACGAACTTCTCGCCCTCGGAGCGCGGCAGGTCGAGCACCGCGATCCGAGCGCCCGCCGACGCCAGGTCGCGCGCCGTCGCGGCGCCGAGTCCCGACGCTCCTCCCGTGACGACCGCCGTCTTGCCCTGGATCTGCATCTCAGTCTCCCTCTCCCAGATAGGTCGAGCCGGTCAGGCCCTGTTCCACGCGGCGCTGCAGCAATGCGGCGTCCTCGGGTGTGAGTGTTCCGCGCGCGACCGCGGCTTGCGCGGCGCGCTGGACGCGGCCCAGCAGGTCCGCGCGATCGTACTGCACGTACGAGAGCACCTCCTCGACCGAGTCGCCCTCGATCTCCTGGTCGATGCGCGGGGTGCCGTCCGGCTCCAGGTGCACGTGCACGGTGTCGGTGTCTCCGAACAGGTTGTGCAGCTCCCCCAGGGTCTCCTGGTAGGCGCCGACCAGGAAAACGCCGATCCGGTAGGGCCGGGCGTCCGGCTCGTGCAGGTCGAGCGCGTGGCGCGCAGCGCGGCGATCGATGAAGCGGTCGAGCTTGCCGTCGGAGTCGCAGGTCAGGTCGGCGAAAGTGCCGAGCCGCGTCGGCCGCTCGTCGAGCCTCTCGATCGGCATGACGGGAAAGAGCTGTCCCATGGTCCAGGTGTCGGGCAGCGACTGGAAGACCGAGAAGTTCCCGTAGTACGTGTCGGAGAGCGCGTGCTCCAGGCCGACCAGCTCCTCGGGCACGTGCTCGAGCGAGCCCACGGCGGCGCCGATCTTCCGAGCGCAGCTCCAGTACAGCTCCTCGGCGCGCGCCCGGCCGGCCAGGTCCAGGTAGCCGTGCGAGAACAGGACGCCCGCTTCCTCCTTGAGCCCGGCCGCATCGTGGTAGCTCTCGAGCGCGCGCGCCGGGGTGACGGAGTCGAGCACCCGCCACAGCTCCTGGATCACCCGGTGCTCGGCGCCCCCGGGCTCGCTCGGCCGCTCGCTCGACGCCACCCGGTCCACGCCGAGCACGTCGAAGACCAGCACCGAGGCGTGCGAGACCAGCGCGCGCCCGGCCTCGGTCACGATGTCGGGGTGCGGAACTCCGCGCTCGTCGCAGGCCTCGGCGACCGCCGCCACCACGTCGCTGGCGTACTCCTGCATGGAGTAGTTCATGGACGACGCCTCGGGCGACTGCGACCCGTCGTAGTCCACCCCGAGCCCGCCCCCCACGTCCAGGTAGCGCACGCCGGCGCCGAGCTCCGCGAGCCCGGTGAAGATCCGGCTGGCCTCGCGCAGGGCGTCCTTGTGCGAGCGGATCGCGGTGATCTGCGAGCCCAGGTGGAAGTGCAGGAGCTCCAGCGAGTCGAGCAGGTCGTCGGCGCGCAGGCGCTCGACCGCGCGCACGATCTCGTTCGACGAGAGCCCGAACTTGGAGCGGTCGCCGCTCGACTCGATCCACTTGCCCGAGCCGCGTGCCGCCAGCCGAGCGCGCACGCCGATCCGCGGGCGCACACCCAGGTCGCGGGCCGTCTTGAGTACGAGGTCGAGCTCGCCCGGGCGCTCGATCACCACGATCGAGTGGCGCCCGAGCCTGCCAGCGAGGAGCGCCAGCTCGACGTAGGTCGCGTCCTTGTAGCCGTTGCACACGAGCAGCGCGTCGTCGGTGTCGAGCAGCGCCAGGCCCGCGAGCAGCTCGGCCTTGCTGCCGACTTCGAGCCCCACGCGGAACTCGCGCCCGAACTCGATGATCTCCTCGACGACCTGTCGCTGCTGGTTGGCCTTGATCGGGTACACGCCGCGGTAGCGCCCGAGGTAGCCGGTCTCGGCGATGGCGCGCTCGAAGCAGCCGGACAGCTCGCTCACCCGGCTGCGCAGCACGTCCGAGAAGCGCAGCAGCAGGGGCGTGGACAAGCCGCGGCCGCGCAGGTCTGCGACGAGACCCGGCAGCGAGAGGGAGGCGCCGCCCCCGCCCTCGGCGAACCCGCCCGTGGGGTGTACGCGAAGCTCGCCCGCCGAGCCGACGGAGAAGTAGCCCCCGCCCCAGCGCGAGACGCCGTAGAGCCGCTCGCTGTCGGCTCCTGTCCAGCCGGGCATCGCTCCCTCCGTGGCCTGCGGGTCCGGACCCCGGGCGGTGCGGATCTTAGCGCAGGGCCTCGAGCTTCAGGAACTCTCCACAGCCCGGACACGGCACGCTCGCGGGCAGCGACTCGAAGCCCGCGCGCTCGATCTCCTGTTCGCCTCCGCAGGCCGGACAGGTGCCCCCGAGCGAGTGGACCAGGACCTCCTGGCGGCGGCGGCGGCGCGACAGGATGACCGCCCCGGCGATGAAGCCGGGCACCCCGACGAAGTGCCAGCCCGGAATCGGCGCGCTCAGCAGCGCCCCGAGCAGCAGCAGCAGGAGCACGCGCCGCGCGCGGGCGCGACGCTGCGCGGGCGTGAAGAGGGTGACCCGGGCGCGCATCCGCCCGGGCTCGTGCCCCCAGACCTCGGCGCGAAGCTCGAGCGCGGTTTGCCCTATCCCGCCGCCGGAGTCGCTAGAATGCTGCGGCATGTCGTCTGACGAAGGGTACGCGATCGCAGTCATCGGGGGTGCGACGGCGGGTGCGGAAGCGGCCGGCGTCTTCTCCGAGCACGGAGTCCTCACCGTCGTGTTCGAGCAGAACACGCGGCCCTACGGCAAGGTCGAGGACGGGCTGCCTCGCTGGCACGCGGCGCTCCGCAACAAGGAGTACGCCGCGATCGACCGCAAGCTCACCTCGCCCAACGTGCACTACGTGCCGTCCACGACGGTCGGCGAGCACGTCGGACTCGAGGAACTCACCGGGGAGTGGGGCTTTCACGCGGTCGTGCTGGCGAACGGGGCGTGGCGCGACCGGCCGCTTCCGGTCGAAGGAGCGGACGCCCTGCTCGGGAAGGGCTTCGCCTACCAGAACGCCTTCATCTACTGGTTCAACCACTACAACGAGGCGGCGTACGACGGCGAGCAGTACGAGATCCTCGACGGGACGCTCGTGGTCGGCGGAGGCCTCGCGTCGATCGACGTGGCCAAGGTGATCCAGCTCGAGCTCTGCGTGCGCGCGCTCGCTGAGCGCGGCATCGAGGCCGACCTGGTCGAGACCGAGGTCGCGGGAATTCCCAAGACGCTGCAGAAGCTCGGGCTGACCTGGGAAGAGCTCGGCGTCGAGGGCTGCACCATCTGCTACCGGCGCCGGCCCGAGGACATGCCGTTGGTAGAGCTACCCGACGACGCCAACGACAAGGTCCGCGAGCGCGTGGCGCGCGGCCGGGCACGCATACTCGAGAAGGCGACCGAGAAGTACCTGTTCAAGGTCGAGGCGCTCCGGGCGCCGAGCGGACTGATCGTCGAGGACGACCGGCTGGCCGGCCTGGTCTGCGACGTGACGAAGGTCGAGGACGGACGCGCGCGTCCCACCGGCGAGACGGTCGAGCTGCGCGCGCCCATGGTCATCAGCTCGATCGGCAGCGTCCCCGCGCCGATCGCCGGCGTGCGCATGAAGGGCGAGCTCTACGGCTTCGACGACTGGGACCTCGGCCGCATGAACGAGCACCCGTCGCTCTTCGGGGTGGGGAACGTGGTCACCGGCAAGGGCAACATCGTGGCGTCGCGCAAGCACGCGCGCTCGGTCGCCACGCGGATCACGGCCGACCACCTGGAGCTGGTGCGGAAGGTGAAGAAGCTCGAGCCGCTCGACGACGCCACGCGCGGCGAATTGCTGCGCCGGGTGCGGGAGCAGCACGAGCGCTCGGGCTACAGCGGCGACTACGCCGCCTGGATCGACGCGGCGACGCCGGACGACCGGGTCTGATCCGGTGCCGAACCGGCTGGCGGGAGAGACGAGCGCCTACCTGCTGCAGCACGCCGGCAATCCCGTCGACTGGTACCCCTGGGGTCCCGAGGCCTGGGCGCGGGCGCGCGAGACGGACCGCCCGGTGCTCGTCTCGATCGGCTACTCGTCCTGCCACTGGTGCCACGTGATGGAGCACGAGAGCTTCGAGGACGAGTCGATCGCGGCGCTCATGAACGAGCGCCTGGTGAGCATCAAGGTCGACCGCGAAGAGCGCCCCGACGTCGACCAGGTCTACATGGACTCGGTCGTGCAGCTCCAGGGCCACGGCGGCTGGCCGCTCAACGTATTCTGCATGCCCGACGGCCGTCCATTCTGGGGCGGCACGTACTTTCCGCCGCAGCAGCGCGGGAACATGCCGGCCTGGCCGCAGATCGTCGAAGGCATCTGCGACCTGTGGGCCTCCGATCGCGAACGGGTGCACGAGCAGGCCGCCCAGATCCTCGACGGAATCGCAGCCGAAGCACCGCGCGCGTCCTCGCTGCTCGGCGGCGACGCGCTACACGCGCTCTGCGCCTCGCTCATGCACGCCGCCGACGCGACCCACGGGGGCTTTGGGGCCGCACCCAAGTTCCCCACCCCCACGAACCTCGAAGCCATCCTGCTGGCCGCGGACCAGGGGCTCGCGGTCGCAGGTGCGCGCGACCACGTGCTGCTCACCTGCAAGCGCATGGCCCGCGGCGGCATCTTCGACCAGCTCGGCGGCGGCTTCCACCGCTACAGCACCGACGCGCGCTGGCTCGTCCCGCACTTCGAGAAAATGCTCTACGACCAGGGACAGCTGCTCCGCGTGTACGCCGAGACGTACCGCCAGACGGGCGACGCGGAGCTGCGCTGGCCCGTCGAGGAGACGCTGGGCTGGCTCGAACGCGAGATGCGCTCGCCGGGCGGCGGCTGGTTCGCGAGCCAGGACGCCGACAGCGAGGGCGAAGAGGGACGCTTCTACGTCTGGAACCGCTTCGAGGTCGAGGGCGTGCTCGGACCCGACGAGGGGCCGGCCTTCTGCGACGCGTACGGCGTGACGGCCGGCGGCACCTTCGAGCGCACCGGCCGCAGCGTCCTCGAGCACGGCATGGCCGGAGAGCGTCCGCACCTCGAGCCGCAGCGCGAGAAGCTGCTGCGCGCGCGCTCGCGGCGCGTCGCGCCGGCGACCGACGCCAAGCACGTCACGTCGTGGATCGCCTACGCCATCGGGGGCGTGGCGACCGCGGCCGCAGCCTTCGGAAGGGACGACTGGCTGGCGCGCGCCGCCGAGGCTGCCGACTTCGTGCTGCGCGAGCTCTGCGACGAAGAGGGGCTGTTTCGCATCTGGGACTCGCGGGGTCCGAAGATCCGCGGCTTTCTCGACGACCACGCGGCCTGGCTCTGCGCCCTGCTCGACCTGCACCGCGCCGGCGCCGACGACCGCTACGCGGCCGCCGCCGTCGAGGTGGCCACCGCGATCCGCGCGCGCTTCTTCGAAGCCGACGGACGGCGGCTGTTCTTCACGCCCGACCGGGACCCGGCCCTCCCGCTGCGCCCCGCCAGCGACTCGGACGGGGCGACGCCCGCGGCGGTCGGCCTGGCCGCGCTCGGGCTGGTTCGAGCCGGCACGCTGTCGGGACGCGAGGACCTGCTCGACGTGGCGCGGGCCGCACTCGAGACACAGGGAGACATCGTGCGGCAGGCGCCCGGCGCCCTGCCGACCTTGCTGCGCGCCGCCGCACTGCTCGAGCGCGGCCCCGCGGTCGCCGTCGTGGTGGGCAAGGCCGCGGACGAGCGCACGCGCGACCTGGCGCGCGCCGCGCGGAGCATGGTCTCTAGCGAGGAGACGGTCCTCGTCCGCGAGCCGGGCAGCGCGCCCCCCGAGTGGCTCGACCCGGCGTGGCTCGAAGGCCGCGCGGATGTAGACGTCCCGACGGCCTGGCCCTGCCGTGGGCACGTCTGCGGCCTGCCCGCGACGAGCGCCGCCGAGCTGGCCTGGCCGGACGTCGCGCACGAGAGAGGTCCCGAGGAGCGAGCATGAGTCGAGCGAAGAAGCCCCTGACGACCGACGAGGTCGCCCGCTTCCACGAGTCGCTGTCGAACTGGGGACGTTTCGGCGAGCGCGACCAGCTGGGGACGCTCAACCTGATCACGCCAGAGAAGCGCGTCGCCGCTGCCCGCCTCGTCGAGACCGGACGTACGGTGTCGTGCTCGCGCCCCCTGGCGACCGAGGCCGGCCCGCACAACCCGCAGCCCGTTCGTCACCTGATGGTCGCGACGGCGACCGAGGGCTACGGCGGCGACTACTTCGCGATGGCACCGCACGGCTTCGCCGTCTCGCACATCGACGCGCTCTGCCACATCTTCCACGAGGGCAAGCTCTACAACGGCTACCCCGCCGAGCGCGTCACCGCGCACGGCGCGCTCGAGCTGGGCATCCACGAGCTGGCGGACGGCGTGGTGTCGCGCGGCGTGCTGATCGACGCGGCGCGAGTGCGGGGCGTCGACTGGCTGGAGCCGGGCGAGCCGATCTTCCCCGACGACCTGGAGCGCGCGGAGAGCGACGCGGGCTTGCGCGTGGAGCCGGGAGACGTGCTGCTGCTGCACACCGGGCGCTGGCGCAAGCACAACCGCGAGGGCGCGTGGGCCGCGCAGGAGCGCCTGGCCGGGCTCGACGCATCCTGCCTGCCCTGGCTGCACGAGCGCGGCGTGGCGGCGCTGGGCTGCGACGGCGTGTCCGACGTGCTGCCCTCGCGAGTCGAGGGCTACATGCTCCCCGTGCACAGCGTGGCCATCGCGACGATGGGCCTCCACCTGATCGACAACCTGGAGCTCGGGCCACTGGCCGAGGCCTGCGCCGAGGAGCGGCGCTGGGAGTTCCTGCTGACGCTGGCGCCGCTGGTGCTCACGCGGGGAACCGCCTCGCCGGTGAATCCCATCGCCATGTTCTAGGAGGCGATGTTCTAGAGCTCGCGCTCCATGAACACGGCGCCGGTCACGGGCACCGAGGCGTAGGCCTCGATCTCGTAGAAGCCGAGCCCCTCGTAGACCGCGCGAGCCGACAGCATGGACGAGTGCGTGTGCAAGCGCACCTTCGAGTAGCCGATCTTGCGCGCCTCGCGCAGGCCCTCCTCGGTGAGCGCGCGCCCGATCCCGCGGCCGCGGAAGAGCGGACCTACCCAGAGTCGGCGGAGCTCGCCCGTCCCGTCGCCCAGGTTGCAGAGCGCGATGCAGCCCGCGACCGCGCCGTCCTCCTCGAAGACCAGCAGCCGCCCGTCGGGAGGCGCATAGGGGCCGGGCAGGGAGTCGAGCTCTTCGCGGAACGCCGCACCATCCAAGTCGATCTCGATCGACGCGGCGAACTGCTCCAGCAGGCGGCGCGCTTCGCGCAGGTCGGCCGCTCCCCGGACGGGGCGGATCATGCGCGCGCCGCGATCTCGCGGTACGCGCGGACCGCCGCGTCGAGGCCCATGAACAGCGCGTCCGCCGTCAGCGCGTGTCCGATCGAGACCTCGAGCACTTCCACGTCGGGAAGGGCCAGGAAGGCCGGCAGGTTCTGCAGGTTCAGATCGTGTCCCGCGTTGATGCCGAGCCCGCGCGACGCCGCGTGTGCGCCCGCCCGCCGGTAGGTCTCGAGCGCCGCGTCCCGCCCGGCGCCGGCGAACGCGCGGGCGTACGGCTCGGTGTAGAGCTCGATGCGGTCGGCGCCGAGCGCCGCGGCCGCGTCGATCTGCTCGCAGTCGGGATCCATGAACAGGCTGGTGCGGATGCCGATCGACGAGAGCTCGGACAGGATCGGACCCAGCCGCTTGGCGTCGGCGGTCGAGCCGCCGTCGCGGACCAGCACCCAGCCGTGGTCCGAGGTGCGCTGGTCCGGGTCGTCCGGCACCAGCGTGCACTGCGCCGGGTGCACGTCGCGAACCAGCTCGAGGAACCCGGCGAAGGGATTGCCCTCGATGTTGAGCTCGACGTCGATCGCGCCCGCCAGGTCGTACACGTCGGTGCGCCGGATGTGGCGTTCGTCGGGCCTCGGGTGGACCGTGATGCCGTCCGCTCCGGCGGCGATGCAGACCTCGGCCGCGTGCACGACGCTCGGCAGGTCGAGATCGCGCTGGTTGCGGAGCAGCGCCACCTTGTTCAGGTTCACGCTGAGCTTCGTCACGGCGCCAGACCCGAGTGGCGGAGCAGCGCTTCGGTGCTCGGCTCGCGGCCCCGGAAGGCCACGAACACGTCCATGGGCGGGACGCTGCCTCCGAGCGCGAGGACCGTGTCGCGGTAGCGTCGGCCGGTCTCGGAGACGGCCTCGGCATCGTCGAGCCCCGCCTCCTCGAACGCCGCGAAGGCGTCCGCGCTCAGCACCTCGGCCCACTTGTACGAGTAGTAGCCGGCCGCGTATCCGCCCGCGAAGATGTGCGCGAAGCTGCACAGGAAGCGGTCCTCGGGAAGC
The DNA here is from genome assembly GCA_019311115.1 of Deltaproteobacteria bacterium. Taxonomy (GTDB): domain Bacteria; phylum Myxococcota_A; class UBA9160; order SZUA-336; family SZUA-336; genus JAFDDB01. Next base: position 33,041 of record JAFDDB010000060.1, read on the forward strand.
GGCGCGAGGACCGTCGTCCGGCCGGCGATGCGGCGTTGCACGTCGAAGGCGCTTCCCTCGCCGCTCTCCCGTCCGTCGGAAGCCCCCGCGTAGCGGTGGTGCAGCTCGAGGTCGGTGAAGGCGAAGTAGAGCTGGCGCAGCATCGCGCTTCCGGCGCGGTAGGTCCGCGCCGCGCGGAGCTTCTCGATCAGCGCGTCGGGCAGCGGCTCGCCACTGTCCACGTGCGCGCTCGCGCTACGCACGGTCTCGCGCTGGTAGAGCCAGTTCTCCATGAACTGGCTGGGCAGCTCGACGGCGTCCCACTCGACGTTGCGGATGCCCGAGGCCATTCCGTAGTCCACCGACGTGAGCATGTGCTGGAGCCCGTGCCCGAACTCGTGGAAGAGAGTCTCTGCCTCGCTGAACGTCATGAGCGAGGGCTTGCCGTCGACGGGCGGCGTGCCGTTGCAGACCAGGTAGGCCACGGGAAGCCGCAGCTCCCCACCGAGCCGCGTGCGTCCGAGGCACTCGTCCATCCACGCGCCCCCGCGCTTCTCGGCGGGGCGGCTGTAGGGGTCCAGGTAGAAGGCCGCGATCGCCACACCGTCCGCGAAGGCGCGGAAGAAGCGCACGTCGTCATGCCAGACGGGCGCCTCTCCGTCGGCCGCGCGGATCTCGACCCCGAAGAGCTGCCGCGCGAGCCCGAACAGTCCCTCGAGCACGACGGGCAGCGGAAAATACGGCCGCAGCTCCTCCTCGCTGTACGAGAAGCGCGCCTCGCGGAGCCGTTCGGACCAGAACGCGATGTCCCAGTGCGCGAGCGGCGTGGCCTCGTCCGCTCCGTTCTCGCGCGCGAACTCGGCCAGCTCGTCCAGCTCGCGTCGGGCCGCCTCGTACGACGCGCTCCGCAGCTCCTCGAGCAGCTGTTCCACCGACGCCACGTCCGGCGCCATCTTGGTGGCGAGACTCACCTCGGCAAAGCTGGCGTAGCCGAGCAGCCCGGCGGCCTCGCTCCGCAGCTCGAGCGTGCGCTCCAGGACCGGACCGTTGTCGAGCTCGCCCTCGCTCGCGCGCGTGACGTACGCGCGGTACAGCTGCTCGCGAAGATCGCGCCGGCGCGAGTGCTCCAGGAACGGCACGAAGGACGGGTAGTCGAGCGTGATGCGCCACGGGCCGGCTTCGGGCGTGGCGCCCTCGTCACCGGCCTGGCGCGCGCCCTGCGCCGACAGCTCCAGCAGGCTCTGCGGCAGCCCCGCGACCTCTTCCGGCGTCGTCAGAGTCACGGCGAACGCCTTGGTCGCGTCGAGTACGTGGTTGCTGAAGCGCGTCGAGAGCTCGGCGAGCTCGAGCTGGATCGCGTTGAAGCGCTCGCGCGCCTCTCCCTCGAGCGCGACGCCCGAGAGCCTCGCGTCTCGCAGCAGGCTCTCGACGATGCGGTGCTGCGCCGCGTCGAGCCGGTCCCACTCGCTGCCGGCGCGCAACTCCTCGAGCGCGCGGAAGAGCGGCTCGCTCTGCGCCAGGCGCATGGACAGCTTGACCACGTCGGGCTGACAGGCCTCGTGCGCGGCGCGCAGCGCGTCGCTGTTCTTCACGCCCATCAGGTGGCCGACCGTCCCCCAGCTGAAACCGAGCCGGTCGTGGATGCGCTCGAGCGGCTCGATCAGCCCGGCCCAGCTGGCCTCGACGCCCGTCTCCAGGCGCGAGACGTCGGCTTCCAGGTCGGCCAGCAGCGCGCGCATGGCGGGCTCGACGTGCTCGGGCAGGATCCGGTCGAAGCGCGGCAGGCCGCCGGCGTCGAGTAGCGGGTTGTCGGGCGAGGCGGGAGTCGGATCGGACAAGGCGCAAGCCTCCGGGCGGGCGGATAACGGTACCGCCCCTCGCGCGGGCGTCGACTCCTCAGACCCGCCGCACGCCCCGGAACGCCTCCTTCAGCCCGACCTGCGGCCGGAAGCCGGTGTCTCGCACGAACCGCGCCCCGTCGATGGTGCAGGGGAACTTGATGAAGTCGATGGCTCCGCTCGGCAGCCCCATCACGCGAGAGGCGTAGCGGCGCAGGACCGGGTCGGGAAGCGGCAGGGCCCGGCCCCCGGTCTCGCGGATCGCGACGCGCAGCGGAACCTGGCCGGGACCGGCCAGGTTGTAGACGCCGCGCAGGCCCTTCTCGACCGACAGCGCCACCGCCTCGGCCAGGTCGTCCTCGTGCAGGAACTGCATCATCGGATCGAAGCCCATCGCGACCACGACGGGATTCGTCCGCAGGTAGGAGCCGATCGTGCTCTCCACGTAGTAGCCGAGCGTCGGCACGGGCCGGATCACGCTCGTGTCGATGTCGACGTGCCGCCACATGAAGCTGGTCGCGATCGTGTCGACCTCGACCAGATCGCGGATCTCGGGGTAGTTGCGGCTGGCCGAAAGCGGGTACTCCTCGTCCATGAAGCACGGGTTCTCGGGCATGGCGCCGTACACGTAGCTGGTCGAGAGCACGAGCACGCGCTTCACGCCGTGGCGGCGGCAGTGGTCGAGCAGCCGCCGGGTACCGCGCACGTTCACGTCGTAGCGTTCGTTGGCGCTGGCGCGAAAGTGCCGCACGAAGCCCAGGTGCACCACGGCGTCGGGCCGCTCGGCGCGGAAGACCTCTTCGAAGCCGCGAGCGCGCAGGTCCACCCGGTAGAAGGGAAGCTCCGGCAGCCGGGCCGTCCACTGGTCGCGGTCCGCGCCGACGACCTGGCAGGTATTGCGCAACCTGCGCGCAACCAGGCGTCCCAGGCCCGACGCGATTCCCGTGATCAGGACCTTCTGCACCGCCCCAGTCTCACTTGCCCGCGACGCCCATGCGGGGAGCGCGCGACGACAGCCGGGTTCCCTTGCGGTGGACGAACTTCCCGTCGCCGCCGTAGAGGTCCGCGAAGATGCGCCCATCGGCCTCGACGTAGGTGTAGCTGAGCCAGCGATTCCCCCTCGAGTCGTAGTACGTCGCCCCGGTGACCGCACCCTCGGCGTCGAACTCGACGCGCCAGTAGCCGCGCGTCTGCTCGCCGGCCCGGTCGCCATCGAACTCCTCGGCCGGCTCGTTGTTGGCGTAGTGCCAGACCGAGAAGTATCGATCCTCACGCGCCGCTTCCTTCGCTCCGTCCACTTCCTCCGCTCCCGTCCCTACGACTTCCTCCGCTCCCGTCCGGGAGGAAGGAAGCAGCACGGAAGCGAGCAGCAGCGCACAGAGCAGCACACCGGGTATGCGGGCGGGGCGGCGGGTCACGGGCCCTATGTTATAAGAATGGCCCCATGGACACGAACCCCCGCTTCGAGGACATGCAACTCCAGGTTGCGCCCGATCTGGTCATCAGCGCGAATCTGGGAATCCCCGAGTGGTGGCCGAGCGGCAACCGCGTGGGCCTCGTCATGGCGCACGACGTCGGGTCCAACATGGAGAACGAAGCGTTGGTCTGGCTGCAGCACCAGCTGGTCAGCCTGGGCGTGCTCTCGCTCCGCTTCAACTTCCCTTTCGCCGAGCAGGGGCGAAAGCGGGCGGATCCCGACCCCGTTCTCGACCGGGCCTACCGGGGCGCGATCCTGGGGCTGATGCGGGATCCGCAGAACGCGCCCGCCCACCTGGTCTTCGCCGGCTTCGGACTCGGCTGCCGCGTGGCCGCACAGATCCTGGCGCACGGGGCGAAGGCCGACGCGCTGGTCTGCCTCGGGTTCCCGCTGCACGCCGCCGGCAAGCCCAGCCAGCTCAAGGCCGACCCTCTCTTTCGCGTGATCTGCCCGACGCTCTTCGTACAGGGAGCGCGCGACTCGCAGCCAGGAAGACCTGCGCGAGGACGTCAGCGCGGCCGTGCAGTCCTTCCTGCTGCAGGTCACCGGCCCGTTCTGAGCCGCCCCATCTGTTAGAGTCCATTCGTGGCGTCGTCCGGAGGACGAGAGGGACGCGGACTGCTCGGGGAGCTCGCTCACGCCGAGGCCCGCTTTCTTCCGCGCGTGTGGGGCGTGCTGCGGCTCGATGCGTCGGCCTACGAGGAGATCGAGGC
>JAFDDB010000061.1 GCA_019311115.1 Deltaproteobacteria bacterium
GGACCATGTTGATCAGCAGGTCGGCGTTCGCGGCGCTGCCGACGAAGCCATTGCGCGCGAAGTCGGCGTCGCCGATCACGATCAGCCGGCCCTCGGCGTCCGGGTCAGCGTCCGCGCCTTCGACTGGAAAGACGCGCGCGACGCCGAGCGGCACCGGGCCCGCCACGTCCTGGCTCGGGTCGAACTGCACGCGCGTCTCGGACCGCGAGAACGCTTCCACCTCGGACTCGGCCCAGGCTCGCTCCCCGGTCTGCAGCAGGATCACCGAATCCCCGGCCGCTTCGGGAGTCGGCCGCACCGAACGCGCCAGGCGGAAGACCGTGGCCAGCCCCTCCATCTTCTCGGTCGACGCGTGGTCGCCGTAGCTCGACACCACCGCCTGCACGCCGAGCCGTGGACCCGCGAACAGGTCGATGGTCTCGTCGACGATCACGTCGGCCCCGACCTCGATGCCCCAACCGAGCAGGGGCTCTTCCAGCCCGCTCGAGACGATCGGGTCGAGCAGCAGCATGAGCGAGCCGCCGCCGCGCAGGTAGCGGTCGAGGGCCTGCGTCTCGCGCTCGAAGAACGCGTGGCTCGGACCGACCACGATGACCGCGGATGCGTCGGCGGGGACTTCGGCCTCTTGCGCGAGCAGGAGCGGCGCGACCTCGATGTTCTCGTCGCCCAGGAACATGGCGGCGCGAGCCGCTCCGCTGGACTCGACGTCGTCGGGCGTGCCCTCGCCGTGGCCGGTCACGAAGTAGAGCTTCTTGCGCTCCGAGAGGACGCTGCGTACCGCGCGCGTCAACTCCTGCTCGCTCGCTTCAGTCACGCGAACGGTTCCGGTGGCGGTCTCGCAGGGGCCGCCGCATACGATCAGCACGCCCTGGCGGTCGACCTCGAAGCGTTCGGCCAGCTGTGGCCGCCGCATCGGGTCGTGGTAGGTCGCGCGGAAGCGGTCGCTCGCGTACTCGTACATGCCGAGCACGCGGCGCACCGACTCGCCGCCGCCCGCGCCCACGAAGGCGTACACCTCGACCGGGCGATCCTCCGGAATCTGCTCGAGCACGTCGCGCGTGGCCTGCGTCAGCGTGTGCACGCCGGCCTCGGTCCAGTCCCAGCGCACCGGGCGCTGGCCCACGATGTACGCGGTGAAGCCGAGGATCGCCGCCACCGCGAGCGTCTGCGTCAGCGCGTTGCTCCCCGAACGCAGGCCGCGGCGCGCGGAGCCGCGGCCGAACACCTGGCGCAGCTCCTTCATGCTGGTCAGGCCCGCGTAGGCCAGCGCGCCCAGGCCCAGGGCGAAGTGCGCCCCCAGCAGCCAGGGGGCGGCGCCGGTGAAGATGCCGAGCACGCCGAACAGGAGGAGCACGCTGCCGATGATGGCGAAGACCACGCTCCCCCTCCTACCGCCAGCGCAACGACTCGACGCTGGTTCGCGTCAAGGTCAGGAAGAAGATGATCACGACCGCGAAGTACGTCAGGTCCGGCGTCGTGATCACGCCCTGGAGCGACTGCTCGAAGTGCGCTCGGATCCCGAGGTAGCGCAGCAACTCTGCACCCGGGCCCGTCCCGGCGAGCTCGGCGACCACGTCGATCAGCAGCAGCATCAGGCCCGCCACCACCGAGACCGTGGCCGCGAGGGTCTGGCTCCGCGTCAGGCTCGAGACGAAGCAGCCCAGTGCCGCGAGGGCGGCGCCGTACAGGAAGAGCCCGAGCAGCCCCCCGGCCGTCTGCAACAGCTCCGGGTCGCCGTACGCCATGAGCAGCATCGGGTAGAGCGCCGTGAGCCCGACCAGGATGCCGACCAGGCCGAGCACGCCCAGGTACTTGCCGAGCACGATCTCCCAGGCCGTCAGGGGGCTGGTCAAGAGCAGCTCGATCGTGCCGTTCGCGCGCTCCTCGGCGAACGCCCGCATGGTGAGCAGCGGCACGAGCAGCACGAAGACGAACGAGAAGGTGCCCATCGACGGCCCGATCACGCGGTCGTTCAGGTTGAACTGGGACATGATCTCCACGAGTTGCTCCGGTGGCAGGCGCGCCATCTGCACCTGCTGGATCTGCACCAGGAAGAACTCGAGGCTCAGGAAGAAGATGTAGCCGGCAAAGACCATGTAGACGGCGAAGAGCACGTAGGCCACGGGTGTAGACAGCAGCGAGCGCAGCTCGCGGCCGGCGATCGCGAGCACGTGGCTCACGCGAGACCCTCCTCGGCATGTTCCTGCGCACTCTCGTCTTCGGGCGAGACCGGCATGGCTTCGCGGAGGAAGACGTCCTCGAGCGTGCCCTGCCCGACCACGTCTTCGAGGCTTCCGTCGACGCGGATCTCGCCGTGGCTGATCAGCAGCACCCGGCGGCAGATCGCCTCGGCCTCCGGGAGAATGTGCGTCGACAGGATCACCGTGCGGCCCTCGACCTCGGCCAGCTCGCGGATCAGCCGGCGGATCTGGGCCATCTGCATCGGGTCCAGCCCCGCGGTCGGCTCGTCCAGGACCAGCACCTCGGGCTCGTGGACGATCGCCTGGGCAAGCCCCACGCGCTGCCGGTAGCCGCGCGAGAGGCGCCCGATCACGCGGCCGCGCACGTCCTCGAGCCCGCACGAAGCGAGCGCCCGGTCCACCTTGTCGGCCAGCTCGGCGCGCGGCACGTCCTTGATCCGCGCCACGTAGCGCACGTACTCGTGCACGCGCATCTCGGGGTAGAGCGGCGGGGTCTCGGGCAGGTAGCCGATGGCCCGGCGCGCCAGCCCGGCCTCGCGCGCGAGCTCGTGGCCGGCGATCGCGATGCTGCCCTCGGTCGGGGTCAGGAAGCCCGTCAGCATGCGCATCGTGGTCGTCTTGCCGGCGCCGTTCGGCCCCAGGAACGCCACGACCTCGCCGCGCCCGATCTCGAACGAGACGTCCCGTACCGCCACGAAGTCTCCGTAGCGCTTCCACACCCCCCGAACCCGGATCACCGCGACTTGACCCCTTCCCAGAACACGTCGACGACCATCTCGGCGCCGCTCTCCGCAAACCCCTCGGGAAGGCGGACGTTGCCGAAGGCCTCGCTCTGCAGGATCAGCTGGATACCGCCCAGGAAGACCAACATCAAGAGGGACGCGGGAATCCCGGCGCGGATGTCCCCGGACTTCTGCCCGTTCTCGAGGATGCGCGTCACCACCGCGAAGGCCCGGCCGATCTGCTCCAGGTGCACGGGCTCCAAGAACTTGGACATGCGGCTGAACTCGAGCAGCAGCAGCTCCACGACCTGGGGACGGTCGCGGTAGGAGCTGATGAACACCTCGACCGCGCGGCGCAGCTGGTCCCGGGGTGTCTCGCCCCCGGCCTCGGCCCGTTCGAGCAACTCGGTGACCCGCGCCCAGCGCTCCTCGAAGATGGTGTTGAGGATCTCTTCCTTGTTGCGGAAGTAGTGGTAGACCAGCCCGTAGGCGATGCCGGCCTCGCTGGCGATGTCGGCGATGCGCGTGGCGAAGACGCCCTTGCGGGTGAACACGGCCAGGGCCGCGTCCAGGATCTGCACTCGCCTGTCGACTCGTTCGGGGCGATCCATGGGGACCTTCCAGGGGCTCGGGGACGCCCATTGTGTCTAGCGACCTGCTCAGCGGCAAGGTGGGGTGGAGACGGGGAGGCTAGCTGCGTTGGCGGGGGTCCAGGCGCTCTCGCAGGGACTCTCCCAGCAGGTGAAGCGCGAACAGGGAGACCAGGATCGCGAGGCCGGGGAAGAGGATCAGGTGCGGATAGGAGCGCATGGCCGCGAAGCCGTCGCTGGCCAGCACGCCCCAGCTCGAGAACGGAGGCTGGATGCCGAGCCCGATGAAGGAGACGATCGATTCGGCGAGGATCGCCGAGGGCACGCGCAGCGTGGCCGTCACGAGGATCGGGCCGCTCACGTTCGGCAGGATGTGCCGCAGGAGCATCCTCGGCCCGCGCACGCCCACGGCACGCGCGGCCTCGACCCAGGCCTCTTCACGCGCCTGCAGGATCAGCCCGCGCACGAGCCGAGCCACGGAGACCCACCCCACCAGCCCCAGCGCAAGCACCAGTGCGAGCAGGCGGCGATACAGGTCGGGCACCGCGTCCAGCACGCCGTGAAAGACCTCGGTCAGCAGGACGATCACCAGCACGTCGGGCAGCGAGTAGACCGCGTCGACCGCTCGCATCATCCAGCCGTCGAGCCGCCCGCCCACGTAGCCCGAGACGGCGCCGTAGACGATGCCGATGAGCATGGCGACGGCTGTCGAGCCGATCGCCACCAGCAGCGAGACGCGTCCCCCCTCGGCGACGCGCGCGAAGAGGTCGCGGCCCAGTGCGTCCGCACCCATCCAGTGCGCCGCGGACGGGCCCTCGAGCGCGTGCTCCGTGTCCTGCGCGTCGAAGCGGTAGCCGCTCACGTCGTCGCCGGCGAGCGCCAGGGCGACCAGGCCCGCGACGAGGAGTGCGCCCGCCCAGCCGCCGGCGCTCACGACTCGTCTCCCGCCAGCCGGATGCGCGGGTCGAGCCAGCCGTAGACCAGGTCGACCGCCAGGTTCGAGAGCACGATCAGCGCGGCGTAGACGAGCGTCACGCCCATGACGAGCGGGTAGTCGCGGTTGGTCACCGCAGTGACGAAGAAGCGGCCCATGCCGGGGATCGCGAAGATCTGCTCGACGACGAACGAGCCCGTCAGCAGCATGGCGAGCAGCGGGCCGAAGTACGTCACGACGGCGAGCAGCGCGTTGCGGAGCACGTGGACCCAACGCACGCGCGCCTCGGACACGCCCTTGGCGCGCGCGGTGCGCACGAAGTCGCGGCCCGCCACCTCGATCACGCTCGTACGAGTGAGCTGCGCGATGTACGCGGTGGGAAAGGCCGCCAGCGTGAGGGCGGGCAGCAGGGCGTAGGCCGGGCTCTCCCACAGTCCCGCGGGGGGCCATCCAAAACGCAGCGCGACCCCGAGAACGAGCGCCGCACCGAGCACGAAGCTCGGCACCGAGATGCCGAGCAGCGTCAGCCCGATGATCGCCCGGTCCTGGAGCGTGCCCGCGCGCATGCCCGCCGCGAGCCCCGCGCCGACGCCCAGCAGCATCGCCAGCACCAGTGCGGCGGCTCCCAGCTGGATCGAGACGGGGAACGAGTCGCGCAGGATGTCGGCCACGTCGCGCCCGGGGTACTTGTACGAGGGCCCGAAGTCGCCGCGCACGAGCCCCGCAAGGTACCGCGCGTACTGCCTGGCGACGGGCTCGTCCAGGTGATAGCGCGCCTCGATGTTGGCGAGGATCACCGGCGGCAGCGCCTTCTCGCGGTCGAAGGGGCCGCCCGGCAGCAGGCGCAGCAGAGCGAACGTGACCGTCGCGACGACGAGCAGCACCGGGATGGCCTGGAGGAGCCGCGCGGCCGTGTAGCGGATCAACGCACGCTCACGGAGTCTAGAAAGTAGATGTCCATGGCGTTCGGCTCGAAGCCGTGCACGCGCGGAGCGACCGCCAGGTTCAACGACGTCACGAAGAACGGGATGATCGGGACCTCCTCCTCGCAGAGGATGCGCTGCGCCCGGTCGTACAGGACCTGCCGCCGCGCCGGGTCCAGCTCGCGCGACGCCTCGGCGACGAGACGGTCGTAGCGCGCGTCACTCCAGCCGGTGTGGTTGTTCGCGCTGCTCGACGTGAACAGGTTCATGAAGTTGTCGGGGTCCGGAAAGTCCGCCCCCCAGCCGAGCCGATAGATCGGGGGGGGGCGTGAAACGAGCTCCTTCAGGAACACCTTCCACTCGCGGTTCTCGAGCTCGACCGCCAGGCCCAGGTTCTCGCGCCACTGCGCCTGCACGCTCTCGGCGACCAGCTTGTGCGTCTGGTCCGTGTTGTAGACGATGCGCACGGGCGGGAGCGTGCTGGCGTCGACGCCGGCCTCGGCCAGCAGCGCCCGCGCCCGCTCGGGATCGAAGGGCAGGCCGATCGCGGCGTTGTGGTGCGGCATGCCCGGCGGCAGCCACGAGCCCGACGGCAGCTCGCCTCCCTGCAGGACCTTGGGGAACTCGCGCCGGTCGATCGCGTGGGCGAGCGCACGCCGCACGCGCACGTCGTCGAACGGCGGGAGCTTCGTGTTGAACCCGTAGTAGTAGCCCCGAAGGAGCGGCAGCGTGCGGTACTCGGGCCGCCCGCGGAAGCGGCGGATCTCGAGCGCGGGAAGCCGCACGATGTCGATCAGCCCCTGCTCGAAGAGTACGAGCGCGGTCGAGTCCATGTCGACCATGTAGCCCGTGACCCGCTCCAGCGACGGTGGCGGTCCGTAGTACTTCGGGTTGGCGCGCAGCACGATCTTGTACTCGTGGCGCCACTCCTCGAGCACGAACGCGCCCAGCGTCTCGAAGTGCTCGGGCTCGGTCCAGTCGACGCCGTAGCGCTCCACCAGGTCGAGCCTGCCGGGGAACGTGACCATGAACGTGGTCAGCGACGGGAAGTAGACCAGCGGCGCCTCGAGCTCGACCTCGAGCGTGTGCCGGTCGCGGGCACGCACGCCGACCGCGGAGGGGTCGTCGATCTCGCCGGCGTTGAAGGCCCGCGCGTTCTTCACCGGGTACAGGAAGTACGCGTACTCCGCGGCCGTCTGGGGCGACAGCAGCCGCCGCCAGCCCCGGACGAACTGCTCGGCCTCGAGCGGCACGCCGTCGCTCCAGACGACGTCGCGGCGCAGGTGGAAGGTCCAGACGAGACCGTCGTCCGACACCTCCCAGCGCTCGGCCAGTGCGGGTTGCGGCCGAAGGTCGGGCCCCATGCGAGTGAGGCCCCGCATCAGCTGCTCGAGCAGCAGGAACGACGTGCCGTCGGTCGCGAGCGCCCAGTCGAGCGATGGCGGCTCGGTGCCCAGGTTGATGCGCAGCTCTCCGGGCGGTGGCTCACCGCCCAGCGGCCGGCACGCGGCGGCCAGCAGGGCGACCGCGGCCCAGACCCGGATCCGCCGGATCCGCGCACGCGCCAGCCCGCCCCGCCTCCCCCGCGTCATCGGGGCAAGCGTAGCGCCGCGCGGAGGGCTCCGCGGTTCAGGAACTGCGGATGCTGAGCCAGCTGTAGTAGGAGCTGCCGAGCGATCCCGACTCCCCGCTCTCGTACACCAGTTCGGGCGCCGTAGGTCCGGTGGCGAGAATGGCCTTGAACGACTCGATCTTCTTGGGCAGGTCGGCTGCGTTGGGGCTGTGGAAGATCACGTCGACGCGGTCCCTCTGCGAGATCACGTTCAGGATGAGGGTCGTCAGCGTGAACAGCTTTCCGGGTCCCTCGGTCGTCTCGACGGAGAAGCAGGGGACCTCGACATCGTCCAGCTCGAACTTGTACTCGACACGCATGGCTGTCTCGCTCCTCAGAATGGCGCCAGGTGGCACGCCGAAAGGTGACCCGCGCCGACCTCCCGAAGAGCCGGCTCCTCGCGGGAGCATCGGTCCTCGGCCCTTGGGCAGCGCGGATGGAAGGGGCACCCCGACGGGGGGTGTATCGGACTCGGCACGTCGCCCTTGAGCACGATGCGCTCGCGTCCCCCACCCGGCTCGGGTACGGGGACGGCCGAGAGCAGCGCCTCGGTGTAGGGGTGCTGCGTCTGGTCGTAGAGCTCGGCGGACGGGGCCAGCTCGACGATCCGGCCCAGGTACATGACGGCCACGCGGTCGCACAGATGGTGCACGACGCGCAGGTCGTGCGAGATGAACAGATACGCGATGCCGAAGCGCTCCTGCAGGTCGAGGAGCAGGTTCAGGATCTGGGCCTGGATCGACACGTCGAGCGACGAGACCGGCTCGTCGGCGATGATCAGGCTCGGCTCCAGCGCCAACGCGCGAGCGATGCCGACGCGCTGGCGCTGCCCGCCACTGAACTCGTGCGGGTAGCGGCCGGCGTGGTCGGGACGCAGGCCGACGGTCTCGAGCAACTCCGCGACGCGCGCGTCGAGCGCCTCGCCCTCGAGCAGCCCGTGCACGCGCGGGCCCTCGCCGATCGCCTCGCCGATGGTCATGCGCGGGTTCAGCGACGCGTACGGGTCCTGGAAGATGATCTGCGCGTGCCTTCGCGCGTTGCGCATTTCGGTTCGGCCGAGCTCTCGCAGGTCGCGCCCCTCGAAGACGATCCGGCCCGCGTCGGCCTCGATCAGCCGCAGGATCACTCGGCCCAGCGTCGACTTGCCGCAGCCGGACTCGCCGACCAGGCCGAGCGTCTCGCCGGGTGCGATCACCAGGTCGACGCCGTCGACGGCGCGCACGTGCTCGCGCGCGGCAAACCAGCCACCCCCGACCGGGAAGTACTTGCGCACGCCTTCGACGCTGAGTAACACCTCGCTCACCCGCCCTCTCCCGCCGGCCGCTCGTCGACGTACGGATGGTGGCAGGCCACGGCGCTCTCCGCGCCCCACGCTTCCAGCTCGGGATCCATCTCGGCGCAGACCGCGTCGGCGCGCGGGCAGCGCTCGCGGAAGCTGCAGCCCTCCGGGCGGTCGCGCAGGTCGGGCACGACGCCCGGGATCACGTGCAGCGGCGCGCGGTGGCCGACGCTGCGGCCCGGCATCGCCTTCATCAGGCCCACGGTGTACGGGTGCCGGGGCGCACCGAAGATCTCGTAGACGGTGCCGGTCTCGACGACGCGTCCCGCGTACAGCACCGCCACGCGGTTTGCGGTCTCGGCCACGACTCCGAGATCGTGCGTGATCAGCAGGACCGCCATGTGGAAGCGCTCCTGCAGCGAAGCCAGCAGCTCCAGGATCTGAGCCTGGATCGTCACGTCGAGCGCGGTCGTCGGCTCGTCCGCGATCAACACGGCCGGCTCGCACGACAGCGCCATCGCGATCATCACGCGCTGGCGCATCCCGCCCGACAGCTGGTGGGGGTAGTCCCGGTAGCGCTCGGCGGGCGCCGGAATGCCGACCAGTGTCAGCAGCTCCTCGACGCGCTCGCGCCGACCCTGGCGCGTCAGGTCGGTGTGGATCTTGAGGGCCTCGTCGATCTGGCTGCCGACCGAGAAGACCGGATTCAGCGACGTCATCGGCTCCTGGAAGACCATGGCGATGCGGCTGCCCCGGATCTTGCGCAGCTCCGCGTTCGACAGCTCCAGCAGGTTGCAGCCGTCGAAGATCACCTCGCCGGCCTCGATCGACGCCGGGGGCTCGGGCAGCAGCCGCAGGATCGACAGCGCGGTCACCGACTTTCCGCAGCCCGACTCACCGACCACACAGAGTGTCTCGCCGGCGTGCAGCTCCAGGTCGACGCCGTCGACGGCGGGCAGCACTCCCGCGTCGGTCGAGAAGGTCGTCCGTAGCCCGCGGACCGACAACACCGGCTCGCTCACCTCCGGGAGTCCTCCGTGTGCCGTGGCCGGGCCACGCTACCTCGGATTCGAGGAGCGGAGCGTGAAGAGGGCGGGCTCGAGCGCGGGATTCAGGTCGACTTCGTCGAGCTCGATCTCGGCACTCACGCGCGAGCGGGGAAAGCGGAGGAACATGATGAAGGGATAGCGCCCCCCGTCCACGTCGCGCCAGCGGCCGTACTCCGCGGCCCAGCGCACCGCCCCGGACTCGTCGAGCGCCTCGACCGAGAGCACGTCGCCGGTCGGGGAAAAGCGCACACGCTGGCCTGGGAACTCGGCCACACGCTGCTGGTCCCACGCGTAGACGGCCCGCGGTGGCGCCGAGGCCAGGTGGGGGTCGGCCAGCAGGACCCGCACGGCCTGCTCGGGCTCTAGGTCGATGCCCAACCGATCCCACAGCAGGCCCTCCGCGACGGGTCCCTCTTCGATGTCCCCGCCCTCGAAGAACGAGAAGCGCTCGCCATCGGTCACCAGGACGGCCTGCGTCTGCCCGAGCAGGTTCAACGTCTCGAGCCGGAGCCGCGCCGGCCGCTCAGCGACGATCACCTCGCGCACGCTTCCCCCGCCCGACGGGGACTCGAGCTTCAGGTCGGCCAGCGCGCGCATGCTACGCCGCTCGCTCCCGCTCTTGCGCGCCGACTCCATCCACTCGAGCACGCGCGCTTCCTCGCCGAACACGGGGCGGAGCACTACGCCATCGAAGGTCGTTCCACTGGTCGCGCAGGCCGCGAGTGGGAACGCGGCCCCGGCCAGCAGCAGCCGAAGGGCGGCGGCTACGCCGCCCGGCTTCAACGCCGGGCCCCGTCCGTCGACGGGCGCAGCTGGAGCTCGAGCAGGTCGATCTGCCGCTGGATGTCGACCGCGTCTTCGGTCTGCGGCGCCAGCTCGAGCGCCTTGCGGTAGGTCGTGAGCGCCTCCTCGAAGCGCGACACCGAGCGGTAGGCGTCGCCCAGGTGACGCGTGATCACCGGGTCGGCCTCTTCGAGCAGGTTCAGGGCGCCCTCGAGCGCGTGGATGGCCTTGCCGAACGAACCGCGCGCGCCGGTCACGTCGCCGGCCTCGAGCTCCTTCAGGCCGCGCTGGTAGTAGACCCAGCCGAGGCTGTCGGCGATGTAGCCGTCGTCCGGCCGCAGCTCGATGGCGCGAAGCACCATGCGCTCGGCCTCGCCGAGGTTCTCGCCCTGATCCGCCCAGGTGTAGCCCACGTAGTTGAGCGCACTCGGGTGGTCCGGCTCCAGCACCAGGACCTCCTGCATCACCTCGAGCGCGCGGTCTTCGTCGCCCGCGTTCGAGTAGATGAGTCCCAGGTCGTAGAGCAGGTCCGGGTCGCCGGGATGGGCCTCGATCAGCTGCTGCATCAGGACGATCGCGCCGTCCAGGTCGTCCTGGCGCTGCATCAACCCGGCGAGATACACGTGCACTGCGACGCCGTTCTCGTCGGTCTCGGGCACGCCGGCCGCCGCCAGCCTCACGTCGGCGATCGCCGCGTCGTAGTCCTCGCCCTCTTCGTGGATGCGAGCGCGCAGGATGCGCGCGTCGGAGAAGCGCTCGACGTTCGGCGGTACGCGGGCCAGCACCTCGAGCGCCTGCTCGTCGTTGCCCGAATCGCGGTGCGCGCGTCCCAGGAAGTACAGCACCTCGCTCAGGAACCGCGCGTCCCCGACGACGGGGGCATTCCGGGCGACGATCTCGAAGCGCTCGATCGCCTCCTCGGAGCGGCCGTCCTCGTACAGGTAGAAGCCGAGCTGGAACTGCGCGCTCAGCTGCTCCGGGTGGTGCGCGACCAGCCGCTCGAGCGACGTGATCGCCGCCGCGCGGTTGCCGGCCGAGTCGTGGATCTGCGCGATTCGCAGCAGCGCGCTCACGTCGTCCGGAGCGAGCGCCAGCTTCTCGCGCAGCACGGCGAGCTCGCCGTCGGGGTCGTCCTGTCGCCGCCGCACGCGTGCCATCGCATCGAATGCGCGCAGGTCGCCCGGGTCGATCTCCAGTACCTGGCGGTAGGCGTGCTCGGCCTCGTCGAAGCGCCCCTGCCGCTCGAGGATCGCGCCCAGCGCGAAGGAGCCGCGCGGCCGATCGGGCTCGAGCCGGATCAGGCGGCGCGCGGAGGCCTCGGCCTCGACGTAGCGCTCCGCGTTCACCTGCAGCTCCACGAGCAGGAAGATGCCCGCGGCCGACAGCGTGTCCGTCTCGAAGCGCGGCTCGAGGAGTGCGAGCGCCTCGTCGCCGCGCTGCAACAGCGCGTAGAGCCGGGCCAGGGCGAGCAACGTGCGCTCGTCGTCCGGCTCGAGCTCGAGCGCGCGGCGTCCGGCCGAGAGCGCGTCCTCGACGCGGCCCATGCGCGCATAGACCTGCGCCCGGAATCGCTGCAGCTCGGCGGACTCGGGGTCCAGCTCGGCGGCGCGCTCGTACTGCGTGGCGGCGTCGGCCAGCCGGCCATCCAACTCGAACGCGTTGCCGCGCAGGAACGCGGCCGCGGCCTGGGCCTCGCGGGACGGCGGCTCTGCGGGCGCGATCTCGACCCGCGCCGCGCGCGTCGAGGTCGAAGGCGTGGCGCAGCCGGCGGCCACGGTGAGCGGCAGCAGGGCGAGAAGGCCGGAGCGGACCAGGCGCGCGAACACGGGGCGGGCAGATCTCCGAATGCGGCACCCGGGAAAACCCCAGGAACCACAGGATCTTAGCAGTGGGTCATGCGGCGGACAATTCGCTGGAAGAGCACTGTCTTCCACCGATCATCCCCTATCGGCACGCGGGGCACGCGACGGGAGCGCCGTCCGCGGCGCCGGCGCTCCCCCGGACCGTCTGCCTACTGCTGAGCGGGGATCACACCCGTCTTCAGCAGGTAGTCGAGCACCTGCTGGGCGCACTCGTCGACGCTCGACTCGGCCGTGGCGAGCACGATCTCGGGCTTTTCGGGCTCCTCGAACGGCGCCGAGATGCCGGTGAACTCGGGGATCTCGCCCGCGCGCGCCTTCTTGTACAGGCCCTTCACGTCGCGCTTCTCACACTCCTCCAACGGACAGTCGACGAGCACCTCGACGAAGGTCCCCTCGGGGAGCGTCTCGCGCACGCGGTCCCGGTCGGCACGGTACGGCGAGATGAACGCCGTCAGCACGATGACCCCGGCGTCGTTGAAGAGCTTGGAGACCTCGCCGATCCGGCGGATGTTCTCGGTGCGGTCCTCGGGCGAGAAGCCGAGGTTGCTGTTGAGCCCCTGCCGGATGTTGTCGCCATCGAGCACGTAGGCGTGGCGCCCGTGCTCGACCAGCTGACGCTCGACGGTGGTCGCGATCGTCGACTTGCCCGACCCCGAGAGGCCCGTGAACCAGACGGTCACGGCCCCGTGCCCCGTCAGGGCGCGGCGCTCTTCGGCGGTCACGTGGCTGTGGCTCCAGGTGATGTTCTTGCTCTTCGGCTCGGTGCTCATCGGTCCTCCTCCGTCGGCGCGGAGCGCATCATAGCCTAACCGGCGGGCTTCGCAGCGAGGGCCCGGCGCAGCGCGCGGAGCGCCAGCTCGGCGCCGGCCCGCCGCTCGGGCGAGAGGTCGAGGGCCCGGACGATCTCGTCGGGCCCGAGCGCCCGGGCCCGAGCCTCGGGGCGGCCGCTGACCTGCTCCGAGAGCCAGCTCGCCGAGGCGATCGTGGCGGCGCAGCCGAAGGCCTTGAAGCGCGCCTCGCAGAGCCTCCCGTCCCCGCCGCCCGACCCGCTGGGCCCCCGGAGGGGACGCAGCTCGAAGCGCACCAGGCGGCCCTCCTCCACGTCGCCGGCCTCGCCGGTGCGCACACCTGCCTCACCCGGGGAAAACGCCCCGGCATGGCGCGGGCGGCGCAGGTGGTCCAGGACGGCGGCGCTAGGTGCGTACGCGTCCACGGGACTCCCACGTCGGCGAGAGCTCGCGCAGGCGCCGCACCTCGGCGACGATCTGCGACCCCGCCCGCTCGATCTCCCCGGGCGTGGTCGTCCGGCCGAGGCCGATGCGAACCGCCGAGTGCGCGCGCGCCGCGCCCAGGCCGAGCGCGCGCAGCACGTGAGACGGCTCGGGCCGCGCTGACGTGCAGGCGGATCCCGAAGACAGGGCGACCCCGGGCAGCGCCATCAGGAGCGCCTCGCTCTCGACGCCCTCGAAGCTCACGTTCAGGTTCCCGGGCAGGCGAAGCTCGGCGTGCCCGTTCAGGTGGACGCCGTCCAGCTCACTCGAGAGCCGCGCGAGCAAAGCGTCGCGCAGGGCGGCGAGGCGCGTCGCCTCGTCCTCGCGCTCGACGGCCGCGATCTCGCACGCCACGCCGAAAGCGACCACGAGCGCGACGGGCAC
Organism: Deltaproteobacteria bacterium; assembly: GCA_019311115.1. GTDB lineage: Bacteria > Myxococcota_A > UBA9160 > SZUA-336 > SZUA-336 > JAFDDB01. The sequence continues at coordinate 13,611 of JAFDDB010000061.1, forward strand.
CGTCCCGCTGCGCAGTCCGCGCTCGTGCCCGCCGCCCAGGATCTGCGGCACGAGCCGCACCGGCGGATCGCCGCGCCGCACCCAGAGCGCGCCGATCCCCTTGGGACCGTAGAGCTTGTGCGCGGTGAACGAGAGCAGGTCGACGCCGAGCGCTCGCGCGTCGACCGGCAGCTTGCCGACGGACTGCGCGGCGTCGCAGTGGAAGAGCACGCCACGCTCGCGGGTGGCCCCCGAGAGCGACGCGATGTCGTGCACGACGCCGATCTCGTTGTTGGCGTGCATGAGCGAAACGAGCGTGGCGCCCCCGTTGAGCGCCTTCTCGAAGGCCGCGGCGTCGAGTCGGCCCAGGGCGTCGACGTCGAGCGCCGTCACGCGCACACCCTCGGGCTTCAACGACTCGCAGGGGTCGAGCACGGCGCGGTGCTCGGTGCGGCAGGTCAGCAGGTGGATGTCGCGATCGCCGCCGCGCAGCGCCGCGCGAGCCGCGCCCAGGATCGCCAGGTTGTTGGCCTCGGTCGCTCCCGACGTGAACACGATCTCGCGCGGGTCGGCGCCGATCAGCGCCGCCACCTGCCCTCTCGCGCGATCGACCGCGGCGGCCGCGTTCCAGCCGTATGCGTGCGTGCGGCTGGCCGCGTTGCCGAACTCGCCCGTCAGGTACGGGAGCATGGCGTCGACGACGCGGGGATCGCACGGCGTCGTCGCCTGGTGGTCGAGGTAGATCGGTCGCTCTTCAGCCATGGACGTCGCAATCCAGTGTGCACGCTTCGCGGCAGCGTCGCCAGAAGGCGCGCCTCAGCCTGACCGCTCCCGCCGCCGATGAGACGCGCATGACCGCATGCAGGTGGGGATGGCTTCTGCTGCTTCCGGTGCTGATCGGCATGGACGCCGCCGACACCGAGGACTCGCGACGAGCGCTCGAGGCCGCCTTCCGCAACCTGTACGGGTCCGACCTGCTGGCCACGGTCGAACTCACGATCGAGGGACCGCAGCACCCGACGGAGACGCTCGTCTTCGCGTTCGGCCGGCAGACCAAGGGCGGCGAGACGCGCACGCTGCTGTTCACCACGGCGGAGGGGCGCGAGGCGCCACGCGCCCTGTTGCTCCAGCGGCCCGGGCAAGGCGACCGCATCTTCGTCAGCGACGGAGCGCAGGAGCGCGTGCGCGCGGTCGGCAGCAACCGGAACCGCTGGGCGATGTTCGGCAGCGACTTCAGCTACGAAGACCTGCGAGCCCACAGCTCGGACGAGTTCGGGGTCGAAGTGCTCGGCGCCGACCGCATCGACGGCGAGCCCTGCCGCGTGCTGCGGCTACGTCCCCGCGCCGCCTCGCGCGGCCGGCCCTACGAGAGCGTCCTGACCTGGGTCTCGACGGCGCGTCCGGTCATCGTACGCATGGACTACTTCGACCGCCGCGGGCTCTGGAAGCGCTACCGCGCGAAGGTGCCGCGGATCGCGAAGCACCTCGACGCGTGGGTCGCCATGGAGGACTCCATGTTCGACCTGCGTACCGGGCGCGAGACGCGCCGCATCGTGCAGCACGTGCTGGTCGACACGCAGGTGCCGGACCACGTCTTCAGCCTGACGCAGCTCTCGCAGGGGCGCATGCCGCTGTTCTGATCCGGGGAGGAGAGATTCGGAGAGCGCGGATCAGACGCCGAAGGAGTCGCCGCAGCCGCAGGTGTTGGAGGCGTTCGGGTTCTCGATCTTGAAGCCCGAGCCGCTCAGGTCGTCGACGTAGTCGATCGTCGTGCCGAGCACGTAGACCGAACTCTTCGGATCGACGACGACGCGCACACCCTGCTGCTCCTCCTCCTGGTCCAGCTCGCCGACCTGGTCGTCGAACATCAGCTGGTACTGGAGGCCGCTGCACCCGCCGCCAACGACCTTGAGCCGCAGCGCGAACCCCGCCCGGCCATCGCGCTCCATGAGCTGCTGGACCTTCTCTGATGCGGTTTCGGTCAGGGTGATGATCGCCATCGGATCCTCCGGGCAGGGCGGGAACGGTCAATTTACGACAACGCGGGGGGCTTGTCAGGCAGCGGGGTCGGGCACGGACAGCAGCAGGAACCGCTCCCGATTGCCCTTGGGCCCCGCCAGCACGCTCTCGGCCTCGTCGAGCACGTCGAGCCCGAGCGCCTCGGCTGCGGCGCGTACCCGCGCGGCGGCCTCGCGCCGCTTCTCCGGGTCTCTCACCACTCCACCCGAGCCGACGTCCCGGCGCTCCAGCTCGAACTGCGGCTTGACCAGCACCAGCAGGCGGCCAGCGGGGCGCAACAGGCCGGCAAGTCGCGGCAGCACGCGTGCCGTCGAGATGAAGCTCAGGTCCGCCGTGACCAGGTCGAAGGGCTCGTCGTCATCGGCGAGTTCGTAGTGCCGGATGTTCGTGCGCTCGACCACGCAGACGCGCGCGTCGTTGCGCAGCGCGCCGTCGAGCTGACCGTAGCCGACGTCGATCGCGCGCACCGACGCCGCGCCGTGCTTCAGCAGGCAGTCCGTGAACCCTCCGGTCGAGGCGCCGACGTCGGCACAGCGCAGCCCCGACGGGTCGACGCCGAACGCGTCGAGCGCACCGGCCAGCTTGTCACCGCCGCGCGAGGCGTAGCGGCGGCGCGGACGCAGCTCGAGCTGGCAGTCCGCCGGCACCTGAACGCCCGGCTTGTCCATGACGCGGTCGCCGAGCTTCACCTCGCCGGCGCGGATCCGCGCCTGCGCGCGAGAGCGGCTGGTCTCGAGGCCCAGCTCGAGCAGGCGCTCGTCGAGCCGCACGCGCGGCCGCGCCATCAGCGCTCGAGCAGGTCCCGCGCCGCGCGCTCGATCCCGTCCACGTCGAGCCCCAGCTCCGCCAGGACCTGGGCGGGACTGCCGTGCTCGACCACCTCGTCGCGCACGCCGAGGGCGCGCACGGGCCGTCCGGGGCCGCGCTCCGCCAACAGCGCCAGCACCGCCTCGCCAAAGCCGCCGTGTAGGCTGTGCTCCTCGACCACGAGCAGCGCGTCGCAGCTGGCGGCCAGCTCCAGGATCCGCGTCTCGTCCATCGGCTTCACGAAGCGGGCATCGAGCACCGAGCACTCGATCGAGTCGCCGCGCAGCCGCTCCGTAGCCTCGAGAGCACGCGACACGCAGGAGCCGATCGCCACGATGCCGAGGTCGCTGCCCTGCTGCAGCAGCTCCGCCTCGCCCAGCTTGATCGGCTTGATCTCCTCGGCGATCGGCACCCCCGTGGCCGCACCACGCGGAAAGCGCAGCGCGGCCGGGCCGCGGTGGTCGAGGGCCGTGCGCAGCATCTGGCGCAGCTCGTTCTCGTCGCGCGGGGCCATCACGACCATGTTCGGCAGCGTGCGCAGGTAGGCGAAGTCGTAAAGCCCCTGGTGCGTCGCGCCATCCGCGCCGACCACGCCCGCGCGGTCGAGCACGAAGGTCACGTCCAGGTCCTGCACGCAGACGTCGTGCACGATCTGGTCGTAGGCGCGCTGCAGGAACGTCGAGTAGATGGCGCAGACGGGCTTCAGCCCCTCGGTCGCCAGGCCCGCGGCGAAGGTCACCGCGTGCTGCTCCGAGATTCCCACGTCGTAGAAGCGCTCCGGGAAAGCGTGCTGGAACTTCTCGAGGCCCGTGCCTCCGGCCATCGCAGCGGTGATGCCGATGATCCGCTCGTCGTCGCGCGCCAGCTGGATCAGCGCGTCCGAGAAGACGCTCGTCCACGACGGCGGGCCGCCGGCCGAGGGGACCATCGTTCCCGACGAGGCCTCGAAACGCGAGACGCCGTGGTACTTGACCGGGTCCGCGTGCGAGAACTCGTAGCCGTAGCCCTTCTGGGTGCGGCAGTGCACGAGCACCGGGTGGTGCGCGTCCATGTCGCGGACGTTGACGAAGGTCTCGAGCAGCTCCTCGAGGTCGTGACCGTTCACCGGACCGATGTAGTTGAAGCCGAGCCCCTCGAAGAGCAGCGCCGGCGAGATGAACGCCTTGAAGCTCTGCTCGGAGCGGCGCGCCATCTCGGCCAGCGGCTCGCCCGCCAGCGGAATCGACTCCAGGAAGTGCTTGACGCTGTGCTTCAAGCGCCGCGCGAGCGGACCCGACCAGCGCCGCGCGAGCCAACTGGTGAGCGCACCGACGTTCGGCGAGATCGACATCTCGTTGTCGTTCAGCACCACGATCAGGTTCTCGAGCTTCATGTAGCCCGCGTTGTTGAGTCCCTCGTAGGCCATCCCGGCGGTGAGGGCCCCGTCGCCGATCACGGAGATCACGCGTTCGGAGCCGCCGCGCCGCCGCACCGCCTCGGCGATGCCCGTGCCGGCCGAGATCGACGTTCCCGCATGGCCCGCGCCGAACACGTCGTACTCCGATTCGGCGCGCCGCAGGAACTTTCCGATGCCGCCCGAAGTGCCGAGGCTCGGGAAGCTCTTGCGCCGGCCGGTGAGCAGCTTGTGCGCGTAGGCCTGGTGGCCGACATCCCAGATCAGCTTGTCGTGCGGCGTCTGGAAGACGTAGTGAAGCACGGTGGTGAGCTCGACCGTGCCCAGACTCGCCGCCAGGTGACCGCCCGTCTTCGAGATCACGTCGATGATCTCGGCGCGCAGCGCCGCCGCCACGTCGGGCAGCCGTTCGGGCGGGAGCGCCCGCAGGTCCGCCGGAGAGTCGATCTGGTCGAGGAGGCTGGTCATCGGGAACCCTACGATAGCCGTCCGGCGACGCGCTCGGCCAGCGCCCGCAGCGCGTCCGCCCGCGTGTCGAAGGGCTCGAGTGCGGCCCGCGCGCGCTCGATGTGGTTGTCGGCGTACGACCGCGCGGCCTCGGGAGGCAGCACCCCCAGGATCGAACACTCGCTGGTGTCGGCGTCGAGCAGGTCGTCGGTGGCCTGGAAGGCCAGGCCGTAGTGGAGCGCGAACCGCGAGAGCGCCCGGCACGACGCATCCGGCGCACCCGCCGTGCGCGCGGCACCCGCGACCGCGAACTCGAAGAGCGCAGCGGTCTTGCGCTCGTGGATCGACACGACCTCGTCGAGAGTCGCGGTCTCGGGGCTGAGCGCCAGGTCGTCGACCTGTCCGCCGACCAGCGCAGCCGAGCCCGCGGCCCGCGCCAGCGCCTCGACCACACCGAGGGGTGTACCGCCCTCGGCCAGCACGCCGAAGGCCGCCGGCAGCAGCGCGTCGCCCACCAGCACCGCGTTGGCCTCACCGAACTTCACGTGCACGCAGGGTCGGCCGCGGCGCCGCTCGGCGTCGTCCATGGCCGGCAGGTCGTCGTGGACCAGCGAGTAGGCGTGCACCAGCTCGGCCGCCACGGCCACCGGAAGAGCCGCCTCGTCCGCGACGCCACAGGCCCGCGCCGCGCCGAACGCCAGCGCGGGCCGCAGCCGCTTGCCGCCGGAGAAGACCGCGTAGCGCATGGCCTCGTGCAGGACCGCCGGAGGCTCCGTCGGAGCCGGGAGAGCGCGCTCCAGCGCGCTGTCGACGCAGCGGCGGCTCGCCTCGAGGAATGCGTCCAGGTCGAAGCTCAAGAGCCGTCCTCGAGCACCAGGTCGCTCTCGCGCACCCCGTCCGCGCCCGCCTCCAGCTGCTTCACCCGCAACTCTGCGCTCTTCAGCCGATCCGAGCAGCTGCGCACGAGCTTCACCCCTTCCTCGAACTTCTCGAGCGAAGCCTCCAGCTCCAGGTCGCCTTCTTCCAGCGCGTCGACCAGGTTCTCGAGCCGCTCCAGCGCCTCTTCGAACGGGATCTCGGCCGCGCTCGGCGTGGCCTTCTTCGCCATCAGCTCTCCAGTCTGCGGGTCACGCGGGCGGCCAGGCCCCCTTCGGCCAGCCGGACGGTGATGTCCTCGCCGACCTCGACCTGCTCGCTGGACCGGAGGATAGCGCCGTCGCGCTCGCGGCGTGCGATGCCGTAGCCCCGGCCGAGCACCGCCAGCGGCGAGAGCGCGTCTAGGCGGCCCCCGAGACCGCCGAGCCGCCCCGCCGCCCGCTCCAGCCGGAGCCGGGCCGCCGGAGCGAGCCGCTGGTTCGCCCACACCAGGCGCTGGCGGGCGTTGCCGAGCGCGGAGCGCGCTCCCCGCTCGAGCCCGGCTCGAGCCACCGCAACGCGGCTCTGCAGCGCGGCGATGCGATCCGCGGGGTGCACCAGTCCGCGCTCGAGCGCGAGCAGGCGCTGGGCCCAGCCGTCGAGCCGCGCCCGCTGGCGCCGGACCAGCCGCAGACCCAGGGCGCCGAGCCGGTCCTCGAGCTGCGCGCGGTCCGGG
>JAFDDB010000062.1 GCA_019311115.1 Deltaproteobacteria bacterium
CGAGTCCCGGCATCTGGAGCCGCGCGTCGAACCGCTCGGGGATCAGCCGGGACATCTCGATCACCTGGGCGTCCACGTCGACGTGGGCGTGGTTCTCGGCCGGGAAGATGCCGGACTCGCGGTCCCAGGCCTGCACCTCGGCCAGTGTGTCGGCGTCGGAGCGGAGAAGGCCGCGCATGGCGAAGTAGAGCTCGCGCGGGTCGTGCGGGGCGTCTTCCTCGGGGAGCAGGCGCTCCGGGTGGGCGAGCGCCCAGCCGCCGAGCAGGTTCGCGAGCGAGTGCGAGTTGGAGCTGACGAAGTAGACCGGCGGGCGCCGGGGCGCGCTGTCCCGCAGGTAGGCCTGCTCGACGCCGGTCCACCACAGGTTCGCGGCGCGCTGGTACTCGCTGAACGTTCCCGCCAGCAGCCGCACGCGCAGGTCGAGCGGGTGATCGCGCAGGGCGGCCAGCGACGCCTCGGCCTCGCCGCCGAGCGCCTCGAGCAGGCGCTCGTACTCCCCGGGCTCGATCCCGAGCGCGGACGCGCCGTCCGGCGCGACGCTTCCGAGCAGCTCGTGCATCTTGTTCCACTCGATCTGGTACGCCGTGATGATCGGCACCAGGTCGTCGATGTCGGAAGCGCTCGCGATGTAGGCAGCCAGCGTGTGCTCCCGGTCCCAGCGCAGGAACCGCCGCCGCCCGCGCGTACGCAGCTCGGACCAGCCCGATACGTCGTAGCCGAAGGACTCGAAGGTCTCGTCAGACTGGCCGAGCACGATGCGCTCGATGTGCGGCATGACCTCGGGCAGGCGTGCCGCGGCGTAGCCGAAGGCCGCGATGTCGGGCCGGGCCTCGCGGGCGCCCGCGTGCAGACTCGCCTTGCTGACCGCGTGCGCCTCTTCGAAGGAGCGGACCCGGACCTCGCCGGTACTGCGCAGCAACGAGTAGTAGGTGCGGATGTACAGGTCGATCTCGTTGCTGGTCGTGTCCGGCTTCTGGCGCTCCATGCGTCTGCAAGGTAGCGCGGCCACCGCGGGCGGCGAAGCCCGTATACTGCGGCCCCGACGCACGAGGAGACAGCATGAGCCGGATCGAGAACTACGAGTCGTTTGACGCCATGGGCCTTGCGGAGCTGGTCGCCAAGGGCGACGCCAGCCCCGAAGACCTGCTCGAGACCGCGATTGCCGTCGCCGAGGAGCGCAACCCGAAGCTGAACGCGATCGTGATCCCGATGTACGAGGAGGCCCGCGACGCCATCCGGCGCGGTCTGCCCGAGGGTCCGTTCCGCGGCGTGCCCTTCCTGCTGAAGGACCTGCACCTGGGCTACACCGGCGTGCGCACGACCTACGGGTCGAAGCTGTTCGAGGACTTCGTCGCCGACCACGACAGCGAGCTGGTCATCCGGTACAAGAAGGCCGGCCTGGTGAGCTTCGGCAAGACGCACTCGCCGGAGTTCGGGCTCACCACGACGAGCGAGACCGACCTCTTCGGGCGGACCTCGAACCCCTGGGATCTCGGCCGCACGGCCGGCGGCTCCTCGGGCGGCGCGTCCTCGGCAGTGGCCGGCGGCATCGTGCCCGCGGCCAACGCCAGCGATGGCGGCGGATCGATCCGCATTCCCGCCGCGTGTTGCGGAATCGTGGGCCTCAAGCCGACCCGCGCGCGCAACCCCGCGGGACCCGACCAGGGCGAGGGCTGGGGCGGCATGAGCACCGCGCACGTCGTGTCTCGCTCGGTTCGCGACACCGCGGCGCTGCTCGACGCCACGCACGGACCCGACGTGGGCGATCCGTACTGCGCGCCAGCGCCCGACCGGCCGTACCTGTCCGAGCTCGACGCACCTCCGGACAAGCTCCGCATCGCCGTGCAGACGGCTACGTTCAACGGCGCGCCGACGCACGCCGACTGCGTCACCGCCGTCGAGGCGGCGGCGGCGCTCTGCCGCGAGCTCGGTCACGAGGTCGAGGAGGCCGCACTCGACGTCAACGCCGACGTGCTCGGCGGGGCGACGCGCACGATCATCGCGGCCAACATCCGCGCCACCGTCGAGGACCGCGCCCGCGCCCTGGGACACGAGCCCTCGGCCGACGACGTCGAGCTCAGCACCTGGGCACTCTCCGAGATGGCCGGGAACCTGGGCGCGGCCGACTACGCGCGCGCCGTGCGCACGATCCACGGAGTCGGGCGGCAGGTCTCGCACTTCTTCGAGCGCTACGACGTGCTGCTCACGCCGACCATGGCGACGCCCCCGCTCGAGCTCGGCCGCCTCTCTCTCTCGCGCGCCGACGACCCCATCGCCTACGTGGCCGACCTGAACCAGACGATCGGCTTCACGTCGCTCTTCAACGCCAGCGGCCACCCCGCCATCTCGCTGCCGCTGCACTGGAACGCCGCGGGCCTGCCGATCGGACTCCAGTTCGCGGGCCGCTTCGGCGACGAGGCGACCCTGCTGCGGCTCTCGGCCCAGCTCGAAGAAGCGCGCCCCTGGTTCGACCGAACCCCACCGCGCTAGCCGGACGCGGAGATACTGGTCCAGACGGCGATCGGCTAGCGGACGACTTCGTCCGCTACGAGCCGTTCGATCTCTTCCGGCGCAAGGCCGAGGATGTCGCCGAGCACCGCTTCGTTGTGCTGGCCGAGGAGCGGTGCCGGGCGGTGCACGCCCACGTCGTCCTCCGAGAAGGTCCATGGCGCACCGCCGACGAGGCGTCGGCCGAGAACCGGGTGCTCGAGCTCCTGGAAGTAGCCGCGGGCGACCACGTGCGGATCGCTCGCGATGCTGTCCTCGAGGTGCACGCGCATGGCGGGCACGCCGGCCGCCTGGAGCTGGTCCACGGCGTCGCCGAGCGGGCGCTGGCGCGTCCAGCGCTCGATGATCGGGTCGAGCGACTCCTGGTTCTGCCAGCGCTCGGCCGGTCCGGCGTAGGCCTCGGCCTCGAGGCCCGGGTCTCCGAGTGCGGCCTTGAGCGCGGTCCACTCCTCGTCACTGCCGATGGCGATGCTCACCCACTGGTCCTCGCCGGCGCACGGGTAGCAGCCGTGCGGCGCCATCACGTCGTGGCGGTTCCCGTTGCGGCCCGGCACGCGCCCGGTCATGCTGAGCTCCATGAAGGCCTCGCCCATCATCGAGGTCATGACCTCGGTGGACGACAGGTCGATGTGCTGGCCCTCCCCGGTCTGCCGGCGCCGGTACAGCGCCGCGACCACGGCGAACGCACCGGCGGTCCCGACGCGCAGGTCCACCGATCCACTGAGCGGCTGCGGCGGACCGTCGGGGTAGCCGGTGACGTCGGCGATGCCAGAGAGCGACGCGAAGGTCGGCGCGTAGCCGGCGTAGAGGCGCTCGGGTCCCGTCGAACCGACCGCCGACGACGACAGCATGATCAGGTCGGACTTGAACCGCGTGAGCTCCTCGTAGGAGAGACCCAGCCGCTCAAGCACGCCCGGCCGCATGTTCTGGGCCAGCACGTCGCTCACGCTCACGAGCCTGCGCAGCAGGTCGCGCGCCGCGTCCTTTCGCAGGTCGAGCGTCAACGAGAGCTTGTTCGCGTTCAGGTCGTTGAAGATGGGCGACCCGTCCGGCCCGGTCTTCATCGCGCCGCCCATCAACGAGCGCATGCGGCTGTGGTCGAGTCGCGCGTGGCTCTCGACCTTGATCACCTCCGCGCCCAGCAGCGCCAGTAACTGCGTGCCGTGCGGTCCCGCCCAGGCCCAGGTCATGTCGACGACGCGGACGCCGGCCAGTGGTCCCTGCGCGCCGTTCCCCTGCGCCATCAGATGACCCCCGCCGCCGTCAGGAAGGTGAGATCGGACGGCGAGTAGCCCAGCCGTTCGCCGTAGACCTGCTCGTTGTGCTCGCCGAGCAGCGGCGCGCGCGACCCACCGAAGCCCTTTCCGGAGAACAGGTAGGGGACCGACGGGTAGCTGTGCGTGCCGGCCTCGGGGTGCTCGATCTCGACGAAGTACCCGCGCTCGCGCGCCTGCTCCCACTCCTGGACCTCGGCGACGGTGCGCACGGGTCCGGCGGGCGTGCCCTCCTGCTGCAGCCCGTGGTAGATCTCGTCGCGCGTCAGCGTCTCCGCCCACGCCTGGATGCGCGGCTGAAGCTCCTCGCGGTGCTCCTGGCGCGCCATCTCGTCGCGGCAGGCGTCGGACTGCGTCCACTCCGGGCTGCCCATGGCGCGGACCAGTCCCAGCCACTGGTGGTCCTGGACGGGCGTCACCATGACGTAACCGTCCTTGGCGCGCAGCAGGCCCCCGAGCGAGCCGCGCCAGGGCGGCGGCTTCGGTGGGTTGATCTGGCGGCCGATGTCTACGCGCTCGATGCACATCAGCGCTTCCTGCTTCGAGACCTGTACGCGCTGGCCGCGCCCCGTCGCCGCGCTGCCGAGCGCGGCGGCCAGCGTCCCGAGCGCGGCGGTCAGGCCGGCGTCGTACTCGGCCAGGTAGCGGCCCGCCTTGGCGGGAGCGCGCTTCGCCTCTCCCTCGGGGGCGTAGGAGAACGTGGTGTGGGGACTCGAGTGGTAGACGTTCAGGTGGTGCGTGCGGAAGTCGCGGTACGGACCGCTCTCGCCGAACGGCGTAATCGAAGTGTGGACGAGGCGCGGGAACTGCTTCGCCAAGTCGCCCGGGTCCAGTCCCAGGCGCGCGAGCTCACCGGGTGAGCAGTCCTCGACGAGCACGTCGGCCTCGGCGAGCAGGCGCCGGAAGATCGCGCGGCCTCCCTCGGTCTGCAGCGAGAGGGTGATCGAGCGCTTGCTGGTGTTCAGGTAGAGGAACAGGCCGCTCCGCTCCGGGTGCGGATGGTCCCCGGGGAACGGGCTGCGCCGGCGCGCGGGATCACCGGTGCCGGGCGCCTCGAGCTTGACGACGTCGGCGCCCAGGTCCGCCAGCAGCTTTCCGCAGTACGGAGCCGCGACCATGCGCCCGAACTCCAGCACGGACAGGCCGTCGAGCATGCCTCCGCTCACCGGAGCTCGCTTCGTGTCTCTGGGAGCTGCCGCCATGACCTCTCCAACGCGTAGCCGCGGGGGGCTCCGCCGCGCGACAGGCCGATTGTGCCCGGCGGCGCGGGCTCAGCCAACGGGGGTCTGGACCGGACTAGGACGGGTCGTCGTCGCCGAGCAGGCGCTCGAAGTCCGCGAGCACCTGGGCGGCGGCGCGGTCGGCCTCGTCGGCATGCGGAGCCAGCGCCCGCGGGGACAGGCCCCGCGGCACGGCCGCCTCGACCGGCAGGTCGGCGACGATCGACTCGACCACGCTCGGATCGACACCGGTCGCCAGCAGCGAACGGCGCACTTCGGCTCGGCTCATCATGCCGGGCCTGATCGGCGGCTCGCGCCCGTTTCTGCAATCTCAGTGCGACCAGCGCGCCTCGTGGGTACCGAGCGGGACCGGCGGCTGCAGCCACTGGGGGGCGGTCTCGGACATGCGCGTCACCGGCGTCAGGTGGCGGATGCGTCCCCAGGCGGTTTCGCTGTCGGTCGAGAGTGCCTCGATCTCCTCGCGCTCGAGCGCGCGAGCGTCGGCCGGGTCCACGCGGCCCAGACTTCGGAGCCAGAGCGCCGTCTGCACGAGGGACGCGCGTACGTGGTAGCTGCCTCCCTCGGTGGCGCGGCGCACCAGCGCGCGCATCACGCCGCAAGCGGCGAGGTAGCCGGTCACGTAGTCGCAGGCCGCCGCCGGGATGAGCGTCGGGTCGCCCGGCGCCCCCTGCTCCACCGCGATCCCGCTCACCGTCTGCGCCAGCTGCTCCCAGCCCGGACGCGCGGCCCAGGGGCCCTCGTGTCCGTAGCAGTTGATCGACGCCACCACGATGCCGGGCCGGAGTTCCGCCAGCTGCTCGGGCCCGAAGCCGCGGCGCTCGAGCGCGCCCGCGCGGTAGCCCTGCGAGAACACGTCGGCGCCACGCACCAGTCCGCGCAGCGTCTCGACACCCTCGGCGTCGCGCAGGTCGACGTGCGCCGAGCGCTTGCCGTGGCCCGTGTCGATCACGAAGGGCTCGATGAAGGGCAGGTGCGGCGCCGCGACGCGCAGCACCTCGGCGCCGTGCTCGGCGAGTGTGCGCGCACAAGATGGACCGGCGAGCACGCGCGTCAGGTCGAGCACGCGCATGCCCTCGAGCGGACGCGAAGCGAAGCGCGGAGTCTCGGGCGGGGAGTCGCCGATGCGGATCACCTCGACGGGCGGCAGCTTGGCCATCGCCCTGCCCTGCGGGTGCGCCAGCCACTCCTCGCCGGTTCGTGCCATGGCGCCGCACATACCGCGCGCCGCGAGCGCGTCCTCGAGTTCCTGGGCGTCGCGTTCGCGCACCGCAGCGGCGACCGCGTCGGGATCGTCGGCGCAGCCGAGCTCCGCCAGCGTGCCGTCTCGAAGGTGCGGGAAGCCGCCGTGCAGGTGGATCCAACGTCCGTCGCGCGCGGGATACAGCGCGGTCGTCGCGCGCACTCCGCGCTCGGTCATCTGTGGCGCGGAATCTATGCGCTGGAACATGAAGCTCAGCAGCGATGCGGCTGCGGCGCGCGCATCGACGCTGACCGTCTGCGCGCGGCCGCCGCGGAGCTTCCAGAACTCCGCCGCCGCCACGCCGCCCGCAGCCAGCGCGCCCGCAGCGGCCTCGCCCACGCGGAACGGCGAGGCCAGGACCGGGTCGCAACCGTGGATCTGCGCCTCTCCCCCGCCGATCGACTCGAACGCGTCCCGGTTCACCCGCCCAGCTTACAGGAGCAGGCACTCCCTCCGGGCGCGACACATGGGCCGGAGGCGCAGCGCGCGCTTGACGGCCCCCGGGGCCCGGTCTAGGCTGCCCCCGTGATGATGGTGATGACGCGGACCCGTAAGACGAGCGGAGCGCTGCTGCAGCTCCTCCTTACCGGCCCGGTGTCCCTGAGCGCATAGGGACCCCGGGGATCCCACCCGTCCGAACGTCCACCTCACCCTGGGTCCGCGCCCCGCTGCCGCACCGCTCCGGTGCAGCGCATGCGGAGCCTCTCCGCGCGGACCCCGCCCGAACCAGGAATCCGTCATGACCATGCCCGTGCACAAGTACCGACCGTTCCCTCCGATCGACCTGCCCGACCGCCACTGGCCACAGCGCACGATCGACCGCGCCCCGGCCTGGTGCTCGGTCGACCTCCGCGACGGCAACCAGGCGCTCGTCGAGCCGATGGGAGTCGAGCGCAAGCTCCAGCTCTTCGAGGAGTTGGTGCGGATCGGCTTCAAGCAGATCGAGATCGCCTTCCCGAGCGCGTCCGAGACCGAGTTCGAGTTCGTGCGGGCGCTCGTCGACGAGCACCGCATACCCGGCGACGTCACGGTGCAGGTGCTGACGCAGGCGCGCGAGCACCTGATCCACCGCACCTTCGAGGCGCTGCAGGGAATGCCGAAGGCGATCGTGCACCTGTACAACTCGACTTCGACGCTGCAGCGGCAGGTCGTCTTCGGCCAGGACCGCGCCGGCATCGTCGGCATCGCGGTGAAGGGCGCGCAGCTCTGCGCGGAGCTCGCCGCAGGGGTCGAGACCGACGTGCGCTTCGAGTACTCGCCCGAGAGCTTCACGGGAACCGAGCTCGACTTCGCGGTGGAGATCTGCGAGGCGGTCATGGACGTGTGGCAGCCGACGCGCGAGCGGCCCGTCATCCTGAACCTGCCCTCGACGGTCGAGATGGCGACGCCCAACGTGTACGCGGACCAGATCGAGTGGTTCGGGCGCCACGTGCGCGACCGTGACGCGGTCGTGTTGAGCGTGCACCCGCACAACGACCGCGGCACCGCCGTGGCCGCCGCCGAGCTGGCGCTGATGGCCGGTGCGGACCGCGTAGAGGGCACGCTCTTCGGCAACGGCGAGCGCACCGGCAACGTCGACGTGGTCACACTGGCCATGAACCTGTTCTCGCAGGGCATCGATCCGGGACTCGACATGTCCGACATGAACCACATCGTGCGCGTCTCGGAGCGCTGCACGCGCATGCCGGTGCCGGCGCGCCACCCGTGGGCGGGCGAGCTCGTCTTTACCGCGTTCTCGGGCTCGCACCAGGACGCGATCCAGAAGGGCTTCGCGACGCTGCCCGAGCGGAGCAACGGCAGCTGGGAGGTTCCCTACCTGCCGATCGACCCGGCCGACGTGGGGCGCCGCTACGAAGAGGTCGTGCGCATCAACAGCCAGTCGGGCAAGGGCGGCATCGCGCACGTGCTCGAACGCGACCACGGGCTGAGGCTCCCCAGGGGACTGCAGGTCGAGTTCCGCGAGATCGTGCAGCGCATGGCCGAGCAGACCGGCGAGGAAATCGGCTCGGACCAGATCTGGCGGGCCTTCAGCGAGGAGTACGTAGGGGCGACCAAGCCCTACGAGTTGCTGCGCCACCGCAGCCAGGCAGACAGCATCGCGGAGTGCGAGCAGGTGCTGACCGCCGTGATCCGCGAAGACGGCCGCGAGCGAACCGTGCGAGGCGAGGGAAGCGGCCCGATCGACGCGTTCGCGAACGGGCTGCGCCGCGAGTTCGGCCTCGACGTGCGTGTGCTCGACTACCGCGAGCACGCCGTGTCGCGCGGGACGGACGCGCGGGCGGTCTGCTACGTCGAGGTCGCGGCCGCCGGCGGAAGCTCCGTGTACGGCGTGGGCCTCCACGCCAGCATCGTGACCGCGTCGCTCGAGGCGATCCTGAGCGCGGTCAACCGCGCCTCGCGGACGGACTGAGCGAGCGAATCCGCCCCAGGCGGGGGGGGTCCGGCCTAGCGGGCTCCCTCGTCCGGGGCGATCAGCCCCATCGAACGGCCCAGGACCCGGGCCGAGAGCTCGAGCCCCGTCGGACTCATGTGCCGGTCGAAGTTGCTGTACAGGCCCGCGAGCCGGTGCTGCCGGAAGGCGGCCGACAAGTCGATGCAGCGGATGCCCAGCTCGCCGCACAGACCCATCACCAGCTCTTCGTTGCGGAAGTACTCCTCGCGGGGAATGCCCTTGCGGCGGAAGTTGGCGTCGTTCTGGATGTTCTCGTAGGACGGGATGACGAGAACCCAGAACGGGATTCCCCTCTGCTCGAGCGCACCCTGGAACTCGCGCAGCACGGCCCGCATGATCGCGATCTTCTGCAACGACTCCGGGCTGTCGACGTCGCGGAGCAGGTCGTAGCCGTCGCCGAAGAGGCGCTCGACGATCTCGTCCTGCTCGCCCTCGCGGAAGAACTCGCCGGTCAGGGCGCGGCGCGCCAGCATCGCGAGGCGCGGCGTGCGCAGCACGGTCTGGACGGGGTTGTCGGGGTGCGGAGCGAGACGGCCGTTCGCGTCGACGGTGAAGAGCTGGTTCTCGTAGAGGTCCGCAAAGTCGTTGGCCGGGAAGAGCCCGAGCACCACGATGTCGGGATCCAGGTCGAGTCCTTCGTCGAGCAGACGGACCAGCGCCTGGTCGGGCCCGTAGCCCAGCACGCCCATGTTGTAGACCTCGAAGCCGTCGCCGATCCGCTCCTGGAGGCGCACCGGCAGTACCTGGTGCGGCGGGACGTTCAGTCCCATCAGGAACGAGTCGCCGACCATCAGGATGCGCTTGCGGCCGCTCTTGGCGCGAACGAACTCGCGGTCGCGGAAGCCGGCCGAGTTCAGGTCGTCGCGCGTTCCCGGCAGCACGCGGTAGAGAGCGCGCGCGTCGAGCTTGACCAGCAGCCTCTGCTCGGTGAACGTCGGCGCGAACCCGGCCACGCGCAGAACCGCCTCGGCCGCACCCAGCGTGAGCATGACCGCCGCCAGTCCGACGGCGCCTCGAATCGCGATCGCTCGGAGCATCCGGGCGGCCGAGGGTACCGGCGCTTGCGGTTCGCGTCGAGAGACGCAGACTTGCGCGACTGCGTCGGGGGGAGAACCGGTGAAGAGCTCGATCGTCCTGGTTGCATTGCTGGCACTCGCCGTATCCTCCGGGGGCTGCATGACCTGGGACACGCGCACCGACCCCGGCTACGACGGTCCCCGCATCTACAGCGGGACGCGCCTGGCGGCGCAGCAGGCCGGACAGCAGTTCTGGCGGCTCAACCTGGCCTGGGTGCTGCTCTTCGGCATCGACATCCCCCTGAGCTTCGTGGCCGACACGCTCCTGCTGCCCGTGACCATTCCCGAGGAACGCGAGCGCAGGGCCACCCTGGCCGAGCGCATGCAGATGCGCGACGAACGTCCCAGCCCGATCGCGGTCGCCCCCGGCACCCACCCGGTCAAGGCGGCCAAGCAACTCTTCGAGGCCTGCGTCGAGCTGCTCGAACGCTACAACCCGCTGCTCACCGACTGCTTCGCGCAGGACGCCCGCATTTTCTTCGACGAGGGGGATCCGCACATGCTGACCGGCGCCGAGTACAAGGAGCGCCTGCGCGCGGCGGTCGCCGAATTCCAGCAGAACAGCGAGTTCGTCACGTGGCGAAGAGCACGATACGCGCAGGAAGGCGACCGCGTGCGGATCGACGTCGAGCGGTCGTCCAGCGAGCGGGGCGACTCGGGCGAGGTCACCTTCTGGGCCGCGCGCGGAGAGGACGAGGGCTGGCGCTTCGTGGAGCTCCGCGGCGCCCGCTGGCGCTAGCCGACTGCCGGAGGGGGCGTCGAGACGGCTGGAGGTGGAGTACTCGGGTCAGGGGCGGGTTTCCAGGAACTGGAGTGCGATCGCGGCGTGCAGCGCGATCCCCACGCGCATGCCGTCCTCGTTCAGTTGCATGCGGTTCGAGTGCGCGGGTGCCGGATGGTCGTTCCCCTCGGGGCGCACGCCGAGCAGCACCATGGCGCCGGGCACTCGGTGCAGCACGTACGAGAAGTCCTCGGCGCCCATCGCGGGGTTCGGCATCGTCACCCACGCGGATTCGCCGAGCAGATCGCGCGTGACCGATGCGGCGAACTCCGCGAAGCCGTCGTCGTTGACGGTGACGGGATAACCCTCGACCAGGGTGACCTCGGCTTCGAGCTCGTGTGCGGCGGCGACCTGCCGTGCGACGCGGTCGATGCCCTCCTGCGCGCGCTTGCGCGCGCGCTCGGACGTCGAGCGCAGCGTGCCCAGCATCTCGGCGGACTCCGGGATGACGTTGCCGGCCGTGCCCGCGCTGATCCGCGCGACGGTCAGCACGACGGGATCGAAGACGTCGATGCGGCGGGTGACGAAGCTCTGCAGGGCCTGCACGATCTCGCAGGCCACCGGGATGGGGTCGGCCGTGTCGTGGGGCATCGACGCATGCCCTCCCCGGCCGCGCACCTGTATCTCGAACGAGTCGGCGGCCGCCAGGATCGCGCCGCCCTTGCCCGCGACCCGACCCACCGGCAGCTGGGGAGCGATGTGCATCGCGAACGCGGCCTCGAGGCCCTCGATGTCGAGCAGGCCCTCGTCGATCATCACCTTCGCCCCGCGATAGCCTTCCTCGCCGGGCTGGAACATGAAGACGACGTCGCCCCGCAGGTCGGACCGGTGGCGGTCGAGCAGGTGCACGGCATGCGCCAGCATCGAGGTGTGGGCGTCGTGCCCGCAGGCGTGCATGCGCCCGGCGTTGCGCGACTCGAACTCGAGCCCCGTGTCCTCGGGCATCGGCAGGGCATCCATGTCCCCGCGCAGCAGCACCGTCGGTCCGGGCTTGCCTCCGCGGAGAGTCACCATCAGTCCCGAGGTCTTCTGGCTACGCACGATCTCCACGTCGAGACCGTCGAGCGTCTCGACCACCGCGGCGGTGGTCTCGGGCAGGTCGAGTCCGAGTTCCGGGTTCTCGTGAATTCTCCGCCTGAGTCGGACGGCGCCGGGGAGCAGGTCCGCGGCCTCTGCAAGCAGCTTGGAATCGCGAAGGTTCATGTGGCCTCCTGCGACGATTATGCCCTCTGACGCCTCACGAGTGGGGCTGGCACAGATGCGATCGAGAGAATTGGTGCGGGCCGCGAGAACCGGCGATACCTTCTGGAGCGTGGGGGTCAGGACGATCATCGAGCCGTTCCGGATCAAGGCCGTCGAACCGCTCGCACTCACTACCCGCGCACAGCGCGAGCAATACCTGCGCGAGGCCGGATACAACCTCTTCAACCTGAGTTCGAGTGCGGTCACGATCGACCTGCTGACCGACTCGGGAACCGCGGCGATGAGCGCCGCGCAGTGGTCCGCCGCGCTCTCCGGCGACGAGTCGTACGCGGGCAGCGCGAGCTACGCGCGCTTCGAGCGCGCCGTGAAGGACATCTTCGGCTTCGCCGAGGTCATCCCGACACACCAGGGACGCGCGGCCGAGCGCATCCTGTTCGGAGTGCTGTGCCGCGAAGGACACGTCGTCCCGAACAACACGCACTTCGACACCACGCGCGCCAACGTCGAAGCGTCGAACGCGCAGGCGATCGACTGCGTCATCGCCGAGGGACGCGACCCGGCCCGCTACCACCCGTTCAAGGGGAACATGGACCTGGTTCAACTCGACGGGCTGATCGAGAAGCACCCCGAGCAGATCCCCCTCGTGCTGCTGACGATCACGAACAACTCGGGCGGCGGACAGCCGGTGTCGATGGAGAACATCCGCGAGGTGTCGCGCCGCTGCCGCGAGCACGGCATCCCGCTCATCCTGGACGCCTGCCGCTTCGCCGAGAACGCATGGTTCATTCGCGAGCGGGAACACGGTTACGCCGAGCGGGACCTGGTCGAGATCGCGCGAGAGATGTTCTCGTACGCCGACGGGTGCACGATGAGCGCGAAGAAGGACGGACTCGCGAACATCGGCGGGTTCATCGCGCTGAACGACAGCGTGGTCGCGCGCGAGGCGCGCAACGTGCTGATCATGACCGAAGGCTTCCCGACCTACGGTGGACTCGCCGGACGCGACCTGGACGCGATCGCCGTCGGACTGCACGAGGCGCTCGACCCCGACTACCTGCGCTACCGCATCACGTCCACTCGCTATCTCGGCGAGCGCATCTCGCGCGAGGGCGTGCCGATCGTGCAACCGCCGGGCGGACACGCCATCTACATCGACGCGCGTGGCTTCGTCGAGCACCTGAGCCCCGCGGATCTTCCGGGACAGTCGCTCGCCTGCGAGCTCTACCTGGAGGGGGGCATTCGCAGCTGCGAGATCGGCACCGTCATGTTCGGCTCCGGCCTGCCGGGCGATGACGACTTCGAGCCCGCCGAGAACGACCTGGTGCGGCTGGCGATCCCGCGCCGGGTCTACACGCAGAGCCACATCGACTACGTGGTCGAGGTGATCCTGTCCGTGTACGAAAAGCGCTACCAGCTGCGGCCGTACCGCTTCGTCAGCGCGCCCCCGGTGCTGCGGCACTTCACGGCGTGCTTCGACCCGCTCTGAGCGGCCCGGCTTCGCCGGCCGCCGCGCGCAACGCCTCGACGACGACCTGGACGGTCAGCAACTCGGGAAGCACCACCGGCTCCGCCGGCCGACCGGGGCTGTAGACCAGGTACATCGGAACGCCGGCCCGGCCGAAGCGTGCCAGCTCGGCACGGATCCGATCGTCGCGCCGCGTCCAGTCGCCGACGAAGCGCGCGACGTCGAGCCGCCGCATGGCGTCGCGCACCTCGGAGCTGGCGAGCACCGCGTGCTCGTTGACCTTGCACGTCAGGCACCAGTCGGCGGTGAAGTAGACGAACGCCACTCGTCCGCGCTCGACGGCCGCGCGCACCGCCGCCGGCTCGAACTCGAGCGACGCCGGATCCAGTCCGGAAGCGCTCGGAGACCCGCGCTCCGCCGCGGGCTCGAGCGGGAGCAGCGGCAGCGCCAGCAGGGCGGCCAGCGTCGCTCCGACCGCGGTCAGGCGTGCGGGCCGGAGCAGCCGTGCGGACTGCAGGGCGCCATACAGCCAGGCTGCAAAGCCGACGGCGAGCAGGAAGGCGAGCAGACCGGAAACCGCGTCGGTCCCGGCCGAGCGCCCGGCCACCCAGAGCAACCAGACGACCGTCGCCAGCAGCGCGAAGCCGAGCAACTTCCGGAGCCAGACCATCCACGCGCCACTCCTGGGCAGCCAGCGCGCCCAGGCCGGGACCAGCGTGATCACCACGTAGGGCGAGGCCAGCCCGACGCCAATCGCCGCAAAGACCGCCACGATCGTGATCGGCGCGCTCGCAAAGGCGAAGCCGACCGCCGTTCCCAGGAACGGCGCGGAGCACGGCGTCGCCAGCGCGACGGCGAGCAGGCCCTCGAAGAAGCTGCGCCGCGGCCCGCTCGCCGAGGCCCCGAGGCCCGCGAGGCGGGTGGCGTCGAAGCCGATCTCGAAGACCCCGAAGAGATTCAGGCCGAAGACCAGGAGGACGGTGCTGATGACGGCCAGGAAGAGCGGCTCCTGGAACTGGAAGCCCCAGCCGACGGCCATGCCGCCCGCCCGGAGCGCCACGACGAGCCCGGCCAGCACGAGCATGCTCGCGACCACGCCGCCCGCGTACGCCGCACCGTGCATGCGCACCTCGCGCGGGCTGCGCTGCGCGAGGTCGGCGAGTCCGAAGACCTTGATCGCCAGCACCGGCAGCACGCACGGCATCAGGTTCAGCACCAGACCGCCGGCCAGCGCCAGCAGGATGGCGCGCCAGAAGAAGCCGGCGCCGGATGTGGCCTGCAGGGGCTCGAGCCATGGAGCGGGACGCACCGCGACCTCGACCCCCGCCCTCTCGCGCGGCAGCGGCAGGTCCACCTGGACCCAGAGCGGCCGGTAGGCTGCGTCGCGCAGAGCGAGCACGCCGCGCAGACGAGACACCTCGTCGCCGTCGGTGGCCGCCTCGCCGCGCAACGTGAGCAGGAGTCCCTGCTCCGCGTAGGGATGCGGGCGGCTTCCGGTCACCGCGAGTCCCAGGGCCTCGCTGTCGGTCGGCGCGAACGACGCGAAGGGCGTCGCTTCGCCGAGCGTGAATGCCCCGCGTACAGCGATCGCCCCGGTGAACGCGTCCCCCGGCCGCACCGCGCTCTGCGAGTACAAGGCCTCGAGCTCGACGCCGAGATCCGCGGCGGGTCGCGGGACCCGGGCCGCGTTGCGCATGAAGAGGGATCCCGTCTCGGGATCGGCCGGCACGGCGTCGGCGCCGATGGCGAGCGCGCGCTCGAGCTCGAACGAACCCGGCACGCACTGCAGCTTGCAGACCAGGAACTCGGCCTTCGCCCTCACCACGATCGGGCTGCGGGTGCCCGGCGCGGCCACGGCATCGGAGCGGAGCAGGACCGGGCCCTCGTATCCGAAGGTCGTGAGCGATCCCTCGGATTCGCGGAAGGCGAGCGGCGCCGGCCACTGCAGAGGTCCGAACTCGACGCCGTCGGCCGCCCACGACAGCTGCGTCGGAAGCCCCGACTGTCCGGGGTTCTTCCAGTACATGTGCCAGCCGGGTGCGAGCTCGAAGAGCACGCCCACGGCGAACGGCTCACCCGGCTCCGCGATCGCGGCGTCCACCAGCAGGCTCGCGTGCACCACGTGCCCGCCGCCCTCCATGCGCACGGCATCGACGGACTCCGCGCCGGAAGCGGGGGCCGCGACGGCGGCCATCAGGCCGCATGCGCAGATCTGTAGCAGGCGGAGGAACATGACTCGGCAGTGTAGCGGGGTCGCCACGGGGCGGAGTACGCGGCCCGCGCTCCCCTGGTTACGGCGCCGCCGTGGGGCCTACAGGTAGCGGCCGACGCTCGCGGGCAGCCGGTTCGTCGCCTTCTTGAAGCGCTCGACCTCGCTCAGGAAGTCGTCCGTCGTCACGAGCCCCGGATCCTCGTTGGCCACCTCGCAGCGCGCCTTGCGCCGCAGCACCGCGTGCAGCAGGCGGACCCAGTTGCCGATCGAGGCGTCGCGGTTCTGCTCCGCGACCTTGATCCAGTCCACCTGCTCGAAGACGGGCCGGCCGGCGCGCATCTCGGCGCGTGAGGCGTGGATCTCGAGCGCGGCCACGACGTCGCCGGGCAGCGACGGGTTCACGGTCACCAGGCGCTCGAAGCGCCGGCCCTCCAGGAAGGTGTGCGAGAGCGTGTCGGGGTGGCTGGTCGAGCCGACGAGCAGCGACCGCTCGCTCGAGACGACCCCGTCCACCAGCTCGAGCAGGAAGTCGCCGATCGGTCCGGTGGGAAGCCCCGGGCGCGGAGGACCGTCGGCCAGCTCGTTGGCGAAGTCGAGCTCGGCAAAGTAGACGGTGATCGGCGGCAGCTCGGCCAGGACAGCGCCCCAGGCGCCGAGCAGCTCGCCGGCGTTGCCACTCGAGTGGATCAGCTGGAGTACCAGCTTCGGCACCTTGACCAGCAGGAACGGCATCTGCGCGCGAGTCGCCAGCGCCTCGGCCAGCATCGTCTTGCCCGATCCGGAGGGACCGATCAGCAGCAGCCCCGAGGGCTGGAGCGTCCCCCAGCGCTGGTAGATCTGCGGGTCCGTCGCTGCGCAGGCGTAGGTGAGCACCTCGTCCTTCGCGTCGTCGAGGCCACCGATGTCGCCGGTGTCGAGCGCCGCGAAGGCGTCGAAGTGGCAGGACTTGGCGATCGGCGGGAACTTCCGCGCGAACGGCTCCCACAGGTTCGTGGCGCGCGTGCGTTCGATGTCGAGCTCAGGCATGCGATGACTCCCGCGCCCAGCATACCAGCCCCCTGCGGCGTCGCGGGCGTAGCGGGGCGCGCGAGCCGGAGCCGCCCTTCCCTGCCGGATGACGTCCGCTAAGCTCGGTCGGTCGTCCCCCCCGGAGACAGAGAGAAGGGCGACATGGATTCGGCCGCACTCGAGCAACGCGTACAGACGATCTGCCTGCTCGTGCTCGCCACGGTAGCCACGGCCTTCGCGCTGTACTGGCTGCGCCCCGTCATGCTCCCCTTCGTGATGGCGCTCTTCGTCGCCTTCGGGCTCCAGCCACTCGTCGCCCTGCAGGTCCGCCGGCTGCGCCTGCCTCGCGGGCTGGCGATCGCGGCCACGGGCGTCCTCGGCCTGATCCTGCTCTGGCTGATCGGAGGCCTGCTGACCACCTCGATCGGGCAGCTCGCCGCCAACTCGCAGAGCTACCAGGCGCAGATCGGGTCGCTGATCGCGCGGCTCGGCGACGCGCTGCAGGAGGTCGGCCTCGATCTACCCGACGAGATCGCGGGCGCCGGCATCTCGGGACGCATGGTGCGAGACACGCTGCTCAGCACGACGAACGCGATCCTCGAGCTGCTCTCGCAGTCGCTGCTCGTCACCATCTTCGTGATCTTCCTGCTGATCGGCGGCAGCGCGGAGCCGGGTCCCGCCGTGTGGCGCGCGATCGAGGTCCAGGTGCAACGCTACCTGCTGACCAAGGCCGTCCTGTCCTCCGTCACCGGGGTGCTCGTGGGACTCACGCTCACGGTGCTCGGCGTCGACCTGGCCCTGGTCTTCGGCCTGTTCGCGTTCCTGTTGAACTTCATCCCGAGCATCGGCTCCGTGATCGCGACGCTGCTCCCGCTGCCGGTAGTGCTGTTCAGCCCCGAGGTGAGTGCGACCACCGCGGTCCTGGCCATCGCGATCCCGGGCGGCCTGCAGTTCCTGATCGGCAGCGTGCTCGAGCCCAAGATCATGGGCGACTCGCTCGACCTGCACCCGATCGCGATCCTGATCGCGCTGATCTTCTGGGGAATGCTCTGGGGCGTGATCGGCATGCTGTTGGCCGCGCCGATCACGGCGGTGATGAAGATCCTCTTCGAGCGGCTCGAGATGACGCAGCCGCTAGCGCGGCTCTTGAGCGGCCGCCTCGCGGCGCCCGACGCGCCTCCGCCGCAGGAGTCGGCATGACGCCTACTTCTTCGCGGCGTCGTCCTTGACCGCGCGGACGGTCGCCTTCTTGATCTCGACGCGCGCGCGTGGGCGGCCGTTCCTCTGCCCGAGCTTCTCGATCTTCTCGAGCGTCTTCTTGCCGGCGATCACCTCTCCGAAGATGGTGTGCTTGCCATCGAGCCACGGCGTCTTCACGAAGGTCAGGAAGAACTGGCTGCCGTCCGTGCCCGGCCCCGCGTTCGCCATGCTGAGCAGCCCTCCCTTGTCGTGCTTGACCTTGGAGCTGAACTCGCCGGAGTAGTTGTAGCCCGGCCCGCCGCGCCCCGTCCCGGTCGGATCACCGCCCTGCGCCATGAAGTTCGGGATGATGCGGTGAAAGATCACCCCGTCGTAGAAGCCGATCCGCGTCAGGTAGATCGTGCTCGACACGTGCATCGGAGCGGTGTCGGTCAGGAGGCGGACGACGATCGGTCCCTCGTTCGTCTCGAGCGTCCACTTGTAGGTGGTCCCCCCGTCGAACTCGAGCCGCGGCGGCTTCGAGAGGCGCTCCTTCCAGTCCCCCTGCTTGTTGATCCCCTGGTCCTCGATGAAGGCGTCGATCTGCTTGAAGGCGGGATCGTCCTCGTCGGCCCGCGCACCCGCCCACGGCTGAGCGGACAGGAACAGGACGGATGCAAGGATGCAGATCGCGTTGCGGCTCATGAACTCTCCTCGGTCGTTCTGGGAGGGCAGAGCCTACCCCGGCCGGCGGGGCGACGCACGGTGGTCTACCGCGAACGCGCTCAGCGATCCGCGGCGACGGCGATCGGCAGCTCGAGCTTCGCGGCCACGCTCATGGCGCGCAGGCCGTCCTCCCACGCGACCGCGGCGTCGGCGCGCAACGTCACCGATCCCGCCTGCGCGTCGGTCAGCGCGGCCTCGAGGCCGTCGAGTCCGCCCGGGACCGGCTCGTCCTCGAGCCACACGCGCGGCGCTCCCTCGGGACCGGGGCTCAGGGTCACGTGGACGGCGGATCGATCCGCCGCTCCGAGCTGCGACGCGTCGCTCTTCGGCAGGTCGATCTGCGGCAGCGTCGACTCGTGCGCGTGCGACACCAGCCAGACGATCGCCACCATCAGCCCGGCCATCGTGAGCAGCATGATGTCGGGCGCTCCCTCGAGACCGCTGCTCGGCTGAACCCGTCTCATCGACGCTCCCCCGCTCCGGCCCGGGACGTCGCGCGGATCGGGATGACCCCGTCCACGCGGCGCCACAGCTCGCTGAGCACGCGCTCGCGCGCGTCGTCGGGCAGGCCGGGAGCGAACTCGACGCGCAGCGCCTCGGGCCGTCGCGCGTCGATCGCGTCGGCGAACGCCGCGAACCCGGCCAGGCCCTCGCCGAGAGCACAGGCGTCCAGCGAGAAGTGGGTGCGGCCCGCCTGCTGCCACACGCGCGCACGCGACCAGACCGGGTTGAACGCCGCGACGAGCAGCGTCGCGATCTGCAGTCCGAGGCCCGCGAGCGTCGACGTCATGGCCGCACCGAGCCCGCCCAGCAGCACCGGGAGCTGCGTCAGGAAGTCGCCGTATTGGAGCGCGTCGAACGCGGACGTCAGCCCCCACACCGTGCCGCAGAGACCGAGCGCGGCGAAGAGCGGCGCGAGCTGCATAAGCTCCGGGCGCACCGGCGTGTAGTGCTTGCCGCGCCCGAAACGCGTCGCCGCCGCGCGAGCCGCGAGCCACGCGACTCGCATGCCGACGGCGAGCATGGCCACCCAGACCGGCCCGATCCGCGCGTTCAACGCCTCGGTCGCAGTCACGATCCCGGATGCGGCGCGCGGCCACAGGCCGGCGGCGCTGCCGGCGGCCACCAGGCCACCGAGCAGCGCGCCTACGGCGACGGCCTGCGCACCCCGCCCCAGCGGCCGCACCCAGGCTGCCCCAGCCCCGCTCAGTGCAGACGAGCTCACTCGGCGTCTCCGCCCATGCCGCGAACCTCGCGTCGCTCGCGCACCCGGAAGAACTCTCCGGCCAGCCCGTGCTCGGGCCGGGGCATGACGCCGCGCCACTCGAGCTCGTTCGCCAGCAGGGC
>JAFDDB010000166.1 GCA_019311115.1 Deltaproteobacteria bacterium
GGCAGGCCCCGGAGGCCGCATCCATAGGGTTCGAGCGCGAGTAGCTCAGTGGTAGAGCTCCACGTTGCCAACGTGGTTGTCGCCGGTTCAAATCCGGTCTCGCGCTCCACGCATCCCCGCTCGATGCATCCCGTGCCTCGAATCTCGAAGGCCGACCCCAAGCGCCTGCTCGATTTTCTCACCCGGCACCAGTTCACGGACGTCGAGAACGCCCGCCGGCTGATGGGGGTCGCGGGTCGCGGTGCGCAAATAGTTCGAGCCGAACGTCGCGCTGCTTGAATCCGGCTACGTGATCGTGCGCGAGTACAAGAAGGACAAGTGGGACTGGGACGGCAGCCTGATCCGGGACCAGGAGAGCTACGTCATCCGCAAGGACTTCCAGAGCTGGCCCGGTCGGCGGCTGCGGACCGGCGGGTCAGACGCGCTTCGACTTGTGTCGCTTCGACTCGGAGGGCGGGTTCTTCGCGACCCAGCGGTGGTCCTCGACCAGCCGGAGCAGGTCGAAGGCGCTGATCATGCCGACCACCTTCTGCTCGTGCGTGACGACCACGCGGTGGATCCTGTGGTTGCGCATGATCCGGGCGGCGACACTCACGTCGTCGTACTGCGGAACCGAGTACACCTTGTCCGTCATGATGCTGCTGACGGGCGAGTCCGGCTTGAGGGTCGGGACCAGGTCCGTGGCCGACACGATCCCGACGGGGTGCCCGTCGGGGTCGACGACGGGCAGGGCGCCCACCTTGTTGCGCTCGAGGATGCGGCGAACCCGGTCGATGGTGACATGGGGCTCGGTCGTGACCACCGACTCGGTCATCAGGTCGTGGACCTTGGCGTTCATGCTTCCTCCGGAAATTCGTAGAGTTTCGGTGGGCTCACGCGTGCGCTCCGAGCCCGAAGAGGCGCTCGGCGTTCCCGCCGAGCACGGCCCGGCGTCGTGCTTCAGAGAGGCCCGCGACGCTTGCCCGGATCTGAGCGGGCGCCTCGCTACAGGAGTCCACGTGGGGAAAGTCCGAGCCCCACACGATCCGGTCGTCTCCTACCAGATCGAGCATGGCGTCGATGGTGCGCTCCTCCGGTTCGGCGCAGAACCAGAGGTTGCGCCGGAAGTACTCGCTCGGGCGTCCCAGGTCGAGCGGTGTCTCGAAGCCGAAGTGCCGGTACTTGGCGTCCATGCGATCCATCACGTACGCGGCCCAACCCGCCCCGGCCTCGACCACCAGCACCTTCAAGCGCGGGAACTGGTCGAAGAGCCCGTCGGTCACGAGCGCGCAGACCGCGGGGATCACCTGCAGCGTGGCGCCGAGCGAGAACGCGAAGAGGCGCGGCGTCTGCCCCGGCTCGTACCACTGGCTGGTGGGCGAGGCGCGCAGGTTGCGCAGCCGCACGACCAGGTGCAGCACGGCCGGAACGCCGGTCTCTTCGAGTTCGTGCCAGATGGGGGCGAAGTCGGGATGCGTCAGCGGCTTTCCCTGGGGGCGTTCCGGTGGCAGGAAGACGGCCTTGAAGCCGAGCTTCAAGCAACGCTTCAGCTCTCGAAGCGCCTCGTCCGGGTCCTTCAGGTGCAGGTGGCAGGCCGTGATGATGCGGTCGCGGTCCGGCGCCTGGAAGTCGTACAGCCAGCGGTTGTACGCCCGCGCGTAGGCGTTGCCCAGGTCGACGTCGTCCACGTCCCAGAGGATGCCGATCGTGGGCAGCGCCAGCCCCGCGCTGATTCCCTGCCGGTCGTACATCTCGAGTCGGGCGGCGCCGTCCATGCTGCTGGCGGGCGCGGCGTCCATGTAGCTGAGGCCCGACTCGGGATCGAGCAGCTTCTGACGGTCGACGTCCACGCCGCCCAGCACGGGAAGCCCTCCCGGAAGCAGCACCTGGTTGTCCATCCAGAGCTGCTCGTGACCGTCCGAGCGCACGATCTTGATCGCCCGCTCCTTGTACCGGTCCTCCAGGTACGTGGTCCACAAGTCGGGCGGCTCGAGGATGTGCGAATCCCCGTCGACGACCAGGTCCCGGGTCTCGTAGGCAAGGGTCATGTCGACGCACCTCCAGCCCTCCCATCATGGCCGCCGGTGCCTCCCCCGCGTATGACGCCCCCAGGACCGCTCGGTCCGCGTCATCGTGCTGACCGGGGCCGGCCGCGGCTTCTGCGCCGGCCTCGACCTGCAGGATGCCGCCGCCGGAACGGGAATCGGTGGAGCTGGCGGCGGCGGGATGGCGGCCACGCTCGACCTGCGGGACGCCCCGCCCACCGTGCTGCACGGCATCGACACGCCCACCGTCTGCGCGCTGAACGGGGGCGCGGCCGGCTACGGGATGGATCTGGCGCTCGGCTGCGACATCCGTGTCGCGGCCGAGAGCGGCAAGCTCGCGGCCGCCTTCACGCGCCGCGGCGTGCTGCCCGAGAGCGGCGGCACGTGGCTGCTGCCGCGCCTGGTCGGCTGGGCCAAGGCGGCGGAGATCATCTTCACCGGCCGCACGCTGTCGGCCGAGCAGTGCCTGGAGTTGGGGCTCGTCAACCAGGTCGTGCCCGACGACCTGCTGATGAAGGAGACCCTGGCGCTGGCCGAAGAGATCGCCAGCAATGCCCCGCTGGCCGTCCAGGCGTCGAAGCGCATGATGCGCATGGGCCTCGCCGAGCAGTTCGACGACCACGTGCACCACGTCTTCCTGCAGCTTCTTCCGCTCTTCGGCAGCCAGGACTTCCGCGAGGGCATGGCCTCGTTCCTGGAGAAGCGCGAGCCGAAGTTCCAGGGAAAGTAGGGGCCTTCAGCGAGGGCCAACGCGGTGAAGCGGACGGACTAGCGGATCCGCACGCTCGAGAGCGAGATCATGCGGTTGAGCTTCCGGTCGGGCGGAGGGACCGACACGGTGTCGCCGAGCTCGATGCGCACCGCGTGCTGGTCGTTCCAGTCTACCCAGGCTTCGCCGACCACGTCGAGCGAGCGCACGGGGCGCGCGGCGTCGTCGGGCCAGGCCGGGTAGTCCTCGCGGTCCTCGCTCCAGCGGCTCACGAAGTAGCCGATGCCGGCGGCGTCTCCCCGTGCGCGGTAGCTGGCGTAGTAGAGCGGGCGCAGCGTCTGCAGGTCGACGTACCAGACGTAGCGCGTGGCGCCGTCCTCGAAGTGGCCCTCCTTCAGGCGCCCTTCCAGCACGAGCACGCGGCGCAGCTCCCAGCGGTCGCTCGCGAACGAGATGCCCCACGGGCCGAAGTTGCGCGTCTCGTCCACCGGGAAGGTGTCGCGCGTGGTGTTGATGGGCGCGAGCATGTCGCGCACGGCGCGGACCTTCCACTCGTGCAGGTGCGGCACGCCGCCGTGCGCGAAGAGCCCGCCGCCGATCGACGCGTCGACCAGGAACGCGTGCAGCGCCCCCTCGGCGTCGGGCGCGGTGACACGCTGGATGCGCCGCATGCCGCTGGTGCCGACGAACAGGTCGGCCCGCCGCTCGCCCGTGGCGTATTGGCGGAAGGAGGCGCGGTTGCCCGTCTTCACGTTCCGGCACGTACCGCCGGCGGCCCACTCGGCTTCGGAGCTCGCCGATGCGCGGTAGCCGTGCCCGGCGCGATCCGCTCGGCCGCCGAGCAGCGCGAGGAAGCTGTCCCCCTCCCAGCTCTCGGCGGTCCCCTGCGGACTGACGATGCTGATGCGGAAGTCGCCGTAGCGTCCGCCGCCACGCCACGCAGAGGCCCGGTTCCACGCCCAGCGAAGTCCGGCGCGCGGGTCGTTGGGGTCGATGCCCTCGGGAGGGAAGGGCAGGCCCGCGCGGTAGCCCTCGAGCCTGCCGTCCGGCGTCAGTACGACCTGCCCGGCCAGCTTCCCGGTCGCCTCGCGGAAGAACGCGGGCGGCGAGTAGTCCCGGAAGCACGGTCCGATTTCCATGCGCATCCCGTCGTAGAAGAAGCGCTCGCGGTACTTCCACAGCTCGGGGGGCAGGTAGCCCGCCAGCCGGGACGCGCTCTCGGAGGTGATCACGTCTCCGGGCAGCGGGGGGCCGGGCGGTGCGTCGTCGTCCAGCGCGGTTCGCGCCGCCTCGACGCACGCGCCCTCCGCAGGGATCGCCCAGGCGGAGGACGGCTCGTCGGCCAGTGCGGGCGGCGCCGCCAGTGCGGCGGCCATCGCGGCGAGTGCCGTGCGCCTCACCGGGCGTCTTCGCCGATCGGCGTCAGGCCCATCGCCCCGTGCGGGTAGTCGATGCGCACGCGGAAGCGTTGCAGCACGAGCAGACCGATGATCGTCTCGTCGGGAAGCCATCGCATGACCCGGACGCTCGACTCGGACCGGCTGCTGATCTCGACCCAGGTGTCGCGGACTGCGATCCCGCCCAGGCGCGCTTCCGCGAGCTGCTGCCGGAAGTCGACCGACGAGCCGAAGACGTTCAGGAAGTGCCGGCGCTCCGCGTTCGGGTCGATCCGGATTCCGAGCTCGGCGGCCTTCTCCTCGGTGATCGAGATGTGGCTCTGCGCTCCGGTGTCGACCAGCCCCCAGACCGACCCGTTGCCGAGCCCGAGCTCTGCGAAGACCCACTTGCCCCGGATCTCGATGGGAATCAGCTGCTCGCCCGGAAGCCGCCCCTCGGCCCGGGTCAAGTCGTGTACGGCGGGATCCAGCAGACGCACGCGGCGGCGGGTGAAGTCCAGGTCGAGCACGTAGCTGCGCAGGTACTCGCCGCCGAGCAGCGCGTAGTCGAAGTGGCGGGAGTCCGTGCCGCCGCCCTGCGCGGTGATCCAGAAGCGCAGCGGGTCGCCGGTCACGGTAGGGCGGCGATACGCGTCGCTCTTGATCCTGCGCACACTGATGCCGAGCGCGCGCGCGTAGTCCGTGCTCAATACGGTGTCGGTGGCGCCCGTGTCGAGCTGCAGCGGAAGCGACCGGCTCCCCGGCGGAGCCAGGTCGACCAGCACGTCGGCCCCGTCTCCGGAGTTGATCATGGGCAGGTCGGCGAGCACCCCGGCGTCGTCCGCTCCGGGCGCGTCCGGAGCGGTCTCGCCGTTCTCGAGCGCGAGCAGCGCCTGGAACGCGCGGATGTCGCGGTCGCTCACCTGGAACCGGGCTCCGCGCCGCCAGTTGACGGACATGACCGAATCCTCGTGCCAGCAGTCCGCGAGTCCGAGCGCCGAACCGAACGCGTGCGTCGCCCAGATCGCCAGCTCACCGGGAGCGACCCGATGGTCGCCGTTCGGGATCGGCTGCGGCGCGAGCGTCACGTGACCTGTCGTCCTGCCCTCGGGTGTGAGCCGGATCTCGCCGACGGCGGGCAGGTAGTAGCGCCCGCGCCGCTTGAACTCGACGGTGATGTCCGCGGGCTCGCCCGGGCCCACGAAGCGGATCTCGAACCACGGCAGCAAGCGACGCAGGCTCGTCTGCCACACCGCAATGCCGCCTCGGGCGGCTTCGGCCGTCGCCTCGATCGAGCTGGCCTTCGCCGCGGTATCGGGAACGCCGACGAAGACGCGGAGCGGCATGTCGTCGCGCGAGAAGCGCGCCCACGCCGGGCGCCCGTGTGCGTCGCGCGTGTTCGGGCCGGCGCAGAGTTCCGCGTCCGAGAACTCTTCGACCGCCGTGCCCTCCCTCATCGCGAAGTAGAGCGGCTCGCGGCGCCGCGCCCTCAGCGCCTCGTACTCCTCACGGGCATCGAGCCGGTCGTACGCCTCGAGCAGCAGGCCTGCGGCCTGCGACCCGTAGAGGGTCTCCGGATCGATGGAGCGCTGTGCCAGCGCCATGTAGAGCTCGAGCAGGGCTCGCACCCCGGTCCACTGCTGTCTCAGACCCTGGTAGCGGGCCAGCCGGTCGAGTGACGCGAGATGCGCCGGGTGGCCGGGAGGGAGGTTCGCTTCGGTCAGCTCGAGCGCGCTCGTGAACAGCTTGCCGGCGCGTTCCTCGCGAGCGAGGTCCACGTACGTCAGGTACAGCTCGCCCAGCTCGACGAGCGTCTGGTAGCGCTGGTCGAGCGGCTGGGGCTTCGCGAGTGCAGCCTCGAGCCGCGCCGCAGCCTGCACATGGTCGCCGCGGTCGAGCGCGGCGCGGCCCGCGCTCAGGTCGGCCTCGGGCCCGGACGCACAGGCCGTCGCCAGCAAGAGGACGATGAGGGTCGGTCGGGGCCGCATGGCGCGGCACGAGTCTATAGGCCCGGCGGGCTATTGAGCGAGCACGAGGACCACGGACTCCTGGTTCTCGCTGACGAGCTGCTGGAAGCCGGCGGTCGTAGTGCGGGTCCTCTCCGGCTCCCACTCCGTCAGGTTCTGGTTGATCAGGCTCTCGATCAGGTGGGACTTCAACGCGTAGTTTACGTTCTGGGGGATGACGCCTGCGATCTGCATCGTGGCCTGGGCGTTCAGCATCGAGGTGACGACGCCGACGACCTCGCCGCGCTTGTTCATCAGTGGTCCGCCGGAGTTCCCCGGCTGGATCGGCACGTCGATCTGCGTCAGCCGCTCGTCGCCCGAGATGCCGGTCAGCGAGTTGATGCGCCCGAAGGTCGCCTTCTGCTCCTGGCCCTGAAGCTGCACCATCGGGTAGCCGAGGGCGAAGACCTCCTCTCCCTTCGCGATCTTCGCCTTCGACCCGATCGGAAGGGGACGCCGGATCGCCTCGACGCGCAGCAGCGCCAGGTCGTTCTCGGGATCGGTGTCGACGATCTCGGCCCGGACCAGGTCGCCGTCGAGCCTGACGCTGACCTTCCGGGCGTGCGCGATCACGTGGTTGTTCGTCACGAGGTGGCCATCCCAGGTGACGAAAAAGGCGGTGCCGGTCGCCGGGCCCCGCGCCGCGCCCGTGCCCGCCGCGTTGAACGGCGGCAGGGGAGGCTTGGAGGCCTGCGCCTTGCGGGCCTCGGCCGCCGCGGTGCTCGCGCGTGGCGAGTCGGTTCCCCAGCTGAGCCGCCAGGCATTGCCCGCCGCGTCCGTGCCCTTGCCGTAGCCGCTGCCGCACGTGGCCTCGGCGTGCCAGTTGCCCAGCATCTGCCGGCCGTCGCTGCAGCTGAGCGCGACCACGCCGCCGACGCCGTCGCAGTGCGTGGGTGGATGCGCGCGCGGCGGGACGATGCGCGGCTGTAGTGGACCCACGCAGCGGACCTTCATGGCGCCGTCGACCACGTCCATCTCGATGCCGTTGAACATGCCCGTCGAGCGGGCCTCGCCGGCGAACACCGTGCTGAAGTCCTCGAACCAGAGCAGCACCGGGAGCCGCCGCACCGCGGGGCCGCCGAGCGTCGCGCAGGCCAGCGTGGCCAGCGTGGCCAGCAGGACGGGGGCGATCACGAGGCGTCGGATGCGGGTCATGGGCCCGCCGAGAATGGGGGAGGGGAGGCGCGCCCGCAACTCAGACCGCGGCCAGGCTGCGGTCGAGATCGGCGATCAGGTCGTCCACGTCCTCGATGCCCGCGGCCAGGCGGATCAGGTTGTCGAAGATGCCCAGCCGGTAGCGCTCCTCGCGGCTGAACTCGTAGTAGCTGACCGTGGCCGGGTGGCTGCATAGCGACTCGACGCCGCCCAGGCTCGGTCCCAGCTGCCAGGTGCGCAGCGTGTCGGCGAAGCGCAGCGTCTGCGCCTCGTCGCCGCGTACCTCGAAGCTCAGCATGCCGCCGAAGCCGCTCATCTGCTGGGTCGCGACCTCGTGGTCCGGGTGCGATGCGAGTCCCGGATACCAGACGCGCTCGACCTTCGAGTGCGCCTCGAGGAAACGCGCGATCGCCAGCCCGTTGGCGTTGTGCCGCTCCATGCGCAGCGCAAAGGTCTTGAGGCCGCGCAGGATCAGCCAGCTCTGGTGGGGGTCGGGAATGCCTCCGACCGGACGGCAGAAGCGGCGCACCGTCTCGACCGCTTCGGCGCTCCCGACGAACGCGCCCGCCATCAGGTCCTGGTGTCCGTTCAGGTACTTGGTGACCGAATGCACGATGCTGCGCACGCCGAACTCGCCGGCGCGCTGGTTGTAGGGCGTGGCCAGGGTGGCGTCGAGCAGAAGCTCCACGCCGCGGTCCTCGGCGATCTTGACGAGCCGCGGGATGTCCGCCACCCGCAGGTGCGGATTGGTCGGCGACTCCGCGATCAGCACGCGCGTCTCGGGGCGGATCGCCGCCTCGAGTTGCTCGTAGTCGCACGCGCGCACGGAGTCCACCCCGACGCCGAAGCGCGGCAGCACGTCGTCGCAGAAGCGCCGCGTGTTGCGGTAGCAGTCCTCGGTCAGGATCACGTGGTCGCCGGATCGCAGCAGCGCGAGCAGCGTGCAGGTGATCGCGTTCATGCCGCTCGGAAAGAGCAGCGCGTCGTCCTGGTCCTCGAGCGAGGCGAGCTTGCGCTCCGCGGCCCGCTGCGTGGGATTGCCGTAGCGGCCGTACTCGAAGCGCTCGTTCAGGCCGGCGTTGTAGTCGAGGATCTCGCGCGTCTCGCCGAAGACGTAGGTCGACGTCTGGTAGATCGGCGTGGTGAGCGCGTTCTCGGCCTTGCGGCGGTCCTCGCCATCGTGGACCGCGCGGGTCGAGATGCCGTGCGCCGGATTGCGCTGGGGGCCTTCGTCCTGACTCATGCTGGCGCTCCTCGCGAGACGAACTCGTCTTCGATGACGGGCCCTTGCGGTCGCACCGAGCAACTCCCGGCATGTGGCAGCCCGGGATCCCTCCTTCTCATCTCCCAGGCCGCTTCGAGTCGTGCGCGCGGCCTGCGGGAATTGGCACCTGACGCGAGCCGGGCTCGCCGGTTGCCGTGGCTTCTCAGGGCCCGTCCCTCAGCCACTCTGGATGCGAAGAAAGCTGGAAATCAGGGTACGGGGCCCGCCCGGAGTGTCAAGCGGGGATTCCGGAAGCCACCGAAACCCCCGGCCGCACTACCGGTTCCAGAGAGGATGGCAGACGCAGTCCCCACCCCCGGCCGCGCCGACCGTCCCGAGCGCCGGGGCGCCGAGCGGCACGCCGA
>JAFDDB010000167.1 GCA_019311115.1 Deltaproteobacteria bacterium
CCTGATGATCGGTCTCGCGACCGGAACCTGGGCACAGATCGTCGCCCACCATCCGGACCTGGAGCACCTGACCATCGTCGAGATCAACCCGGGCTACCTGGAGCTGATCGCCGGGTACCCGACCGTCCAGAGCCTGCTCCACAATCCCAAGGTCGAGATCCTGACCGACGACGGGAGGCGCTGGCTGAACCGGCACCCCGACGCCCGCTTCGACTTCATCTTCCAGAACACGTCGCAGGACTACCGTGCGAACGCGACGAACCTGCTGTCGATGGAGTTCCTGGCTCTGGTCCGCCGCCACCTGCAGCCGGGAGGCGTCTTCTACTACAACACGCAGATCGCGCGCCGCTCCATGCGCACCGCGTGCACGGCCTTCCCCTACGGCATGCGCCTGCACAATCACATGGCGGTGAGCGAGCGGCCCCTCGACTTCGATCCGGATCGCCTCTTCGAAACCCTCGCGCGCTACGAGATCGACGGGCAGCCGGTGATCGACCCGGACAACGCGCGCCACCGCTCGCAGCTACGCATCATGCGCGAGCGCATGGGTACGCTCGGCAACGGCGAAGAGGGCTATCTGGAGGACTGCGAGAGCATCCTGGCCCGCACCGAGGGCTTTCCTCTCGTCACCGACGACAACATGGCGACGGAGTGGGTCGTCCCGCCGCGCGGCGAGCCAGCCTTCGAGTACCTGATCGAGCAGGTCAAGGACAGCGACATGCCCGTCTGGCTCAGCCGCTAGAAGCGCGCGCCCGGGTCAGTCGCTCCAGCGCTTCTCGATCCGCTTCGCCAGCGCCGCGCGCCAGTCCTCCATCGGCTCGAAGTCGGGTGTGTCCCGGTAGGTCTCCTCGGTCTGGCGCAGGATCTCCTCGTCGGAGAGCGACAGGTCGAGCGGATCGACTACCGGCTGGCGAACGTGCCAGGGCGTGTCGACGAAGCACTCGATGCCGTTGCCCTCGGGGTCCGGAAAGTAGAGCGACCAGCCGCGGCCGTGCGAGAGCGGCATGAACCGCTCGACCCCGCGCGCCTCGGCCGCCTGCTTGACGCGCCGAAGCTCGGCCAGGTTCTCGACGTGGAAGGAGAGCTGGTTCACGACGCCGGCCTCGATCCCGCCGTCCCGCCGTCCCTCGACGAGCGCGATCTGGTGGTGCTCCGCCGGGTCCGCGCTCAGGAACACGATCTCGGGCTCGCCCGGCAGCGGCAGCTTTCCGCGGTCGGTCTCCTCGAGGCCGAGCAGCCCGGTGTAGAACTCGACCATGCGTTTCATGTCGTGGACGTGGATTCCGATGTGGCTGAAGCGGAGGCGTGGGGCGGGGGTCATGGTTCTCTCCTTCAAGCGGCACCTCGGATGCGGGCAATCACGTCGGCCGGTTCGGTGGGAAGCGTATCGCCGCGCCATGCGACGTGTCCATCGGGGCGGACCAACACCAGGGCGCGCTCGTAGAGGACCGCGACTGCGGCATCGTCGATGCGGACCGACTCGAACGGGACGCCCTGTGCGCGCGCCGCGTCTGAGAGCAGCGCAGCGTCGGGAGGCGAGTCGCCAAGTCTCAGGAGCACGAAGCCGGGCCCGAACAGGTCTAGCATCGAGCGCCCGTCGGCGAGCCATGCGTGCGGAGCGCGGCTGCCGGGCCAGCTCGTCTGCACGTAGTGGTTGGGGTCGTACTGCGGCGCCTCGGGCCCGTCCCCTACGGTCTCGGGAACGACGATGGGCGAGTCCTCGTAGCGGTAGCCCATGTTGAGGCCGTCGTTCTTGAACTCCAGCTCGAAGTCGCCCTTCACGAGCGCCTCCGCGGCCTCGGCGCGCGCGACGTCGCCTTCCTCACCCGCGTCGTCGAGCGCGTCGCGCGCCTGGAGCGTCCCGAAGCGGACCATGTTGCGCAGCGACTCGGCGTTGATCTGCGCACCCGTGCCGCGGCGCTCCGCGTCGTAGCTCTCGAGGAGCCGCGGGCCGCCCCAGCCCTGCAGGCTGGCCGCGAGCTTCCAGCCCAGGTCTACGGCGTCACCGATGCCGGTGTTCATGCCGAGTCCGCCGGTCGGCGAGAGCGTGCGGGCGGCGTCGCCCGCCAGCAGCACCCGGCCCTGCAGGTAGCGCTGCGCCAGCGTCAGCCGGATGGTCCAGGGCATGACGTCGAGGATCTCGTAGTCGAAGTCCCGGCCGGCCAGCCGGCGCACCGCGGCGTCGGCGTCGAAGCCCTCGGTCGGCTCGCCGCGCCGCACCGTCCAGTTGAAGCGCCAGAGCTCCTCGCCGTCGGTCGGCGTGATGACACCGCGCACGCCCCCGCCCGCGTCGAGCACGAAGAAGAACGCGGCGCGGCGCTTGTCGTGGAAGTCGAAGAGGTGCTTCGTGCGTAGCGTGATGGCGAACTGGTCGACGGACGGCCCGGTCTGGTCGCGTTCGATGCCGAGCGCGCGGCGGACCTGGCCGCCGGCCCCGTCCGCGGCCACCAGGTAGCGCGCCTCGATCGCGTAGGGCTCCCCGGACTCGAGATCGGTAGCCCGCACGGACACCGCGTCCCCGGTCTGCTCGAACGCGTCGAAGCGGTTGCGGAAGCGGACCTCGACGCCGGGGAACGAGGCGGCGTGATCCGCCAGGATCGGATCGAACCAGATCTGCGGACAACGCTGCGAGCCCTCGGGCGTGTAGTCGGCGAGCGGCCGGTCGCGCTGGCTCGGCTGCTCGAAGCGCTGCACCTCGTAGCCGGCCAGACTGGTGACGTAGGCGGCGTCGAGCGGGTGGTCGGGCGGCCAGCCGGCCTCTCGCACGCGCCGCGCGATCCCCCAGCGGCGGCACTGCTCCATCGAGCGCGTGTTCACGTGGTTCATCTTGGGCAGCGGCAGCACGCCCGCGTTCTGCTCCAGGACGATGCAGCGCACGCCGCGGCTACCGAGTTCCACCGCGGCCGATAGCCCCACGGGTCCTCCACCTGCGATCACGACGTCGGTCTGTTGGGTCGGGGCCATCGGATGCTCTCCATCGGATCAATCTATTTTGTAGCTTGCAAAAGTGATCTGGAGAGCGCAACCTCGGGTCATGAACGCCACGGATCCCCGCCGCCTGCGAACCCGCCAACGTCTGCTCGACGGAGGGCGTCGCGTCATGGCGCGGAAGGGCGTCGACGCCGCGACCGTGCTCGAGATCGTCGCGGAGGCCGATGTCTCCCAGCCGTCGTTCTACAACCACTTCGACTCCAAGGAAGCCCTGGTGGAAGCGATCGTGCGCGAGTTCTTCGACGCCGAGCTGACCTTGAAGGAGCGCGTTCGCAAGGAGTCGGAGGACCGCGCCGAGAGCGTCGCCGCCAACTGCCGGCGCGCGGTTCGCGCGCTGGTAGCGGACCCGGTCGTCGCCTGGGTGATCGTGCGCGCCGGCAACATGCGCAACCTGCTGCGCCCGCGCATCGAAGACCCGCTGATGCGCGAGATCGCCGAGGGCGTAGAGACGGGACGGTTCCGCGTGGGGGACCTGCGCGCGGTCACGGCGGCGATCCGCGGCGCGGCGCTCTCCGTCATCCAGGACGTGCTCGAGGGCCACGCCGGCCCCGAGCCCGACGCACGCTTCGCCGAGCTGGTGCTGCGCATGCTCGGGCTGCCGCCCGCGGAGGCCGAGCAGCTGGCCTTCGCTCCGCTGCCGGAGTACCTGGATACGCCCTGACCGGAGACTGGCCGAGGCGGTCTACCAGCTGAGCGCTGCGGGGAAGCGGCGTTCCAGCAGGTCTAGGTACTCGTCGAGATGCTCCGACGACACGTCGTCTGGATCCTTGGTGTACAGGTCGTAGCGCGCGAACGGCTTCATGTGGGACTCGCGCAGCTCGATGTCGCGCGCGTCGAACAGATGCAGGTACTCACCGGCGACCGACTGGAAGCTGTGGTAGCGGATCTCCCAGGCCACCTCGTACGGCACGTGGTCGCGCGCGATCCAGTACAGGTACTCGTCGTGGCCGTAGCTCATGGTGACCGCGTCGAGGCCGCAGCCCTCGGCGTAGATGCCGCAGCGCGTCGCGTAGCGCGGGTCGTCGGCGTCCGGGTTCCCGGGAAGGAACTCGGCATGGCGGATCGCGGGAGAGAAGGCGCACCCGAGCGGATGCGTGTCGCCCACGACGAACTCCTGCGGCTCGCCGTGCTCGAGCAGGATCTTGCCCAGGTCGTGGATCAGGCCGAGCACGATCCAGTCTTCGCCGAGGCCCTCGCGCCCCATGTCGCGGCGGATGGCGTTCGCGGTCTGTAGCGCGTGTCCCAGTTGGCTCATGCCCTCGAGGTCGGCGTCGGACTCGTCGCGGATCCCGGCCAGCGCCTCGAAGCGCTCGCGCACGGTCGCGCGGCCGAGTCTTCGGGCCGCGTACTTCTCGCGCAGCGCCCGCGCGCGCTCCAGCGTCTGTCCGCGGTGCAGCCGGCGGTAGAGGCCCGCCACGTCGGAGCGGAAGTCCCGATCGGTCAGCGGCTGCATGGGCCCATGCTACCGCGACCCCGCGACCGCAGGAGCCCTCAGGGCGCCCAGAGCCCGGTCCGGCGGACGCGCGCGTCGATCTCCGCGCGGGCGAGGGCGCCAGAGTCGTCGCGCGCGAAGCTTCGCGGAGCGTAGAGCGACCAGCCGCCGCGGATCATCTCGGCGTTCACGTCGAGTCCGTCCGCGCCGTAGACGTGCGCGGGCGTGGACGAGGTGGCGCCCAGGGCTGCGGGAGTCTCGACCGCGAGCCAGAACTCGCCCTCGCCGGTCAGCCCGCGCAGCGCCTGGCCCGCCTCGACGAAGCCGCGCTCGCCGCGTTCGGGGGCGTCGCTGTCGGCCAGCTCGACGTGGCCGGCCCGCTCGCCGCAGCGCACGGCCAGGGTGTCGCCGTCGACGACGAACTCCACCAGGCAGGGGCCCACGAAGTCCGCGGCGTGCACGCGCTGGAGCTCGACTGCGCTGGCCTCCCGCACGAAGGGAACTCCGGGCGTCCAGGCGCGCAGGGCGATGCGTCCGGCGAAGACGCCGGCGAGCAGCGCGACGAGCACGATCAAGGCGAGGGAGGTGACGCGTTCCATCGGGTGTCCTCCGGTCTCGCTGGCCTCTATCGCAAGCGGCGTGCCACTCGAAACGGGGCGCGCCGCCCGCCGCGCCGACCGAAGTGCAGCAACGGCGCTTCACCTGGCGTGTGTCCGGTGCATCTCCGGCGAGCGAG
The DNA here is from genome assembly GCA_019311115.1 of Deltaproteobacteria bacterium. Taxonomy (GTDB): domain Bacteria; phylum Myxococcota_A; class UBA9160; order SZUA-336; family SZUA-336; genus JAFDDB01. The sequence goes on from JAFDDB010000167.1 coordinate 5,160, forward strand.
CCGCGAGTCCGGCACGCTCGCGTCGCTGGCGCTGCGAGAGGGGATCTAGTCCGACGCGCGAAGCCGCGCCGCCAGGTCGCGCTCGAGCGTCGGCGTGTATGCGAAGTGGTACGCCGAGTCGGGGAGCCAGAGCCGCCCGTCACGGCGGACAAAGCTCGCCAGGTGACGACTGCCGGGCACGAGCGCGTCGCGGCCCGCCTCGATAGTGCGCCGGTACCGGATGCGCTCGCCGGGGGTCAGGCCTCCCTTGAGGCTCTCCATGACCACGCCGTCGAGCTGCCACGTGGTGTAGTCGCCTTCGCTCTCCTGCTGGCGAATCTCGACCAGCTCGAGCACGACGCTGATCTCGGTCCCTTCGATGTTCGCGATCACCAGGTCGACGGGCGGATCGTGCGAGACCGCGCCGCCTCGGCAGCCGGTGGCGACCGCCAGGAGGATCGCCAGGATCGGCACGACTCCGGCCATGCAGGGCCCCTAGGGCGACGCGACGGTCGCGCCGTCGAGGTCGGCCGCGAAGAACTCGACCGTCGGGTCCGTGATGGTCCGCGAGGCGGCCGCGTCGGAGCCCGGGCCGTGGTCGTTTCCGTCGAGCACGATCAGCTCCGCGCCCGGGATCAACGCCGCGATGTCGCGCCCGCCGATATCGAGCGGCACGAGTTGGTCGCCGCGGCGGTGCAGCACGAGGACCGGGAGGCTGAGCCCACGCGCCTCGGCCGACGCGTCGGTCTCGAACAGGCTCTCGAGCATGTTGGCGGCGTCGTCCCCGTCGTTCGCGATGCGGAGGAACTCGCTGATGACCCGCACCTCGACGTCATCGGCGTCGGGAGCCAGCAGGTGCGTGAACAAGTTGCGGAAGGCGTGCGTCTCGACCCCCCAGCCGGAGCGCATGACCGCCGCGATGGCCTCGAACTGCTTGCGGCGCTCCTCGCCACCCAGGCTCCGCGCGAGCGAGCCGTAGAAGACCATGCGCGTGACGCGGTCCGGGTGGCGCGACGCATAGGTGATCGCCGTCGGGCCTCCCGCCGAGATCGCGTAGATCGCGAACCGGTCCAGATCGAGCGCGTCCACCACCGCCTCCAGGTCGCGGACCCGGGCGTCGAGCGAGATGTCGGCGACGCCGCGGTCCGACAGGCCGCTCCCCCGCCCGTCGTAGCGCACGAAGAGATGGTCCTCCGACATCGCGCGCAGCGAGTCGCCCACGTCGTACTGCGGGCTCGAGATGCCCTCCTCCAGGTGCGTCATCCAGCCCAGCACCTGGACCACCGGCGGGCCCGACCCCGTCGTGGCGTAGGCGATGCGCACGCCGTCCGGCGTGGTGACGAAGCCAAGCTCCTGCTCGATCGGGTCGCCGACCCAGCGCGGAATCTCGAGCACGATGCCGGCGATCAGCGCGCTGCGTCGGTCGCCGTCCGCTGCGAAGACCCCGGCCACGAGAACGGCCGCCGCCGCGATGCCGATCGGGATGCGCCAGCGCTTGCGGCCCTTCTTCGGCACCGCCGCCCCACTCTCGACGCTGTACACCGCCACCAGGTGGTCCACGTTCTTTAGCGACTGCTCGCCGAGCGGAAAAGCGTGCAGCTCCGGCTTGTTGCGGATCTCGTCGTAGACCTTTCCCGACACGCAGATCCCACCGGCCGCGGCGAGTGACTGGATGCGGGCGGCGATGTTCACGCCGTCGCCGAACACGTCGTCGCCCTGCATCACGATGTCGCCCTCGTGGATGCCGATGCGCAGGTCCGTGTCGGGGTCGGACTCGAACACGCGCTGGATCTCGAGCGCGCAGTTCACCGCGTCGACCGTGCTGACGAAGGTGCAGAGCGCCCCGTCGCCGACCTCCTGCACCCAGCGGCCGT
>JAFDDB010000168.1 GCA_019311115.1 Deltaproteobacteria bacterium
CTCTTTGGGCTCGGCAGAGTCGGCGGCACTATTCAACGCCGCTTATCGCCGATCCGTTAGGCGGCAGCGGGAGGATTGAACGTGTCAGACGAGACACCGGCCAATGAGACCCAGACAGAGGAGACAGGGCTCGACCCTTCCCAGGTTCAATATCTGCAGCAGCGCCTCGAGTCAGAGCAGAACCTCGCCATGGGAAGTATCGGCGGCTTCGTTGCGGCTGTCGTCGGCGCAGGAGTGTGGGCAGGTATCACTGTTGCCACCGGGTATCAAATTGGGTTCATGTCCATCGGTGTAGGATTTCTCGTCGGGTTCGCGGTGCGCACACTCGGCAAAGGCATCACCAGTACGTTCGGTGTGGTCGGCGCTACGTTCTCGCTTCTTGGCTGCGCTCTCGGAAATCTGCTTGCCGTGACCGCTATGGTCGCCAGCGAACAAGGGGTTTCGTTCCTTGACGCCGTAGTCCAGCTCAACGCGGGCCTCACCCAATGGACCTCCTCTTCTACGGGATCGCTCTCTACTACGGCTACAAGCTCGCCTTCCGACAGCTCACCGAGGAGGAGTTACAGAGGATGCTTTCTGGCGGGGCCGCCGCCTAACAAGGCGCTGCAGATGACCGGGCCACAGCGCGCTCCAATCGACCTTTGGTATCGTCTGGCATTGAAACTTGGACGCTTCGGCCCGCCACCGGCGGCGGGCCCGGCAGCTGAGCGCCCAGTCCGTTGGGCGGCGAGATCGAGAGGTTCGCGATGGACGCGGTACAGGATCCCTATTTCTGGGCGTTTGTTGCGATGCTCGGACTTGTCGGTGGAAACGCGATCCAGGGCTCGCCCGTAGTGGGCCGACGGACGTGGTTCGGCGTAGTCGTCATCTCCATGGTTACCTTCGGCCGCGTTGCATTGGTTCTTCCGTTCGTGCAACAGATACGGTTTTCATTTCCACTCTCGGACACCCTCGGTGTGTTGATCATCGGCGCATCGCTACTCCTCATGGCACCTCTACTGCGCATTCGCCCCGCGACACGGCCCGACACGGTCGAACCGCTGTCCACTCGCGGTGTGTTTGGGCTGGTCCGCCATCCGGGGTATCTCGCGAACATCATCTGGGGCATCGGTTGGGCCATCCTCTACGGGTCTGCGATCGGGCTGGCTCTCACGCCCGTCTGGATTATTGCTTTCTACCTTCATGCGCTGATCGAGGAGGAAGCACTCCTCAAGGAATATGGATCGAGCTATCGCGAGTACATGGGGCGCGTACGTGCTCGTTTGGTTCCGGGGCTCCCGGTCTAGGCTGCTCGCCGCCCAACAAGCGCTTGCAGCTGACGGCGCACCGCTCGCTCCAAACCCCTGTGTTACGGTTCTTGCATCGAAACCCGGCGCTTCAACACACTGCGGAGGCGCGGCGCCCCGCAACTGAAGCCCAGTCCGTTGGGCGGCGTCGCGACCCGTGAGGTGTTCAGGCTGCCAGTCTAGGTTTAGCGCGAGCTGGGCTCAGCCAGCACCCGGGGGCTCGAGTGCACCCGGCATCTACCTCGTTAGCGCCATGGCGGTTCTCATCGCCGCGGTCCTCACGTTCTTCGTCGCGATCCCGTATCTCGGATGGGCGTTGCTGGTTCTCACCGCGATTCTCGCAATTCGAGTCCCCATCTCGTGGTCCGACTGCCGTCGCAAGGCAGGCTTGTCGGAACATGCAGGTGGAACCTGCCCCAACTGCGGAGCGCAGAACCCCGTGAACTTCTGGTCCTTCTAGGTGCGACGTGCCGCCTAACAAGGCGCTGCAACCGACACGCCTTCGCGAGCCGTTCCGGGGCTGGTAGCCTGTTGGCATCGAGCGTTCGAAATCGCTCTGCTGGCGGTCAGCAGGCGCGCAGCTGAGCGCAGCTGAGCGCAGATGCGTTGGCGGCGAGGCGGGCCAGGACATGCGGTGGACAGGATCTCTCGCGCTCGCACTCGTCATCATCGCAACGGGGCCTGTCGCCATCGCCAAGGACGCTCCACGAATGGTCGTCGAATCGAAGGTCGAACTCTTCGTGGCAGACACCGTCGAGTCCGCGAAGTTCTACGCGATCCTCGGCATAGTGGTGGTACATGCGAAACCCTCCGGGTACACCACGCTGAGAAGCGAATCCACCGTGATCGCACTGTCTCCCGTCCCATGGTGGCTTCCCCTTCGCTGGCTCGGCTTTCTGCGCTACCCGCCAATCGGAACCGAGATCGTTCTCTACACCGCGCAACTCGAGCAAGCTCGGGCTGCTTTCGAACGGGCTGGCTACTCGCCGGGCGAGATCGCCGTGCAGCCCTGGGGCGACCGGGACTTCCGCATCACGGATCCCGATGGCTACTACATCCGCGTTTCGGAGGGAGTAGCCGTGCCGTTTGGCCACTAGCCGACAGCCACGCCGATGGCGCTGCTCCTCAAGAACCTGCTGTTCACCGTGCTCGTCCCGGGTACGGTCGCTGTCTACATGCCGCTGCTGATCGCCGGGGATCGCTCGCCCTCGTCGGTCTGGGCCGTGGCCCTCGCGCTCCCCGCATTCGCGGCCGGCGGGGCCATCTACGCTTGGTGCATCTGGGACTTCGCCACCTTCGGCCGGGGTACGCCGGCCCCTATCGACGCACCGAAGAAGCTCGTGGTTCGAGGGCTCTACCGGTACACCCGCAATCCCATGTACGTGGGCGTTCTCACCGTGATCTCGGCGTGGGCGATCTTGCTTCAAGCCGCGCCCTTGGTTTTCTATGCTGCACTCGTCGGTACCAGCTTCCATCTCGTCGTGGTTCTCTACGAAGAACGCCAGCTTCACCGGGCGTTCGGTGACGAGTACGATGCCTACCGTCATCGAGTCGGTCGCTGGCTCCCGAGGCGGAGGCCGGCTGTCTGATCTACGACGCCGGAGCTGACGGTTCATGCTGAGCTTGCTCCCCAGCATATTGGTCCTGGGTCTGGCGGCCCTCGCCGCGGTATTCCTCGTCAGGAACCGTTCGTCGCCTGTCGAGAAGGTGGCGGCGCGAATCGCGGCTGGCCGTGCACTCGCTCTTGCAGTCGGGATTCAGGGCGTCCACTTCGCCGAGGAAACGGCGACCGGATTTCACGAGCGGTTGGGCGCCCTGCTCGGCCTGCCGGGCATTCCGCTCCTGGTCTTCGTCGTCTTCAACTTGATCTGGCTCTGCATCTGGGTCGCCTCGATTCCAGGAGTCCGATCGGCGCGGCCAGCTGCCTTCTTCGCTGCCTGGTTCCTCGCGATCGCAGGCATGCTCAACGGAGTCGCGCACCCGCTCCTGGCCATCGCGGCGGGCGGGTACTTTCCGGGCCTGGTGAGCTCGCCGCTGATCGGAGGCGCGAGCGTCTGGCTCTGGCTCCGACTCCGTGGCGCGACCCAGGCGGAGTAGAACCCGGCTACGTTGGCCGGTCGGGCGCGTTCAAGCGCGTTCCGGGAACGCCCGAAAAGCGGGCCAGGATGGGGCGGAACTCGGAGGGGGCGGAAAGCCGGCGGGTGCTGTGCGCGTTCGGCGACCCGCAGCTTTGCCATGAGGTGACACGTCGGCTCGAGAGGGGCGGCTTCGCCACCTTTACGGCCGACTCGACCGAGTGCCTGATGCGCGTGGTCGACGATGAGGCGCCCGACGTCCTCCTGCTCGACGCGCGCATCGAGGGGGAAGGCGACAGCCTCGAACCGCTGCGCGTACTCCGCAAGTCGAAGGCGTCGGGCGCGGAGCTGCCGGTCGTTCTTTTCCTGCGCGAGAAGCCCTCCGACGGGCTGTACGAGGAAGCGCGCGGACTGGGTGCGCTTCCCGTCTGGCAAAGCCGGATCAGCGGCCGCGCGTTGCGCTCGCTGGTCGCGAAGGCGCTGGCGATGGGGCCGGAAGGACCGAGCGAGGGCGAGCTTCTGTCGCTCTGCGAACGGCTGCGCTCGACGGACCCGTTCATGGCACTCGGCATCCAGCGAGAGACGGAGCCGACCGAGATCGCGCGTGTCTACCACCGGCTACGCCGCTGGCTCGACCCCGGCCTGCTGGGCCGGAGCGGGCGCGAGCTGCAGGCCATCGTGGTCTCCGCTCAGCAGGATCTGGAGCGGGCGTACTCGGCCGTGTGCGACCCCGACTCGTTCGATGCCTTCGAGCTCGAAGATCCCGCTCCGCCCGTGGAGCAGTCGCCCCGGGAGGCCGAAGCCGCCGAGCAGCATCGGACGGGTGAGAAGCTGCTCGAGCGGGCCGAGAACGCCGCTGCGCTCCTCGCCTTTCAGCGCGCGGCTGAGCTGGCGCCGGAGGTGGGCGTGTATCGCGCCTGCGTGGGCTGGGCCATGTACATGGCGTACGGCGGGGACAAGAAGACGATTCGTCAGGCGATCGCGCACGCGAAGGCGGGCATGAAGCTCGCGCCCGAGCACTACCAGCCGTGCCTCGTGCTCGGCCGCCTCTACCAGTGCACCAGCCGCCTCGACCTGGCCACCAAGGCCTTCGAGCGGTCCGTGCAGCTGAACCCCGAGTCCATCGACGCCGTGCGCGAGCTGCGCATCATGCGCATGCGCGAGACCAAGGGAGCGAAGCGAACCTCGCGCCTGCGGCGCCGCTGACTCTGCGCTGCCCGAGCGTCAGCGCCCCTTCCAGACCGGAGCGCGCTTCTGCGCGAACGCGGCCAGGCCCTCGCGCGTGTCCTCGGACTGCATGACGGGCCCGGCGATCTTCATCTGCTCGCGCCAGGCCTCTTCCTCGGTCCACTCGCTGGACCGCTGCACGATCTGCTTGCTGGCGGCGACGGCGAGCGGACCATTTGCGAGCACGCGCTCGGCCAGCTCGAAGGCGACATCGAGCGCCTGCCCCGGCTCGGCCAGCCGGTTCACGAGCCCGATCTCGTGCATGCGCTCCGCGGTCCAGGTGTCGGCCGTCAAGGCCAGCTCCATAACCAGGTGGTAGGGGATCCGGCGCGGCAGGCGGAAGAGCCCGCCGCCGACGGCTACCAGGTTGTGGCGCGCCTCGGGGATTCCCATCCGCGCGTCGCGCGCGGCGACGATCAGGTCGCAGGAGAGGCAGAGCTCGAGCCCGCCTGCGACGGCGTGTCCCTCGACGGCCGCGATCAGCGGCTTGTTCGGGGGCCGCGCCATGATGCCGAAGCCGCCGCGCCTGCGCGTCGCGCCCATGTCGCCCTTGGCGGCCGCCTTCAGGTCCTGGCCCGCCGAGAACGCCTTCCCCGCACCGGTGATGATGCCGACGCGCAGCTCGGAGTCCTCTTCGAAGCGGTCCATGGCGGCCTCCATGGCCGCGGCGGTCGCGCCGTCGAAGGCGTTGCGCGCCTCGGGCCGGTTGATCGACACCAGCAGTATGTGGCCGCGGGCCTCGGCCAGGATCGGTTCGCTCATCGTCGTGTCCTCTACATCGAGAAGGAGAAGCCGCCGTTCACCGGGTAGGTCTGGCCGGTGATCCAGGCCGACGCGTCGGACGCCAGGAAGAGCACCATGTTCGCCACGTCGCTGGGCTCGCCAAAGCGGCGGATTGTGTAGTTCTTGAGCACGCGCTTCGCGAGCTCCTCGTTCTCGGTCATCGCGGCGACGGCCGGAGTGCGGGTCGTCGCGATCGCCACGCAGTTCGCGGTGATCTGGTGCCGGCCGAGCGAGCGCGCGACCGCGCGGGTGAAGCCCGCCGCGCCGGCCTTGGCGGCGGAGTAGATCTCGAGGTTCGGCTCGCCGACGCGCCCGGCGTCGGAGATCACGGTGATCAGCCGTCCGCCCGCGCCGCGCTCGATCATCCCCGGAATCACGGCGCTCGAGCAGTTCAACACGCCGTACAGGTTGACGCCGATGAAGGCGTCCCACGACTCGCGGCTCGCCTCCCAGAAGGGCTTGCGCTCGACCTGCGTCGGGTCGGCGCCCATGTTCCCGGCGTTGTTCACCAGGATGTCCACGGGACCGAGCTCCGCGGCGGCGCGCCCGACCATCTCGTTGACCGCGTCGCGGTCGGTCACGTCGGCGGCGACGGGGAGCGCGCGGCAGCCCAGTGCCTCGACCTCCTTCGCCACCGCCTCGGCGCGGTCGAGGACCACGTCGTTCACCACGACACCGCCGGCGCCGTGGCCGCCCAGGTGAAGCGCCGTCTGGCGGCCGACGCCCTGCCCGGCGCCGGTCACGAGCGCGACGCGCCCTTTGAGGTCGAGGATGTCCTGACTCATGTTTCCTCCTAACGAATAGCCGACATGCCGGTGAGCGCGCGGCCGACGATGAGCTTCTGGATCTGCGTCGTCCCGTCCGGGATCGTGAGCATGCGAGCGTCGCGCAGACAACGTTCGACGCGGTTCTCGGTGGCCAGCCCGTTCGCGCCCATGCACTGCATTGCGGTCGAGCAGACGCGCACGGCCGCCTCGGTCGCAAAGGCCTTGGCCATCGAGGCCTCGACCTCGGGGCGTCCCCGCTTGTGCAGCGCCCGGTAGCAGAGCAGGCGCGAGGCGTCGATGTCGGTCGCCATGTCGGCGATCATGGCCGACACCATCTGGTGACGCGCGATCTCCTTGCCGAACTGGCGGCGCTGCTTGACGTAGTCGAGCGCGAGATCGAACGCGCGCTGCGCGATGCCGACCGACATGAGCGCGGTGCCCGCTCGAACGCCGGCGATCGCGGCAAGTGTGCGCGCGAACGCTGTCGCGGGATCGACCCCTCCGGCGCCCTGCTTCCAACCCCCGATCGTGTTGATCTCGGGCACCTCGACGTCGTTGAACCAGAGCTCCGAAGTCGGAAAGGCGCGAAGCCCGATCGTGGGCGTGTCGCGGCTCTCGAACGGCGACTCGCGCCGGTCGATCACGAGCTGCCGGAAGCCCGCCGCGCCCTTGGACGGGTCGGTCTGCACCAGCACGATGGCCACGTCGGCGATGTGACCGTTCGAGATCCACGCCTTGGCGCCGTTGACGATCCAACGGTCGCCCTTCTTCTCGGCCCGGCACTCGATGCCCGACGGGTCGGAGCCGGCGTTCGGTTCGGTGAACGCGTTGCAGCCGATCAGGTCGCTCTGACGCAACGGCTCGACGAGCCGCGCGGCGACCTCGGGGTGCCCGCCCATCGAGATGCCGGCCGCCGTGCCGGACGTCATGCCCGAGACGCCACCGAGGGCGGGAAAGACCCGCGCCAGCTCCTCGTTCAGGATGCAGCCGACCGTCGCGTCGCGCTCGACGCCCAGCTCCGCGACCCCGCCCCCCATGTAGCCCCAGGGGATCAGCTTCTTGCAGAACTCGCGGGCGCGGTCCGCCGTCATCTCCACGTCGCCCCACTCGTCGTCGAGCGGCCGGATCTCGGCTTCGAGGAACTTGCGCACCTCTTCGCGCAGGATCTGCTGCTCTTCGTTCAGCTCGAATTCCATCTAGCGGGGTCTCCTGTTCAGGTGACGGGGCCGAGCGCTCCGGCGGCCCGCAGGGATTCGATCCGGCCGTCGTCGTAGCCGAGCAGCTCGCGAAGAACCGCGTCGGTGTCCTGCCCGAGCGTCGAGAGCTGGAAGCGGGAAGACTCGACGACCGCGGTCCCGTGCAGCGCGTGCGGCGCCTCGACGAAGTGGCCCTCGAACTGCGGCTCCTCCGACGCGCGCTCCGCGTGCACGACGACGTGCGCGGGAACACCGGCCTGCTGCAGCGCCTGCTCCGCCTCCGACGCTCCGCGCTCACGCGTCCACAGTGAGAGCGCGGCGCCGATCTCGTCCCCGTGCTCGAGGCGTCCGTCGAGTGAGGCGAGACGCGCGTCGGACGCGAGGTCCGGCCGTTCGATCGCGTGGCAGAGCCGCTTCCAGTCCGCGTCGTCGCGCACCGCGACGGCCAGCCACTCGTCGTCGCCGTCGGCGGGGAACACGCCGTGCGGAGCCATCTGCGGATCGGCGTTCGCGACGCGGTCGATCACCTCTCCGTTGGCCGAGTAGTCGAGCAGCGCCGGCGCCATGAAGTGGAGCGCCGACTCCGCCTGCGCCTGGTCCACGTACTGTCCCTGCCCGGTGCGCCGTCGGTGGTCGAGCGCGGCCAGCAGCGTCGGCACCGTGAGACGCGGCGCGAGCCAGTCGGTGTACGGGCCGAAAGGGCCGCAGGGTGCGCGGTCCGGCCAGCCCGTGGGCTGCACCAGCCCCGCGACCGCGGCGCCCATGGTGCCGTAGCCCGCCATCGGCGAGAGCGGCCCGGTCTGTCCGAAGAGGCAGCTGCTCAGCATGATGAGACCGGGATTGATCTCACGGAGCGAGTCGTAGTCGAAGCCCAGGTCCTTCATGGCACCGGCCGAGAACGACTCGGTCACCACGTCGGCCCAGCGCACCAGGTCGTGCACGATGGCGCGCGACTCGGGCGTGCGCAGGTCCAGCGACAGGCTGCGCTTGCCGGCGTTCAGGCTGCCGAACGACGCCGAGTTCTCGGGACCGGCTACGCCGCCGTAGAAGGGCGGGAGCACTCGCACCAGGTCCATGGGACTCGCCGACTCGACCTTGACCACGGTGGCGCCGTAGTCCGAGAGCACGCGCGTGGAGTACGGGCCGGCCATGACCCACATGAAGTCGAGCACCTTGAGTCCCGCCAGCGGCAGGTCCGCGGTCGCCGGAGCCGCGGGCTCTGCGACGCTGGCCGCCGGCGTGCGCGGCGGCTCGTCCAGGATCTCGCGCGTGTGCTCGCCGATGCGCGGGGCCGGGCGGCGGTAGCGGATCGGCGTGTGCGACAGGACGGCGAACGGCCCGGGATAGCGCAGCGCCCGGCCGTCCCGCTCCACGTCGCGCCAGTACCCGCGCGCCTCGAACTGAGGGCTCTCGAACGCGTCCTCGACGGTGGAGACCGGCACGAGCAGCAGCTCCCGCGAGAGCGCCGCGTCGAGCAGCTCGGCCTTGGTGCGCGCGCGCAGGAAGTCGGCGATGCGCTCGACCAGGCCCGCCATGGCCTCGGGCCCGGACTTCCCGGTCAGGATCTCTCCGAGCACCGCGCTCCAGTCGCGCTCGGCATCCTCGGCGTCCAGCGCATCCTCCTCGCGCATCCACGACAGGAAGTTCCCGAAGAATCGTCCGCCCGGCCCCCCGAACATGAGCAGCAACGACACGAAGCCGTCGGACGACTCCCAGATGAAGGGCGAGCGCACGGGGCCGATCTGCAATCCACCGCCGGCGCGCGTTCCTCGCGGCCCTCCGAGCGAACCCGACAGGAGCGAGAAGACGGCCGCCAGGTTGGTCGAGAGCAGTCCCGACACGTGGACGTGTTGGCCGCGTCCGCTGCGCACGCGCTCGTGGTGAGCGACCAGGGCCGCGCCCGCCGCCTCCATTCCGGCGTAGGCCCATGCCGAGACGCCGCCCGCACGCAGCGGCGCCCGGTCGGCCTCACCATTGAGCGCCATGGAGCCGGACGCGGCCTGCACCGTCAGGTCGGTCGCCGGGTAGTCCGCCTTGGGCCCTTCGGACCCGAAGGCCGTGATCGAGACGTACACGAGTGCCGGGTTGCGGGCGGCCAGCTCGTCGTAGCCGAGTCCCAGCGCGGCCATGACACGCGCGCCCTGGGACTCGATCAGGAAATCCGCTCCGTCCACGAGCCGCAACAGCTCGTCTCTCGCAGCGGGATCCTGCAGGTCGAGCGCCACGCTCCGCTTGTTGCGCGCGTAGGCGAGCCACTGCAGCGAGTTCTCGGGGCCGGCTTCGCCCTTCAAGAAGGGTCCGCGCCGCCGCGCGCTCGAGCCCTCCAGAGGCTCGACCTGCACGACGTCGGCGCCCAGGTCGGCGAGCACGCAGCCGCACGCCAGGCCGCGCTCGTCGGTCAGGTCCAGGACTCGGTAGGGGGAGAGCACAGGTTTCCTCCTCAGTCGCGATCCGCACGAAGTGTGCGCTCGAGTGACTGGCGTAGCTCGCGGCGCAGGCTATCGAGGTCGAGAGAGTCGGGATCGACGAGCCACTGGATGGCGATTCCGCGCAGCGACCCCACCAGCAGTCCGGTCTGGGCCGACGCCTCGACGTCGGGGCGGATCTCGCCCGCCTCGATGCCTCGCTTGATCTCGCGCTCGACAACGGCGCGGAACTCGCGGTTCGCCAGCGCGAGGGTCTCGCGGATCTCCGGCACCGGCCCGATCGACTCGCCGAGCAGCACGTAGAACGCTCGCGCGGTCTCGCCGGCGCGGTCGAGCCCGCCCACGCAGGTGTCCACGACGGCGAGCAGCGCGGCGAGCCCGGTCTCGCCATCGAGCGCTGGAAGCAGCGTCTGCTCGAGGAACTCCTGCTGGATGCGGCGCGTCAGGTGGCGGACCAGGTCGCGCTTGGAGCCGAAGCGCTGGTTGACGAGGCCCCGGCTGTAGCCGGCCCGCTCGCCGATCTCGGCCAGCGTCGTGCGGCTCGAGCCCTTCTCGGCGATCAGCCGGACGGCGGCCTCGAGCAGGCGCTGCTCGGAGAGAGCGCGCCGCTCCGCCTGGCTCCTGCGCTCCACGATCATGGCCTCACCCTGAATTGTTGTTGATCGTATAGCAAGCAAAATCGTAAGCTGGCTTCCGCCCCGCCTGCCGTGCGAGAACAGCATCGCAGCAGGTGAGGGAACCGAGGAGAAGTCATGCCCGAGCGACGCGCCGCCCACCCGGGCCTCTACCCCGCGAGCGGGGAGCACCCCCCGCTACTCGGCCAACGCTGTGCGGGCTGTGGCCACGTCGCGTTCCCTCCCAACCCCTACGGCTGCGAGTCGTGCGGCGCCGAGCCGGATGCGCTCGAGTCGCGGGAGCTTGCCGGGGCCGGCGAGCTGGCGGCCTTCGCCACCGTGCACCTGCACATGGGCAAGGGCATCGAGGCTCCCTTTACCGTGGGCGTGGTCGTGCTCGACGACGGTCCGGCGGTTCGCGCGACGCTCACCTGCCCCACCGACGAGGGACTCCGGATCGGCGATCGCGTGCAGTCCGTCCTCGTCTCGCAGGGCAGCGACGACGACGGCAACGAGACGGTCGAGCTGCGCTTCGCGCCGCTGGGCGCCTCGGACGGAGGAGCTTCCTGATGGGCAAGACGCTGCGCGAGCTTCGCCCCGTCCGCGTCGTCGGCATCGGCCTGCACCGCTACCAGCGCATGAGCGAGACGACCTTCGTCACGCTGGGACTGACCGCCGTACGCGAGGCGCTCGCCGACGCGGGGCTCGCCTGGCGAGACATCGAGAGCGTGTACAACGGGACGGCGCTCCTCGGCCTCGCGTCCACTCGTCCCATGTTGCGGCACCTGGGCGCCTCGGGGATCCCCATGACGCAGGTCGAGAACGCGTCGGCATCCGGGTCGACGGCGTTCGCGCAGGCCTGTCTCGAGGTCGCGAGCGGCATCAGCGACGTGGTGCTCGCGATGGGCGTCGACAAGCCGGCGCCGCTGGCGATCGCGGGCTCGAAGACCGGCATCCGCGACCTGGTCGGCTCACGCGTCGCCCCGTTTACGCACTTCGCGCTGCTGACCAACGAGTACATGCATCGCCACGGCGTGCGCCCCGAGCAGGTCGCGCAGGTGGCAGTCAAGAACAGCCAGAACGGCGCGGCCAATCCCTACGCGCAGCGCCAGAAGGCGCGCACGCTCGAAGAGGTGCTCGCGCCGCCGCAGATCTCGGGCGCGTTGACGCGCCTGCAGTGCTGCCCCATCGGCGAGGGCGCGGCCGCGGTGATCGTGGCGTCCGATGACGCCATCGCGCGGCTCGGACTCGAGTCGGCGCGCGCACCGCGAGTGCTCGCGTCCGTCACGCGCACCGAGCGGGTATACCCCGGCGCCAAGAACTTCGACGCCGAACTCACGAGCGAGACCACGTCGCTCGCGTACGAGCAGGCGGGGATCGGCCCGCAGGACCTCGACCTGATCGAGTGCCACGACGCGTTCGCGATCGAGGAGCTTCTCTACGTCGAGGCCATGGGCCTCTGCGGCGAGGGCGAAGGCGCCGGCATGCTGGCGAACGGCGACACCGCCATCGGCGGCCGCTGCGCCGTCAGCCCGTCGGGCGGCCTGCTCGCCATGGGGCACCCGATCGGGCCGACCGGCGCCGGACAGATCTGCGAGCTGACGCGCCAGCTGCGCGGCGAAGCGGGTGCCCGGCAGCAGCCGGACGCGCGCACCGGACTCGCGCACATGGTCGGCATCGGCGCGGTCTGCGTCGTACACGTGCTGCAGGCGGGCTGAGTGCCGACGCTGGACCGCGCGGGGACCCGCATCCACTACGAGGTGCACGGAGACGGCCCGGTCGTCCTACTGACGACGGGCTATACCGCCACATCGCGCATGTGGGAGCTCCAGCTCGCGGCGCTGTCCGCGCAGCACCGCGTGATCACCTGGGATCTTCGCGGACACGGCGAGTCCGGCAGTCCGGACGATCCGCAGGCCTACACCGCCGCGGAGACGCTCGAAGACATGCGGGCGCTGCTCGACGAAGCCGGCGCGGACCGCGCCGTGATCGGCGGGCACTCGATGGGCGGCTACTTGTCACTGCTGTTCCGGCTCGAGTACCCGGAGCGCGTGCGCGCGCTCATGCTCTTCAACACGGGGCCCGGCTTCAAGAAGGATGGTCCCCGCCAGAGCTGGAACGAGATGTCGAGCAAGCGCGCTGACCAGCTCGAGGCAGGCGGACTCGAGGCCCTGGGTTCGGGCGCCGCGGTGCTCGGCGACAACCACCGCTCCGCGCGCGGCCTGGCGAACGCGGGCCGCGTCATGCTGGTGCAGCGCGACGCGCGCGTGATCGACTCGCTCCCCGGAATCGACGTGCCGACCCTCGTGCTCGTCGGCGAGCGCGACCGCATGTTCCTGGCGGGCAGCGACTACATGGCGTCCAAGATCCCCGGAGCGACCAAGGTGGTGATTCCCGGCGCTGGACATGCCGCCAACATCCACAAGACCGACGAATTCAACCGCGCGACACTCGACTTCCTGAAGGCGGTCGGCGCTCGAGTCGGCGCGCGCGCATCCAAGGAGGAGCAGGCATGAAGCTGGCGGCACGCATCGCGACGGGACTCTTTGCGCTGCTCTTCCTGGCGATGGGCGTGCGCTGGATCGTCGACCCCGCGGGCGCCGCGGCGGGCCTGGGGATGGAGTTGCTGACCGGACTCGGCGCCAGCTCGCAGATCGGCGACTTCGGCGCGTTCTTCCTGTCGGGCGGCGCCATGCTGGCCTGGGCGGTCCGGACGGGACAGGCCGGCTGGACGTATCCTCCGGCGATCATGGTCGGCGCCGCGGCCGTCATGCGCACGCTGGCGTGGGCCACGGGCAACGCGGACTTCGCCGCGCAGGCCATCGTTCCCGAGATCATCATGACGGCGATCTTTGTCGGCTCGGCCCGACTCCGCGCCGGCGAGGGAGACTAGGAATGGAACTGGCAGGCAAGGTCGCCGTCATTACGGGCGGCGCGAGTGGAATCGGACGCGGGCTGGTCGAGCGCTTCAACAAGGAGGGAGCCGCTCACGTGGTGGTTGTAGACCGCGACGAAGCGGGCGCCCGGGCGGCGGCGGCCGAGGTCGGCGGAACCGGCGTCGGCCTGGACGTGTCGGACGAGGGCGCGATTCGCTCGCTGGTCGCCGACGTGGAGCGGGAGCACGGTGGCATCGACCTGTTCTTCTCGAACGCCGGCTACGTGACGATCGGCGGGCTCGAGGCGCCGGTCGAGGACCTTCAGCGCATGTGGGAGGTCCACGTACTCGCGCACCTCTACGCGGCGCGCGCCGTCCTGCCGGGGATGATCGAGCGCAAGAGCGGCTACCTGCTGAGCACCGCTTCGGCGGCGGGACTGCTCGCGCAGTTCGGGTCGCTCCACTACACGATCACCAAGCACGCGGCCATCTCGCTGGCCGAGTGGATCGCGATTACGCACGGACACCAGGGCATCCGCGTCTCTGTGCTCTGCCCGCAGGCCGTCGCGACCAACATCGGGCAGAACAGCCCGAGCCGCGACAAGATGGGGAGCGGGCCGGGTGTCGCGAGCGCGGACGGTGTGCTGCAACCCGAGGACGTGGCGCAGGTCGTCGTCGATGCGATCCGCGAGGAGCGCTTCCACGTGCTGCCGCACCCGGAGGTCGCGGAG
>JAFDDB010000169.1 GCA_019311115.1 Deltaproteobacteria bacterium
CTTGATCAGGCCCCCCATCACTGTCACGAAGATGATGAGCGCGATCAGGACCTCGAGCAGCGTGAAGCCTTCGCTGAGCTCAGAGCGGCGCATCGGCTCCCTCGTCCTCATCCGCCGTCCGGTCCTCGAAGAGATCGTTCCCGTCTCCGGCCGCTTCCGGCTCCAAGGGTGCGCCGAGCCGATCCTCCGCCAGGTCGCGGTCGGTCTCGGCGTCGGCCAGGGCCTCGCCCTCGATGATGCGCACGTCCGAGGTGAACCCGGTCACGCGCACGCCGAGGACGTGCTCGTAGCTGTCGCCCAGGTAGACCAGCGCGTTCTCGGCGCCGCCGTCCTCGCCGAAGCCCACCTCGACGCGTCCGGAGTCGAAGTACTGGCGCCGAACGCGCACGCCCTCGATCCGCACGGCCTCGTCGTCGAACCAGCGCCAGGAGCCCGCGTGCGTGTCGACGGGGACGAAGCTGAAGGCCGAGACCGGCGGCTTGAGCGTGGAGCGGACGGCATCGCGGACGTCCGCGGGCGTGATGTCTTCCTCGACCTGCTCTTCGAGCCGGAACGCCTGCGAGTCGACGTCGATCACCCAGCGGTGCGTGCGGCCGGTGGCGATCGCGCGCTGCGCGGCGTAACGCAGCTCGGATGCGACCACGCGTCCGCCGCCGCCGATCGCCACGCCGAACCCGCCGCCCATGCGGGACGCCAGGACGGCCGTGAATGCCGCGAGCAGCCCGACGACCATCAGTATCTCGAGAAGGGTGAAGCCGCGATCGTCGCGTGGGCCGCCCACGCCTAGTCGATCGCCTCCGTGTCCCAGTTGACGATGTCCGCGTTCACGGTCTCCCCGCCCTCCTGCCCGTCGGGTCCGAACGAGTACAGGTCGAACGAGTGCGCGTTGTGTTCGCCCGGAAGCTGGTAATTGAAGATCTCGTCCCACGGGTCGCGTAGCATCCGCGCCTCGACGTACGCGCCCGGCGGATACCGCTTGGGCGTGGGGCCCGTGGTGGGCTCCCGGCTCAGGGCCCGGAGGCCCTGTTCGGTCGTGGGGTATCGGCCGTTGTCGAGCCGGTAGAGTTCGAGGGCCTGTTCGAGCTGGCGCATCTGGGTCGCGGCCAGGCTGATCTTGGCGTCGACCTGACGGCTCAGGAAGCGGTTCGCCACGATCGCCATCAGGGCGCCGATGATCGTCACGACGATCAGGATCTCGAGCATCGTGAAGCCGGCCTGTCTCAGCTTCTTCGTGGTTTCCGGGTTCATCAGGGGTCTCCTCGCGTTCGCGCGGTGGCTTCCCGTTTTCTAGAGGGACGACGTCAGGTCCATCAGCGGGAGAAGCGTTGAAAGTATGACGATAACGACGACGCCCGCGACGATCATGAGGAGCAGCGGGCCCATCACGGCGGTCAGGCGGTTCAGCGCGTTCTCCACCAGGTCGTCGAACGTCTCGGACACCTTTCCGAGCATGGTGTCGAGCTCTCCGGACGCCTCGCCGACGGCGATCATGTGCGTGACCAGCGGAGGGAACTCGCCGCTCTCGCGCATGGTCGCGGCGATCGAAGCGCCCTTGGTGATGGCTTCGCGCGCGTCCTCGACGGCCCGGGCGATGATCGTGTTGCCCGCGACCGACTTGGCGATGTCCAGGGCCTGGACGATGTCGACCCCGCCGGAGAGCAGCGTCGAGAGCGTGCGGGTGAACCGCGAGATCGACACGTAGCGGAGCACGCGCCCGATCACGGGGAGGCGCAGGCGGAAGCGGTCCCAGACCAGCCGTCCCTTCTCGGTCCGCACGGCGCTGCTGACCAGCATGAAGGCTCCGCCCGTGACGATCACCCCGGGAAGCCACCATGCGCGCAGCAGGTCCGACACGGCGATGACCATCACCGTCAGGAACGGCAGTTCCTGGTTCAGGTCCTCGAGCAGGGCCGTGATGTCGGGGATCACGCCGACGAGGAGGAACGTGAGCACCGCAGCGCTCACGACCAGCATCAGCGCCGGGTAGATCATGGCGCTGGTAATCTGGTTGCGCAGGTCGAGCCGGCTCTGCACGTAGCTGCCGAGGCGCGAGAGCACGAGCGGCAGCGCCCCGGACGACTCACCGGCGCGCACCATCGAGCGGTAGAGCAGGTCGAAGGGCTGCGGATAGTCGCCCATGGCGTCGGCGAGACCGCGTCCCTGGTTCACCTCTTCGCGGAGCCTGCCGCAGATGGCCTTCAAGCGGGTATTCTCGATCTGCTCCGTGAGCGCGGTGAGTGACTCCACCAGGGGTACGCCTGCGGCGATCAGCGTCGCGAGCTGGTTGCTGAAGAGCGCGAGCTCCAGGTCGGGCACGCGCCGCAGCGTCGGGAGTTGCAGCTTCTCGAGCACTTCGGCCGACACGGAGCGCGTGCGGCCCTCGTTGATCTCGGTCGGAAAGATGCCATCGGCCCGCAGCTTCGAGCGCGCGCCGCGAATGCTGTCGGCGTCGACCATGCCGCGCGTCGTACGGTTGCCGGCGGTGAGTCCTCGGTAGACGTACACCGGCACGGCTATGCGACCTCGGGCTCCATGGCGACGATCGCGTCCTCCTCGGTCTGGCGCAGGACTTCGGCGATCGACGTCTCGCCGGTCAACACCTTGCGCGCTCCGTCGAGCCGCATCGTGACCATCCCCCGCTTGACTGCCGCGGCCTCGATCGACTTGCCGTCCACGCCCTTGCCGATCATCGACCGGATCCCGTCGTCGATGACCAGGATCTCGAAGATCGCCGTGCGGCCCCGGTAGCCGGTCTGCTTGCACTGCGCGCAGCCCGCCGCGCGGAACAGCGGTCCGGAGTCCCGTGCGTCGTCCAGTGTGAGCCCGACCTCGAAGAGTTCGCCCTCCTCGGGGGAGTACTCCTCCTTGCAGTGCACGCAGAGCACGCGGATGAGCCGCTGCGCGAGCGAGGCCGCCAGCGACGAGCTGATCAGATAGGGCTCCACGCCCATGTCGATGAGACGCGGGATCGCGCCGGCCGAGTCGATGGTGTGGATGGTCGAGAAGACGAGTTGACCCGTCAGGCTCGCCCGGATCGCGATCTCGGCCGTCTCCAGGTCGCGGATCTCGCCCACGAGAACCACGTTCGGGTCCTGGCGCAGGACCGAGCGCAGGCCCCGTGCGAACGTCAGCCCGATCTCGGACTTGACCTCGATCTGGCCCACGCCCGCGAGCTGGATTTCGACCGGGTCCTCGATCGTGATGATGCTCTTGTCCGGCGAGTTGATCTCGTTGAGTCCCGCGTAGAGCGTCGAGGTCTTGCCCGATCCGGTCGGTCCGGTCACCAGGATGATGCCGTTGCTCCGGTGGATCAGGCGGCGATACAACTCCTGCTGCTCGGGCGACATTCCGATTCTCGCGATGTGCAGCAGGTCCTGTGTTCGCGGCAGCAGGCGCAGCACGCAGCGCTCGCCGTACTGCGTGGGAACCGTCGACAGGCGCACGTCGTAGTCCCGTCCGGCGATCTTCAGCACGATCCGGCCGTCCTGGGGCAGGCGCTTCTCCGCGATGTCGAGCTTGCCCATGATCTTGATGCGCGAGGTCAGCGACTGATGCAGGCGCTTCGGCAGTGGGCGCAACGGCTCGGTGAGCATGTCGTCGACGCGGAAGCGGACGACCAGGTCCCGCTCCCGCGGCTCGACGTGGATGTCGCTGGCCCGCTCCTTGACCGCCTGCTGGAGCAGCGAGTTCACCAGGCGCACGACGGGTGCGCCCTCGTCGCTCGCGTCGAGCAGGTCCTCGGGCTCGTGGATGATGTGGTCGGCCAGGTCGTCCAGGTCCTCGTCGCTGAAGCCCTCGGCGACCTCGGACGCGGTTCCGCCGCGATCGAAGACCCGGTTGATGCAGCGCACGATCGAGGCGCGCTCGACCAGCACCGGATCGCAGTACGTCCCGGGGAAGAGTACGCGCAGGTCGTCGAGCGGCTCGGTGAGCATCGGGTCGGCAATGGCCACCTCGAGCCGGTCGCCGCTCTGCGACAGGGGCAGTATGTGGTGCTGTCGCGCAAAGGCGATCGGCAGGCGCGTCGCCAGGTCCACGTCGACGTCGTCGGGGTCGAGCGACTCGCGGATGGGGATGTCGTACATCTCGCCGAGCGCGGCCAACAGGTCGCGCTCGGGCAGCACCTCCATCTCGAGCAGCACCTCGAAGAGGCTTCGCCCGGACTCCTGGTGGCGCTCCAGCGCCTGGTCCAGGCGATCCTGCGTCAGTTCCGTGGTGGACAGCAGCACGTCACCGAGTTGAAGACTGGCCGCCACGGGCTAGGGCTCCACGATCACGATGGCGCGGCGGTCCGTCTCGGCACGTACTTCGCGCGCGACGCGCTGTGCGACCTCGCTGGAGAAGTAGGGTCCCAGCTGCACCATGTGCAGGGTCTCGCTGCCCTCTTCGCGCGAGAGCACGGTCCCGTCGTAGCCGAGCCGCATCAACCGCTCGAGCGTGTCGACGGCGGCGCGCGAATCGCGGAAGAGCGTGATCTGCACGGTGTAGTTGCCGCCGGAGGTGCTGATTTCGGCGGCCTGCTGCGTTTCGCGAGCGATCTGCCTCTCCGCCGCCGCGGCGCGGAGACCGGGCAGGGACTCGGTCGGGTAGGCCCCGGTGTGCAGGTCGAGCGTTCGTCTGATCGGGTTCTCGTCGTTGGGCAGGGGGACCCCCGCCTCGAGTGCGCGGCGCCGCTGCTCGCGCTCTTCGGGGGAGTAGGTCAGGTCGCTGGCCGCCGCGTCGCGGAACTTCTCGCGCTGCTCCAAGGTCAGCTGCTCCAGGTCCTCCGCGCTGCGCACGATGCGCGGAGTCAGGATCAGCAGCAGGTTGATCTTGCGCAACGCGTCGTTCGTACTCTTGAACGCCCAGCCGAGGATCGGGATGTCGCCGAGCCACGGAACCTTGGTCACCGTCTCGGTCTGCACCTCGGTGAGGATGCCGCCGATCATCACCGCCTCGCCGTCGCGCACGTAGACGACGTTCTCGACTTCGCGGTTCGTGGTGACCGGGCCGAGTTCGTCGCTGCCGCCCACCACGTCGCTGATCTGCTGGAAGATCTCGAGCCGCACGGTGTCGCCCTGGCTGATCTGCGGCGTCACGCGCAGCGTCACGCCGACGTCCTGGCGTTCGATGTTCTGAGACGTCGTGAACTCGCCCGCGTCGGCGGCCTGCAGCCGCGTGGTCGGCACCGGGATGTTCTGACCCACGACGATGCGCGCCGCCTCGTTGTCGGCCGTCAGCAGGATCGGCGCCGAGATCAGGTTCAGGTCCTGGTTCTCGGCCGCGGCGGTGATCGCCGCCTGGATGACCGGGACCTGGGTCTTCACGCCGTCGACGAAGATGTCGACGGTCTTGCCCAGGATGGCGCTGACCAGGGTGCCCTGTCCTGCGGTCCCGATCAGGTCGCTCGGGGCGCCGGCCGAGTCGAACCCCACGCTCCCGCGAGAGCTGGTGGCGCTGCTCTGGCTGCCCTGGTACAGCCAGCTGATTCCGAGCCGGGTGCCGTCGGTGACGTTCACCTCCATGATCAGCGCTTCGATCATCACCTGGGGCCGGCGCACGTCGAGCGCCTCGATCACGTCGCGAATCGCGGCGAAACCCTCGGCGCTGGCCAGGATGATCAGCGAGTTCGTGGGTGCGTCGGCCGTGACGCGGATGTTCCCCTCGAGGTCCGCCACCGCCGCCGCCCGGGCTGCGGCCGCCGCGGCCACGCCGGCCCCCTGGCCCCCGCCGGCCCCGCCACGCGAGCCCCCCGTCAGGGAGCCCAGCGTACGGGCCATCTCTTCGGCATCCGCGTTCTGGAGCCGGTAGACGTGGATCTCTCCGCCGCCTTCGCGCTTGTAGTCGAGCATCAGCACGAGCTTTTCGACCTGCTCGATGGCGGGCTGCGCGCCGATCACGATGATCGAGTTCGTGCGCTTGTCCGGGATGAAGCGCGGCTCGCCCGCTGTGGACAGGCCGCCGGCCCCCGCTGCCGCCGGCGCGGTAGCGGCCGCCCGCTGCGCGCGCGTGCGCGGAGTTCGCGCGCTTGTCGCCTGGCTGCCCGAGGCCGAGAAGATCTGCTTCAGGTGCGCGACGAGCTGGGCCGCGTCGGCGAACTCGAGCGGGATGACCTTGAGCCGGTCGCGGTAGGTCTCGATGTCGATCTGGTCGAGGATCGACATCATGCGCCGGATGTTGGCCTGCGTATCCGTCAGGATCAGTGTGTTGGTCGCGCCGTACGCGATCAGGTTTGCGTCCTTCGAGATGAGCGGGCGGAAGCTCTGGGCGATCGTCGACGCCTGCACGTAGCGTAGCGGCATCAGCCGCGTCACGTAGATGTCGCGGTTCGGCGGGCGGTGCGCGCCGATGGTCGTCTCGATCGGGGACTCCTTGGCGGCACGGATCGGGATGATCTTGATCACGCCTCCCGGCCCCTCGATGGTCGTGAAGCCCTTCTGCGTCAGGATGGACTCGAAGACGCGGTACGCCTCTTCGATCGTCACCGACGCGGGAGAGATCAGGGTGACGGTTCCGCGCGCGACGCTCTCGTCGTACAGGAAGTTCCGCTTCGTGATCTCGGACATCAGCTTGATCACGTCGGTGAGCGGCGCGTCCTGGAAGTCGATGTTGACGCGGCCTTCGGTCACGCGGTCCAGCTCGTCGGCGCGAGCGCCGGCGCTCGGGACGAGACCGCAGGCCAGCGCCAGGGCGGCGAGTGCGGCGCGGGTTCGGCTTCGGATCATTGCGCCGCCTCCACCGTCACGTCGCGCTGGCTGCCGTCGGGTGCGCGCACTTGCAACGTGGCTGCGCCCCCGGCCAGGGCCTCCGCCAGCTCCGGCAGGCGCGCGGCGTCGTCGAGCGGGACACCGTTCACGGCCACGATCTCCTCTCCGGCGCCGAGCTCGGCGCGCCCGCCGAGAATGCGGCGCGCGATCTCGCCCGGCGCCGGACCTGCGGCCGGCGTCTCAGCGGCCGGCGGCTCGGCAGCCCGCTGCGGTT
>JAFDDB010000170.1 GCA_019311115.1 Deltaproteobacteria bacterium
GCCGCAGCGGGCTCGAGTGCGGGTGTTCGCGCCTCGAGTTGCCGGCGGCGCATCGCGTCCATCCACAGATTGCTGGCGATCCGCACCAGGTAGCCGCGCGGGTTGTCGATGGGCCGGTAGCGCGCGCCCAGCGTCGCGAAGCCGCGCACGACCGTCTCCTGGACCAGGTCCTCCGCGTCCCACACGTCGCCGCCGGTCAGGCGGAGGCAGTAGCGGTACAGGTCGGGACGGAACGGATTCAGCAGGTCGAGGTAGCGGTACCAGGTGACGCGCGCCTCGTCGCGGATCTCGTCGTTCAGCTCCAGGTCGGCCACTTCGGCTCCTCCTCCCCGCCACTTATCTCGGGGTTCCTGCAGGATTGACGGCCGGAGGGGCCATCGAGATACGGGGTAGGGGCCTCAGTCTCCCCGGCCGGCGGCCTTGCGGGCCATCGACTCCCGGCGCTCGGCCGGGATGCGCACCACACGTCCGGTCCCATCCACCATGCCGTGCTCGGTCCGCCCGGTCGCGACGAGCTCCTCGCCGGCCCGAACCTCGTAGGCGATCCCGCAAGAGGCTCCCTTGACCCACTCCAGCCAGACGGCCACCTGGATCGGGTCGTCGAACCGGACTGCGCGCCGGTAGCGCACGTCGACGTGCGTGACGGCGAAGTGGCGCTCCTGGTCCACCCAGTCGCGGTATGGCACGTCGTGCTCGCGGAGCCAGAGGACGCGCGCCATCTCGAGCAGCTTCACGTAGTTGGCGTGGTGCATGATGCCCATGGCGTCGGTCTCCCAGAACGCCACGCGGTGCTCGAGCACGCTCACGAGATCGGGCGGGGGTCGGCGGGGAGGGGCGTCGCGCTTCACGGTGCAGAGTGTAGCCTGTGCGCGATGTTGGTCGTGAATCGATGTTGATCGTCAACGACAGGATCCGCATCCCCCTGCGCGAGCTCCACTTCGACTTCGCGAGGAGCTCCGGGCCGGGCGGACAGAACGTGAACAAGGTCGCGACCAAGGCCGTCTTGCGCTGGCCGGTCGTGCGCAGCCGGTCGCTGCCCGACGACGTGCGCGAGCGCTTCGTCGCGCGCTACCACCGGCGCATCACGCGAGAGGGCGACCTGGTGTTGCAGAGCCAGCGCTTCCGCGATCGCGGACGCAACATCGCCGACTGCATCGAGAAGCTGCGCCGCATGCTCGAGGAGGTCGCGACGCCACCGCGCCGCCGACGCCCCACGCGTCCGACGCGCAGCTCGGTCGAGCGGCGCCTCTCCGGAAAGCGCCATGCCTCTGGGCGCAAGCGCCTGCGCAGGGCGCCGGACGACGACGACTGACAGGGAGAGACCTCGTGAAGGACTGGAGTCCGTGGCTCATCCTTGCGGCGCTGGCCGGAACGCTCGGCGTCGCGCTCGGCGCATTCGGCGCGCACGCCCTGCGCGCGCGCCTCGCCCCCGAACAGCTCGCGAGCTGGAGCACGGCCGTGCAGTACCAGCTGATCCATGCCGTGGTGATCCTGGCGCTCGCACTCTGGGCGCAGGCGAGCGCGCGCTCGGTGGCGCTGCCCGCGGGTCTCTTCGGCGCGGGGATCCTGCTCTTCTCGGGCTCTATCTACCTGCTCGTCCTGACCGGCGCGCGCTGGCTCGGACCGGTCACGCCGCTCGGTGGGCTGTGCTTCATCGCCGGCTGGCTCTCGCTGCTGTTGCTGCTGCGCAGCCAGCCCTGAGGCCGCTCAGGGAATCAACAGGACGCGGCCGAAGGCCTGCCGGCTCTCGATGAACGCGTGCGCGGCCGCGGCTTGGGCCAGCGGGAAGGTGCGGTCGATCACCGCGCGCAGCTGGCCGCTCTCGACCGCCTCGATGTGACGCTGGATCATCGGGTGCACCCGGGCGTTCTGCATGGCGATCTCGGCGCCGAGGAACACCCCGGTCAGGCTCTTGTTGCCGGCGGACAGCAACGACACGTCGGGCGCGTGCGGGTCGCGGCCGGCGCTTCCGACCGTGATGATGCGTCCGCGGTACGCCGCGCACTCGATGCTGCGCTGCAGGTTCATCCCGCCGACCGAGTCGACGACCAGGTCCGGTCCCTTGCCGCCCGTCAGCTCGCGCGCCGCCGCGACGAAGTCGGTCTCGGCGTAGTTGATGCCGTGGTCGAGTCCCAGCTCCTTCAAGCGGTCGAGCTTGGCCGTGCTCGACGCCGTCGAGAGCACGGTCGCGCCCGCGCGCTTGGCGAGCTGGATCGCTGCCATGCCCACGCCACCCGCGCCCGCATGCACGAGCACCGTCTCGCCCTCGCGCAGCCGGCCGAACTCGAAGAGGCAGTCGTCCGCCGTGCCGAACGGGATGGGGATGCACGCTGCGCTGCCCAGGTCGAGCCCGTCGGGAATGGCCCAAGTCACCATCGACGGAACGCCGATCTTCTCGGCGTGCGATCCGTGCGCGCTCACGGCGACCACCTTCTGGCCGACCCGCCGACCCTGCACCTCGGGGCCGACCTCGCAGATCACGCCCGCGCACTGGTATCCGACCACGTGCGGCACGCGGGCCATTTCGCCACCTGCGCGGTTCAGCACGTCGCCGCCTTCGATGCTGATCGCCTGGATCTCGATCACCACGCCGTTCGGCGGGCACTCCGGCTCCGGCACCTCTTCGTAGCGGAAGACGTCGGGCGCCCCGGTCTGGTGGTAGACGGCGGCCTTCACACCGTTAGCGTATCACGAGCGGGTGGCGCGCTCAGTCGGCCGGCTGCAGCAGGCGCTCGAGCTCGAAGACGTGCGGGTCGCCGCGTCCGAGGTCGCGGAGCGCGTCCGCCAGGCGCACTACGTACTCCAGGTTGTGTCCGCTCGGCCCGCGGGCCGTGCGCACCTGGGCGGCGATTTCATCGAGGGGGGCCGGCCCCAGGTAGTTGCGGTTGCCGGCGCTCGCCCGGTAGGTGAGGCCCTCGCGTCGGCCGTCCTCGAACTCCAGGTCGATCGAGAGGCGGTCGTAGCCCCCCCGCTCGCGGTGGTCGAGCTGGTCGAGCACCTGCCCGGCGTCCGAGGCCTCGATGCGGTACGCCGCGCCGTGGCAGCAGGCGGGCGCCTCCTCGACCAACGTGACCACGCGGCCCGGCGCGTCGGGCGTGCCACGGTGGTCGGTGGACGCCTGCCAGAAGCGCCGCGCGAAGCCGCGCAGCGAGGCGGGACGCCTCTCGGCCCACGGGAAGTCGGCCCGCCAGAGCAGGGATCCGTAGCCGAAGATCCAGAGCGGGGCCGCCATGCACTCCTGATCGGCCATTCCCTTCTCCATCGGGATCCCTTGGTCGATAGGCATTTCTTGGTCGATCGGCATGCCCTGGTCGATCGGAAGTGGAACGACGTTCGTCAACCGGAATCCAAGAGTCATGGACACGATCTACCGCCCCGCGATCGCCGACGACCTGCCGGTCCTGACGGACCTTTACAACCACTACGTGCGCGAGACGCCTGTGACCTTCGACCTGGAGCCCTTCAGCGTCGAGGCGAGGCGCCCGTGGTTCGACGGCTTCGCGCCCGGCACCCCGCACCAGCTCTGGGTGGCCGAAGGGGAGGGCGGGGTGCTCGGCTTCTCGTGCTCGCACTCGTTCCGGCACAAGGCCGCCTACCGGACCTCGGTCGAGACCACCGTCTACTGCGCACCGGACGCGACGGGCCGCGGGCTCGGCCGGGCGCTCTATACGGTGCTCTTTCGCGGCCTTGAGGGATTCGACCTGAACCGGGCGTACGCTGGGGTGACCTGGCCCAATCCGGCATCGGCGGCCCTCCACGAGGCCTTCGGCTTCCGGCGGATCGCCACGTTCAGCGAGGTCGGGTACAAGCAGGGCCGCTTCTGGGACGTGGTCTGGTTCGAGAAGCCCCTCTGAGCCCGGGTCCCGCCCGCTCCCGGATTTGACTGAGCCCTCGAGCAGATGACCCTGAGTCAGTCGCGCTGATCGGCGTGTCGGCCCTGGGCGCCGCGCGCCGCCGCTCCTAGCGCCGGACCTTCCCGAGCCGCGCTAGAACCCGTCGCCGTCCTTGCGTGGACGGACCCGCGGTAGCTCCGCGAAGTCGCCCGCGCGCTTCTCGCGGTTCGAGGTCATGGCTTCGACGATCTCGTCGGGCTGCAGCATGCTGGCGTTCCAGATTCCGATGTAGTCCAGCCCGTCGGCGGTCGAGTGGTCGCGCGCGTAGTTGATCATCCGCTTGCAGCCGTATACGGCCAGCGGGGCCTTCGACGCGATTTCTCGCGCGATCTCCATGACGCCCGCGAGCATCGCCTGTTGGTCGGGGAAGACGCGGTTCACCAGCCCCACGGCCTCGGCCTCGCGCGCCGGCATGCGGCGGCCCGTGTAGGCGAGTTCGCGCACGATGCCCTCGGGAATCAGCTTGACCAGGCGCGGGAACGTGCCGACGTCGGCCGTCATGCCGATGTTCGTCTCCTGGATGGTGAGGAACGCGTCCTCCGTCGCGTAGCGCATGTCGCAGGCGGTGGCGAGATCGACTCCGCCCCCGATCGCGCCCCCCTGGATCGCGGCCAGCACGGGCACCCTGCAGCTCTCGAGGCACGAGAAGCTCTCCTGCATGCGGCGCACGTTCTCGTAGAAGCCGGCTCCGCGTGTCCTGCGCGCGTCCCGCTTGTCTTGCTCGGTCGGCTCGGCGCCCGCGGCCCCGCCGGCCGCTGGGGGCGGGCCGAACGCGGACAGGTCGAGACCGGCCGAGAAGTGCGGGCCCGTCGACGAGATGACGATCACCCGCGCGCGCGCGTTGTCGTCGATGTCGTGCACGATCTCGGGCAGCTCGACCCAGAAGGCGGGGTTCATGCTGTTCCGCTTCTCGGGCCGGTTCAGGACGATGTGGGCGACCTTGTCGTCGAAGGTCACGTCGAAGCAGTCGTATCCCATGGGCTCGGTCCCTCCGCCTTGTCGCTCTGCCGCACGTCCGCGTGCTGCGGTCGGGGTGACTGTACCGCAACGAGAGACGGGCCCGATGTCGCCCCGGGCGCTCAGGTCGACAGGTAGCCGCCGTCGACGGGAATCGACGCGCCCGTGATGTAGCCGGCGTCGTCCGAGAGCAGGAACGCGATGGTGGCGCCGTACTCGTCGCGCGTGTGGCCGGCCTTGCGCAGCGGAAGCCACGCCTTGGGACGCGGCAGGGCGGCCACGGGCGTGGTCTGGCGCTCGCGGTCCTCTCCCACGTGCTTGGCCAGGTTGCTGTCCAGCACCGCCCCGGGCTGGATGGCGTTGGCCCGGATGCCCTGGCTGCCGTAGTCGACTGCGATCTGGCGGGCGAGCTGGATGACGCCGGCCTTCGACACCGCGTACGACGCCGACGCCCCGCCCGCGCCGATCACCGAGCCGGCGATCGACGACGTGACCACGATCGACCCGCCGCCGGCCTCGACCATGTGGGGGATCGAGTGCTTGGCGCACAGGAAGGGGCCGGTCAGGTTGACGCCGAGGATGAAGTTCCAGTCCTCGAGCGTCACCTCGTGGATCCAGCCCGACCCGGCGGTTCCGGCGTTGGCGACCAGGCCGTCGAGGCCGCCGAGATCCGAGACCGTCCGAGCGACCGCCGCGGCGACCTGCTTCTCGTCGGCGACGTCGCAGGCGATCGCCACGGCGCGCCCGCCACTCGAGCGGATCTCGTCGGCGGTCTCCTGCGCGAGCGTTTCCCGGATGTCCGCGACGGCGACCGCGCCGCCCTCGGCGACGATGCGCTGGCACGCGCCCTTGCCGATGCCGCTTCCCCCGCCCGTGACGAGCACGACCTTTCCGGCGAGTCGGTTCTCGAGATTCATGGCTGCGGCTCCTCTTGGGGCGGAAGGGTCTCCGCGGTCCATGGTACGCGACTGCGGGACGTCGGGCGGGAGCCCCGGTGCGTTACCCTGCGGGCGCGAACGGCGTGGGGACCTCGATGAGCGCAGTGCCGAACTGGGACATGACGCCGTACTTCCCGGAGTTCGGCGGCGAGGTGTACCGGAACTTCTGGGCGGGCCTGCGGATCGACCTCGACAGCCTGCTCGCCGACGTGCGAGCCGCGCCGCCGATCTCGGACGCATCGCTCGACGCCTGGGCCGCCCTGCTCGGGCGAGTCGAGGACGCGAGCCTGCGCACGCGCCACCTGTCCGGTTACCTGGGCTGCATCGCCGCCGCGGACGCGCTCGACCAGGCGATCCAGCGCGACACCGCGCGTGTCGCGTCGCTCGAAGCGGAGCTCCAGAAGGTGAACGTTGCGGTCCGCGCCGCGCTTCGCGACCTGGACGACGCCACCTTCGACCGGCTGACCGCGCACGCGTCGCTCTCCGGCGCGGCGTACCACCTGACGCGCCTGCGCCGGCGCGCGCAGTGGAGCATGTCGGAGGACCTGGAGACCCTGGCCGCCGACTTGGCCGTCACCGGCATCCACGCCTGGGGACGGCTCTACGGCCAGGTGTCCGGCAAGCTCGAGTTCGACCTGGCCGTCGACGGGCAGGAGACGCGGCGTCTCCCCGTGTCGATGACGCGCACGTTCCTAGAGGACGCCGACCCGGCGGTGCGCCGCGCCGCGCTCGATGGCGGAAACGCTGCGTGGCGGGGAGTCGCGGACGTGACGGCCGCCTGCATCAACGGCATCGCCGGTACTCGGCTCGAGCTGTACCGCCGCCGGGGCATCGAGCACTTCCTGGTCCCGGCCGTCTTCGACGCGGGCATCACGAGAAAGACGCTCGACGCCATGTGGGACGCGGTGCAGTCGCGCGCCGAGATCGCGCGCCGCTACCTGCGGCGCAAGGCGAAGCTGCTGGGGAGTGAACGGCTCGGCTTCCAGGACCTGATGGCGCCGCTGCCGATCTCGAGCCAGCGGCGCGTGCCCTGGGACGAGGGCAGGGCGCAGATCCTCGACGCGTTCGGTGCGCGCTATCCGGCGCTGCGCGACTTTGCGGCCGAGACCTTCGAGCGACGCCGGATCGACTACGAGCCCCGCCCC
>JAFDDB010000171.1 GCA_019311115.1 Deltaproteobacteria bacterium
GCGGCACGCACCTGCTGTCGAAGGCCCCGGGCGTCCCCGGCGCGGTGATGCTCAAGGTGGGCACGCTCGACGACCCCAAGGCCTTCGGCGATCCCCAGATGGCCATCTTCACCATCGACATGCAGAGCTTCCACCACGTGCCCGACGGCGTGGCCTCGTTCGAGCGCACCCCGGGCGGCTGATTCCGTCAGGCGCGCCGCGGGCCGCGGCCCAGGTGCGCGGCATCGTTGTAGCGCACGAGCAGCCAGGCGGGGTCGCCGCGCTGGACGTCCGCGTCGTGCAGCCACTCGGTGATCGAGGTGTTCTCGGTGCGCATGCGGAAGGGCCGAGGCAGGTGCATCCCGTGCGCCATCAGCGAGAGGCTGACTGCGCTGACCACGCCGCCGTGCGCGACGATGACCACCGTCTGCCCGGCGTGCTCGCGCAGCACGCGCTCGAGCCGGGCTTCCACGCGCGCCTGGAACGAGGCCAGGCTCTCGCCGCCGGGTGACATGGGGCGCTCCGGCTCGGCACGCATGTCGAATCCGTAACGCTCGCGGTAGTCGGCCCAGACGAGACCATCGCACTCGCCCGGATGCAGCTCGCACAGGTCGCAGTCCCGCGCGGCCTCGAGGTCACCGAAGGCCGGCGCGACGATCTCGGCCGTCTCGATCGCCCGCGGCAGGATGCTCGTCAGCAGGACGTCCGGGGCGAACTCCGGCGAGGCCTTCAGCCGATCGCGCAGCGCCTCGGCCTGGCGACGCCCCCGGTCGGTCAGTCCGCGACACGACTCGTGGCCGCCCACCACGCCGTCGACCGTGGCGTGGGACTCTCCGTGGCGAATCAGGACGAGGCGTGTTTCCGGCACACCTACATTCTGCACCAGGCTCACCGCCGTGTGCTCGTGGCCCGATGGGCCAGGCGCGCCAGGATCTCGCGGTGCGCCTCGCGCGACATGGGATAGCGCCTCGCGAGCCACGCCGACGCGCCCAGCAGGACGGCCGGCACCACGCCCATCATCACGCGGATGGCCGTGACCGCGGACTCGGGCTGGCGTTCCAGCTCGCCGTCGTAGCCGGCCAACTGGAGCACGAGCCCGGCCAGCAGCACCGCCGTCGCGCCTCCCACCTTGCGCAGGAAGGTGAAGGAGCCGTTGTAGAGGCCCTCGCGACGCTCGCCCGTCTCGAGTTCGTCCTCGTCGATCACGTCGGGGAGCATCGACCAGGGCATGAGGTCGGCCACCGCGTAGCCGACGGCCGCGAAGCCCGCGACGGCGAACATCGCCCAGCGCGGCCACTCGGGTCCGCCGAACAGCATCAGCAGCTGCGCGCCGATCCACCAGCAGACACCCAGCAGGAAGACGCCGCGCTTGTCGAACCGCTGCGCCAGCATCAGCCACATCGGAAGCGCGGCCACCACCACGAACAGGAAGAACGTCAGCGTGATCTCGAAGTCGTCCGGCCGCCCGATCACGCGCGCGATGTAGAACAGGAACATCGCCGAGACGACGTCCAGCGCCGTCCGCGCCAGCAGGTAGAAGGTGGCCAGGTTGCGATAGGCGGCGTGGTTCAGCAGCGTGCGCAGCCCCTCGCGAAAGCCCATCGCCGGCGGCGACTCGACCGGCCGCTCCCAGCTGACGGCCCAGACCGGCAGCCAGGGAAGGACGAGCCAGACCGACACGATCCACGCCGCATACGACCAGGCCGCGGCGTCGTCGCCCAGCGCGTCCGCGAGCGAACTCATCCCCACGGCGAAGAAGACCGCCACGATTCCGAGCGCACTCCGCCAGGTGTTGAACGACGTGCGGTCGTCGTAGTCGCGGGCCATCTCGGGGATCAGCGCGAGATACGGAACCGAGACGACCGTCATGGCCAGGCTGAGCAGGACGTAGACGCTCGTGTAGTACGCGAACTGTGCGAGCTCGCTGTCGAACGGCACGGTCACCCAGAGCAGCGCGAAGCACAGGCCGAATGGCAGGGCGCCGATCAGGAACCAGGGGCGCCGCCGGCCCGCGCGCCAGCGGGTGTGGTCCGAGATCCGCCCCATGACCGGGTCGGTGATCGCGTCCACGCTGCGCGCGATCCAGGGCACGGCGCCCGCGAGCACCGGCGCGAGCCCGACCTTGTCGGTCAGGAAGAACAGGTAGAAGAGCGACAGCGACGACAGGACCAGGTTCACGGTGTGATCGCCCAGCGAGTAGACGATCTTGGTCCGGACGGGGATCCGCGTCCCGGGTCGGTCCTGCGTCACGCGCGCTCCGTTCTCCTGCGGGGGGGTCGATGGTAGCGCCCCGCGCCCCCGCATCGCTGGTAGGGTGCGGGGATGATCGAGGTCCGGCCGATCGCGGACGCCACGCTAGGGGCGAGGGTCTCCGGCGTCGACCTGCGCAAGCTCGACGACGCCACGTTCGGCGAGATCGAGGCCGCCTGGCACGAGCACGGGGTGCTGGTCTTCGAGGGCCAGTTCCTCTCGGACGAGGAGCAGATCGCGTTCTCGCGGCGCTTCGGGTCGCTCGAACGGCTGATCGTCGGGGGCGCGCCCGACCCCGAGATCGCCTACCTGTCGAACGTGCGGCCCGACGGCCGGCTGATCGCGCCCGAGGGCAGCTACGCGCTCTTCCTGCTGGGCAACACCTTCTGGCACACCGACAGCTCGTTCAAGCGGGTGCCCGCCAAGGCCTCGATCCTGTCGGCACGCCGGGTCCCGCAGGACGGCGGTGAGACCGAGTGGGCCGACATGCGCGCGGCGTACGACGCGCTCGACGCGGAGACGCGCGCCCGGGCCGACGGAGCGGTCGCCGTTCACAGCTACCGCTACTCCCAGGGCCGGATCGGCGGCGTCGACGTGCTGAGCGACGCGGAGTGGGATGCGCTCCCGCCGGTCGAGCACGCGTTGGTCCGCGTCCACCCCGCGACGGGCCGGCCGAACCTGTACGCGGGACGCCACGCGTCGCACATCGTCGGCATGGACGAGGAGCAGGGCAGGGCGCTGCTCGAGAAGCTCACCGCCGACGCCGTGCAGGCACCGCGCGTCTTCGCCCATCACTGGTCCGAAGGGGACCTGGTGATCTGGGACAACCGCTGCGTGCTGCACCGCGGCCGCACCTGGCCGGGTGACCAGGCGCGCGTGATGTCGCGAACGACCATCGCCGGCGACGACGCCGGCAACGAGTGGAGCCTGTAGAGCCATGGAAGCCAACGCGATCCTGCTGCCCATCTTCGTGATGGGGCTGCTGCACGTCGTGATGTTCGTCTGGATGCTCGTCACGCGGCTCCCCGCCATGACGAAGGCCGGCCTGTCCCCACAGGACGCGCGCGACACCAGCGCGTTGAAGAGCCTGCCGCCCGAGGTGGCGCAGGTCGCGGACAACTACAACCACCTGTTCGAGCAGCCGGTGCTGTTCTACGCGGTGGCGATCTCGATCGCGGTGCTGGGCCACGTGGACGCGCTCCACGTCGCCTGCGCCTGGGTCTTCACGGGCCTGCGGATCGCACACTCGCTCGTGCAGGCGACGATCAACGTCGTCAACATCCGCTTCACGCTCTTCCTCCTCGCCTGGATCGCGCTGGCGGTGATGATCGTGCGCGAGGCGCTGGCCCTGCTGAGTTGAAGGTCCTGCTCGACACCGACATCGGCTCGGACATCGACGACGCCATGTGCCTGACGTACCTGCTGGCGCAGCCTGAGTGCGACCTGCTCGGCGTGACCACCGTGAGCGGAGAGGTCGAGGCGCGCGCCGCGCTGGCCAGCGCCATCTGCAAGCAGGTCGGACGCGAGGTGCCGATCCACGCGGGGCTCGACGATCCGCTAGACGGCCGGCAACTCCAGCCCGAGGCCCCGCAGAAGGAGGCGCTCGCGCGCTGGGACCACGACGCGGGCTTCGAGAAGGGCGCGGCGATCGGCTTCCTGGCGGAGACCGTGCGCGCACACCCGGGCGAGGTCGTGCTGCTGACGATCGGGCCGCTCACGAACGTCGGGGCGCTGTTCGAGACCCACCCCGACGTGCCCGGACTGCTGCGCGGCCTCGTGATGATGGCCGGTGACTTCCGCCGCGGTGCGGGAAGGGGAAAGCGGGAGGAGTGGAACGTGCGCTGCGATCCCGAGGCGGCGGCGCGAGTCTACGCGGAGCCGGTCGCGACGCACCGCTCGGTGGGGCTGAACGTGACGGTCCGGGTGCAGCTTCCCGCCGACGAGGTGAGGAAGCGCTGCGCACACCCACGCTGGAAACCCGCGCTCGACATGGCCGAGGTCTGGTTCCGGGAGCGACCGATACTCCTGTTCCACGACCCGCTGGCGGGGGCCTGCCTGTTCGACGCGAGCACCCTGGAGTGGAACCGCGGCACCGTCCGCGTCGGATGCGA
Source organism: Deltaproteobacteria bacterium (assembly GCA_019311115.1). Taxonomy (GTDB): domain Bacteria; phylum Myxococcota_A; class UBA9160; order SZUA-336; family SZUA-336; genus JAFDDB01. The sequence continues at coordinate 4,341 of JAFDDB010000171.1, forward strand.
AGGCGAGGACCGCGGCAGCACGACGCTGGAGAGCGCCGCCGACGGCCCCCACGAGGCCGCGTCGTTCGTCCACCCCGAGCGATTCTTCGAGCACTTTTTCGCGGTCACCGGATGAGGAGCCCCGCATGTCCCAGCTGAACGAGAAGCGGTTCGCAATCGCGCTACTGCTCGTGATGACTGCCGCGCTGGCAACCGCGTGCAGCGGCCCGTTCGTGGTCTTTCCGGGCGGAGCCCTGGACGGACCCGTGGAGCCCGTGCCCGCGAGCTTCGAGCCGTTCGCGGACGTGGAGACAATCCAACTCGAGACGCGGCCGCACGACCCGTACTCGGTCAACGTGGTGGGCGCGGTGGTCGGCGAGCGACTGTACGTCTCAGGCGGGGGCGGAAAGACCACTTGGATCGAGAACATCGAGGCCGACCCGCGCGTCCGCGCCCGCATCGAGGGCGTGGTCTACGAACTCGGGGCCCACCGCGTGGAGGACGACGCGGAGATCGCCGAGTTCGGCGAGGTCTGGACCGAGAAGGTCGCCTTCGGCCGTGACCCCACCCAGTTCGACGAGGTCTGGATCTACCGCCTGGAAGCGAGATAGGGCGCCTCGGACCCTTCGAGAGGGCCCCTGGAGGGAAGAGCCGCATCGCAACCCCGGATCCGGAGGCCTCGTTTCTATTTAACAGAATGCATCTTATCGGAAGTTGCGATCCTCAGGCCAAGGGCGCGGACGCCGGGACTCGCTCAGCGCGCTCGACTACCCCTGTCCCGCGGCGTCGGGCGCCCTCGAGCACGTAGACGAGCTCGTCCTCGTGGCTGTGCCAGTGGCGCTGCGACGACCAGGTGCCGGGCGGCAGCGTGATCAGGCGGACGCCGAAGTCGTGCAGCCCGCTGGCTAGCGCGCGGGTTCGCCGGCGGGCAGGCCCGTCGGCTCGGGTGCGCCGCCGGGAAGTCCGCCGCCTCCGAGCGCGTTCAGCCTCTCGGTGACCTGCTGGCTCTCGGCGAAGGCCGGGTCCAGCTCGAGAATCTGCTGGTAGGCGTCGGCGGCTCCGTCCGAGTCGCCGGCCCGCGCGTAGCTCCCCGCCGCAGCCAGCCAGACCGAGGGCCGGTCCGGGTAGCCCTGCACGCCAGCGGCAGCGGCGTACGCGATGCCCGCCTCGTCCCAACGCTCCAGCTCCTCCAGCGCGTAGCCGCGCAGGCGAAGCGCCACCCCGCGTACCAGGTCGTCGGCGTCGAGCTCCGCGGCGGCGGCCTCGAGCCGGGTCTGGGCTGCGTCGGCCCGTCCGAGCTCGATCTCCAGCTCCGCGGCACGAATCTGCGCCAGGCTCGACGCCACGCTGCCAGGGTAGTCGCGGCTCACCGCCTCGAAGCCCGCCACTGCCTCATCGCGAGCGCGCACGGCCTGGTCGGCGTTCGCCGGCTCGGCCACGAAGACGGACCGGACCGACGAGCCCATGGCCAGGTTGTAGGTGATCTGGACGGCCGCCAGGTCGCTCTGCGCGACGGCGGCTCGGCGCTGGCTCCACTCCCAGACACCGCCAGCCGTACCCCCGACGACCAGGAACGCCACCACGCCGATCACCACCTGCCGGGCGTGATCGGTGATCCACTCGAACACGTCCTCGATCCGCCCTTCGAAGCCCTCTGCGCGGGCCTCGGTCTCGCCGTGGTGCCGTGTCGTCAACGCCCTGCCCTTCTTCTTCTGGTTCCCGTTTTCGCCGCCGTGTCGCCTCTCTCGGTCCCTCGAGGCCCGGGGAGTCTAGCGCCTCGCGCGCCCGGCTCCCGCGTCGATCTCGTCGCTATCGTCGCTCCTCGGGCGGGCCCGTAGCAGCAGCCGGACGGGGGCCGAGCGGATCTGGAAGGCTTTCCTAAAGAACCCCTCCAGGTAACGCCGGTAATTCATTGCCACCAAACGGGGATCGTTGACGAAGACCAGCACGGTGAACGGCCGGTCCGAGACCTGCGTGGCGTAGAAGAACCGCGCCCGCTTGTGGCCGGAGACCGGGGCGACGTAGCGGGTGATGGCGTCGCGCAGCACGCGGTTGACCTCGGCCGTGCGGGTGTCGCGGCGCAACTCGTCGCAGAGCCCGATGGCGGTGGGCAGCAGGTCGCGCGTGCCCTTTCCGGTGAGGGCGCTGACGTTCCGGATGATGGCCTCGGGCACGAAGCCGAGCTTGCGGTCGAGCTGCCGCTCGATCTCGCGCTTTCGCTGCCCCCGATCGACGGCGTCCCACTTGTTGCAGACCAGCACCAGCGGCCGGCCGCGATCCAGCGCCAGCCGCGTCACCTTGGCGTCCTGGTCGGTGATCCCCTCGACCACGTCCAGGATCAGCAGCACCACGTCGGCGCGCTCGATCGAGCGCACGGCCATATACGCGCTGCCGCGCTCCAGCCGGTCGCGCCGACGCCCGGCGCGGCGCAGGCCGGCCGTGTCGATCAGCGCCACGTCGCGCCCGCCCACCCGCAGCCAGGTGTCGGTCGAGTCCCGCGTCGTGCCGGGCTCGTCGGCCACGATGGCGCGGTCCTCTCCGATCAGCTGGTTCAGCAGCGACGACTTGCCCACGTTGGGCCG
>JAFDDB010000063.1 GCA_019311115.1 Deltaproteobacteria bacterium
GCCGCTCTACTCGCCACCCGAAGGTGACTTTCGCGCTCGACTTGCATGCATGAGGTACGCCGCCAGCGTTCGTTCTGAGCCAGGATCAAACTCTCCAGTTTCTTCAAACTGAAGCGGGAAGTCACCGAAGTGCTCCCCTCTATCCTGAAGGGATCGCGAACGATCCCCCGTATTGCAATTGACAAGAGACTCCGTCTCCGTCTGCCGCACGCGAACGCCAGAGTCCCGATGGAACTCCCTTGAACGAGTGCGGCCTAAGGCCTGCGCGCTATTCGCTTTTCAAAGACCGAGCCCGCGGAAGAGCCGAGCGCTCTGCCGGTCCGCAAGGCGCCCTTCAGGGGGGCTCTCGAGCGGGCGCGTAAGTTACGTCAGGCTTGCCGAGGTGTCAATCGCCGCCCCATTCGCCTGCCCCGCGGCTTTCCCGGGGCGAAGCCCCAACAGGAACGGCAGCTTCGGCCCTCAGGCGCGCACGACGAGGCGAGCGAAACGCCGCTTGCCCACTTGGAGCAGGTAGCTGCCCGGCTCGAGCCGCATCGACGGGTCGGACACCCGACCCTCGTCGATCCGGACCCCTCCCTGCGCCACCAGGCGGCGGCCCTCGGAGCGGCTGCGGGCGAACCCGGTGCTCTCCAGCGCCTCCAACAGGCCTACGGCGCCGTCCGGGGCCTCGATCGGCACCTCGGGGACCTCGTCCGGGGCCTGCTTTCGCCGGATGACGCGGTCGAAGTGGTCCTCGGCGGCTGCCGCGGCTGCGGGGCCGCGGAGGCGTTCCACCATCGTCCGGGCCAGCACCGCCTTGGCGTCGCGCGGGTTGGCCGTGCCCCCAGCCAGCCCCTCCGCCGCCTCGGTCAGCTCGGGCTCGTGCCGACTGAGCAGGCCGATCCAGCGGGCCAGCTGACCGTCCGAGATGGACATGAGCTTGCCGTAGATCTCCTCGCCGGCCTCGGCCACCCCGATCGCGTTGCCGAGCGACTTCGACATCTTCTCGACCCCGTCGGTTCCCTCGATCAGCGGCCAGGTCAGCACCACCTGGGGCTCCTGGCCGTAGGCCCGCTGGATCTCGCGGCCGAGCAGCAGGTTGAAGATCTGGTCGGTGCCGCCGACCTCGACGTCGGCCTCGAGCGCCACCGAGTCGTAGGCCTGGACGAGCGGGTAGAGCAGCTCGTGCACGGCGATGGGCGCACCCGACGAGTAGCGCTTGTGGAAGTCGTCGCGCTCGAGCATTCGCGCCACGGTGTGCTTCGACGCCAGCTTGACCAGCTGTGACGACGTCATGGCGTCCATCCACTCGCTGTTGAAGCGCACCTCGACGCGCGACGTGTCGAGCACCAGCCCGACCTGGTCGACGTAGGTGCGCGCGTTCTCGTCGACCTGCTCGCGGGACAGGGCGGGACGCGTCTTGCTCCGCCCCGTGGGGTCGCCGATCATGGCCGTGAAGTCGCCCACCAGGAAGATAATGGTGTGGCCGAACTCCTGGAGCGCACGGAGCTTCTCGAAGCCGACCACATGGCCCAGGTGCAGGTCCGGAGCGGACGGGTCGCAGCCGTACTTGATGCGCAGGGGGCGGCCGCGCTCCAGCTTCCGGGCCAGGTCCTCGTCGGAGATCAGGTCGATCGCGTTGCGGCGGAAGGCCGCCAGCTGCTCGGCGCTCACCGCGGCGCTCCCTCGATCCGGCCGGTCTCGGTCACCACCAGGTGCATCGTCACGTCCTGCTCGTCGACGGGAAGTTCATCGAGGACCCGCTCCGCCCACGCGAAGCCGATCCTGAGACTATCCGAGCGCGCGGCGCTTAGCAGCCGGTCATAGTGGCCCCGGCCCCGGCCGAGCCTGCGCCCGCGCCGATCGAAGAGCAGCCCCGGCACCACGAACACGTCGACCCGCTCGATGTCGACGCGCGCCGCACCGCCCCCCGGCTCCAGGATTCCCGAGTACCCCGGGGCAAGTGCCCCGGGCTCCGCGCGCCTCAGCACCAGCCTGTCGCCCTCGATCCGCGGCCAGGCCAGCACGCGGCCGCGCGCCCCGAGCTCGGCGGCCAGCGCGTCGAGCGGAGGCTCGTGCTGGCAGGCGGCATAGAGCGCCACGGTTCGGGCGCTCGCCCAGACGTCGAGCGCGCGCAGATGCGCCTGCGCGTCGATCGCCGCCGTGGGCGAGTCGGGTGCAGAGGCGAGCGAGCGCGCCCGGGTGCGCAGCTCCCGCTTGCGGGCCCGGATCTCGGCCCCGGGCATCGGGCTCAGGCGGATTCGACGAGGTCGATCAGCGACTGGATGCGGTCGGCCTGCGGCGTGCCCTCGCGCGTGCGCAGCAGCTCGCTCGCTACGTTGAGCGCCGCGAGGATCGCGGCGTCCTGCGTGTCGGGCGTGTTCTTCTGCATCTTCTGGAGGATGTCCTCCAGGTAGGTCACGACCTCACCCAGGTGCGCCTCGTCCGGCTCACCACGAAGGCGGTACTCGCGACCCAGGATCTTGACGGCGTTCAAGACCCGGTCTCCGCTTCGAGCGGGGCCGTGTCGTCCGCGGCTTCACCGTCGGTCCCGTCCCCGGCAGAAGCGGTCTCGAGGCGGCGCACCTGGTCGATCAGGGATTGCACGCGCCCGCGCAGCTCCTCGCGCAGCCGGTCGGACTCCTCGACGCGCGCCTGCAGCAGACCCAGGTCGGCCTCGGCGGAATCGAGGCGGGTACGCAGCTCCTCGGCGCCCTTCTGTGCGCCGCGGTAGCGGTCGACCAGCCCGTGGATCCGCTCTTCGAGCAGCCCGATCAGGTCGATGGGCCGTGACTCGGGAGGCGCCACGCGGTGCAGCATGTTCCCGACGTCACTGGTCGCGTCGGCTCCGCCGTCCGGAACGGCGTCTCGTACCGCGTCGCGCACGGCGTCGTTGCGAAGGTCGCTCATCCAAGGCCCCCCGTCGGTCGCCAGAGGCGCAAACGGATCGGGCACTCTCCCCCCGCCGCCGGCCTCGGGCAGCTTCCCGTGATGTTTCAATGCAGAGCTGCAATCGTCAAGGCGAACCCCGCCTCCAGGGTGAGGAATCCCGCCTCGCCGGACCCGACCAATCGCGCCTTGACACGTTTTCGGGGGCTCCGGTAGGTTCACTCGGCGATTCCCCCGGAGTCGCGCTGGAATCCGCTGCCCGCCCGCCCCCAACCACGCCGGCGCCCATTCGTCGGTCACGGGGATCCTGCCGGGTCTCGAGCCTGAAGCCACCGGCCGCAGCCGCTAGCGACAGGTGCCGCCGGACAGCGAGGCTCCAGATCCTGAAGCGAGGAACGACGAATGACCCATCCCCACATGCCGCAGCGCCAAGGACTCTACGACCCGCGCTTCGAGCACGACGCGTGCGGGGTCGGCTTCGTCTGCAACATCCACGGCAACAAGTCCCACGACCTGGTCCAGAAGGGACTGCAGGTGCTGGTGAACCTGACGCACCGGGGGGCGGCCGGCTCCGACCCCGAGACCGGCGACGGCGCCGGCATCCTGCTGCAGATCCCGCACGCATTCCTCGAGTCGCAGTGCCGGGGGCTCGGAATCCGCCTGCCTGAGCCCGGCGAATACGGCGTGGCGATGGTCTTCCTTCCGCGCGACACCGAGCGGCGCGCCGAGTGCGTGCGCATCCTGGAGGAGATCGTCGAAGAAGAGGGACAACGGGCGCTCGGCTGGCGCGACGTGCCCGTGCGCCCCGATGCCCTGGGACACACGGCGCGAGAAGCGCGGCCCGAGATCCGCCAGTTCTTCATCCTGTCCGGCTCCGACCTTCCGGGCTCAGGAGAAGAGCGCGTCGACGCGTTCGAGCGCAAGCTCTGGGTGATCCGCATGCGGACCGAGCACGAGCTGCGCCGCCGCGGAATGGGCGAGTTCCACGTGGTGAGCTGCTCCTCGCGGACGCTCTGCTACAAGGGGCTCCTGCTCGCTCACCAGACCAAGGTCTTCTATCCGGACCTGGCCGATCCCACGCTGACGACGGCGATTGCAGTCGTGCACCAGCGCTACAGCACGAACACCTGGCCCACCTGGGACCTGGCGCAGCCCTTCCGCACGCTCTGCCACAACGGCGAGATCAACACCGTCCGCGGAAACCTCAACTGGATGCACGCGCGCGAAGGGCTCATGAAGTCCGAGCTGTTCGGTGACGACCTGCGGCGCGTGCTGCCGATCCTGATCGACGGCGGGTCCGACTCCAAGGTCTTCGACAACGCGCTGGAGTTCCTGATGCTCGCCGGGCGTCCGCTTCCCCACGCGATGATGATGCTCATCCCCGAGGCCTGGGAGAAGGACCGGCTGATGCCCGACGAGAAGCGGGCCTTCTACGAGTACCACGCCTCGCTGATGGAGCCCTGGGATGGCCCGGCGTCGATGGTGTTCACCGACGGGCGCTGCGTGGGCGCCGTGCTCGACCGCAACGGTCTACGCCCGTCCCGCTACTGGGTCACCAAGGACGGCCTGGTCGTCATGGCGTCCGAGGCTGGCGTCCTGCCGATCGACCCCGAGCAGGTGCAGTCCAAGGGCCGCCTGCAGCCGGGACGCATGTTCCTGATCGACACCGAGCGCGGCCGGATCGTGAGCGACGAAGAGCTCAAGTCCGACTTCGCCGGGCGCCAACCCTACCGACGCTGGCTGGACGAGAACCTGGTCCGCCTGGAGCACCTGCCGGAGCAGTCCGTCGACGCACCCGATGCCTCCGCGCGCGACGAGAGGGGCCGCTTCACCCGCCAACTGCTGTTCGACTACTCGCTCGAGGACATCCGCGTCCTGATCGCGCCGATGCTGAACACCGGCATGGAGGCAATGGGCTCGATGGGCAACGACACGCCGCTGGCGTGCCTGAGCGACCAGCCGAGCCTGCTCTACGCCTACTTCAAGCAGATGTTCGCCCAGGTCACCAACCCGGCGATCGACTCCACGCGCGAAGACTCGGTCATGTCCCTGCGCACGACCGTCGGCACCGAGCGCAACGTGCTGGCCGAGACGCCGGAGCACGCGCGGTTGCTCGCCTTCGACCAGCCGGTGCTGACCAACGAGGACCTCGAACGGGTCCGCCGCATCGACCACCCGCACCTGCGAACGCGCACGCTGCCCATGCTGTTGAGCGCCCGGGGCGAGGCGGAGGCGGCGCTCGAGGCGGGCCTTCGCCGACTCTGTGACGACGCCGCCAACGCCGTGCGCGAGGGCTCCAACATCCTGATCCTGTCGGACCGCAAAGCCGGGGCCGACCACGTGCCGATTCCGGCGTTGCTCGCGACGAGCGCCGTGCACCATCACCTGATCCGCGAAGGTCTGCGCATGCGCTGCGGCCTCGTCATCGAGTCCGGCGAGCCACGCGAGGTCGCGCACTTCGCCCTGCTGATCGGGTACGGCGCTGCTGCGATCAACCCGTACCTGGCGTTCGAGTCCATCGACGAACTGGTCGAAGACGGAAGCTTCGTGAGGGCGGATCTCGGGCTGGAGGCCGCACACGAGAACTACATCAAGGCCGTCGGAAAGGGGCTGCTCAAGATCTTCGCCAAGATGGGCATCTCGACGCTGGCCAGCTACCGCGGCGCGCAGATCTTCGAGGCGGTCGGCATCCAGGAGAGCGTCGTCGAGCGCTACTTCACCGGAACGGCGTCGCGCATCGGCGGAGTCGGACTCGCGACCCTCGCACGCGAAGCGCGCATGCGGCACGAGCAGGCCTACCCGGCGAACCCGGTCGACGCCCGGAACGAACTCGACCCGGGCGGCCAGTACCAGTGGCGGCGCGGTGCAGAGGCGCACCTCTTCAACCCGACGACGATCCACCGGCTTCAGCGCGCCGTGCGCCAGAACGACTACGACACCTTCAAGCAGTACTCGCGCGCGGTGGACGACCAGGCGCGGCAGCAGTTCACCATCCGCGGGCTGCTGCGCTTTGTGCAGGATCGGACCCCGATCCCGATCGACGAGGTCGAGCCAGCAGCCGACATCATGAAGCGCTTCTGCACGGGCGCCATGTCCTTCGGGTCGATCTCGGCAGAGGCGCACGAGACCATCGCCGTCGCCATGAACCGCTTCGGCGGAAAGAGCAACAGCGGTGAAGGCGGCGAGGACCCTGCGCGCTTCACACCGGACGCGAACGGCGACCTGCGCCGCAGCGCGATCAAGCAGGTGGCGTCGGGGCGCTTCGGCGTCACCAGCTGGTACCTGGTCAACGCGGACGAACTGCAGATCAAGATCTCGCAGGGCGCGAAGCCCGGCGAGGGCGGCCAGCTTCCCGGCCACAAGGTCGACCGCAACATCGCGCGGGTCCGGTACTCGACGCCCGGGGTGGGACTGATCTCACCCCCCCCGCACCACGACATCTACTCGATCGAGGACCTGGCGCAGCTGATCCACGACCTGAAGAACTCGAACCCCGAGGCCGACATCAGCGTGAAACTCGTTTCCGTCACGGGCGTCGGCACGATCGCGGCGGGAGTCTCGAAGGGGCACGCCGAGACCGTCCTGATCGTCGGACACGACGGGGGCACGGGCGCGTCGCCGCAGACCTCGATCAAGCACGCGGGCGTTCCCTGGGAGATCGGCCTGGCCGAGACGCAGCAGGCGCTCGTCCTGAACGACCTGCGCGGGCGCATCCGCGTACACGTCGACGGCCAGCTCAAGACCGGACGCGACGTGGTGATCGGCGCCATGCTGGGCGGCGAGGAGTTCGGCTTCGGCACGACGGCACTGGTGGCGCTCGGCTGCATCATGATGCGGGTCTGCCACCTGAATACCTGCCCGGTCGGCGTCGCCACGCAGGATCCGCGGCTGCGCGAGAAGTTCTCCGGCAAGCCCGAACACGTGGTGCACTTCTTCGAGTTCGTGGCGCGCGAGGTGCGCGAGATCATGGCCGAGCTCGGCATCCGCCGTCTCGAGGACCTCGTGGGCCGGGCCGACCTGCTCGAGCCGGACCCCGAAGTCCAGCCCTGGAAGCTGCCGGACGGACTCGACTGGAGCTCGATCCTGCACATGCCGGACGCTCCCGAGGAGTACTCGCGGCGCCGCGTGCGCGGCCAGGACCACGGGCTGGACCACGCGCTCGACCATCGCCTGATCGAACTGTGCCGTCCCGCCATCGACAAGATGCAGCCGGTCGAGCACAGCCTGCCGATCCGCAACGTGAACCGCACCGTCGGCACGATGCTCGGCGCCGCCGTGTCGAAGCGGCACGGCCTCGAGGGACTGCCCGACAACACCATCCGGCTCAAGCTCACGGGCTCGGCGGGGCAGAGCTTCGGCGCGTTCGTTCCGCACGGCATCACGCTCACGCTGATTGGCGACTCACAGGACTACACCGGCAAGGGCCTCTCGGGCGGACGGCTCATCGTCTACCCGCATCCCGGAAGCACGTTCGACGCCTCGGAGAACATCGTGATCGGGAACGTCGCACTCTACGGAGCGACCGGCGGCGAGGCGTACTTCCACGGCCGGGCTGGAGAACGATTCGGCGTGCGCAACAGCGGAGCGCACGCCGTCGTCGAGGGCGTCGGCGACCACGGCTGCGAGTACATGACCGGCGGACGCGTGGTCATCCTGGGCCCGGTCGGCCGGAACTTCGCGGCGGGGATGAGCGGCGGAATCGCCTACGTACTCGATCCCGACGACCACCTGAGCGGCCTCTACAACCCCGGAATGGTCGACCTGGACCGCGTCGACAGCGACGACTCGGAGCGGGAACTCCGCGGGCTGATCCAGGCGCACTTCCGGCATACACGCAGCCGCCGCGCCGAGAACGTGCTCGAGAAGTGGCAGGACATGCTCCCGCGCTTCGTGAAGGTGATGCCTCGAGACTACAAGCGGGTGCTGAAGGGCATCGAGTTCTCGAGAGAGGACTACTGATGGGCAAGGTCACCGGCTTCCTGGAAGAGGAGCGCAAGACGCCGGAACGGCGCGACGCGCGCGAGCGGATCCAGGACTACCTCGAGATCTACGGCGAGCCGAGCAAGGCGTTCATGGCCGGACAAGCGGCGCGCTGCATGGACTGCGGCGTACCCTTCTGTCAGGACGGCTGTCCGCTCGGAAACATCATCCCCGACTTCAACGACCTGGCGTACCGCGGCAAGTGGGAAGACGCGCTCGTGCGGCTGCACAGCACGAACAACTTCCCCGAGTTCACCGGACGCGTCTGCCCCGCCCCCTGTGAGTCGGCCTGCGTGCTGGGGATCAACGACGATCCGGTCACGATCGAGTTCATCGAGAAGGCCATCGTCGAGCGCGGCTTCGCCGAGGGCTGGGTCAAGCCACGCCCGCCGGCGCAACTCTCGGGAAAGACGGTCGCCGTGGTCGGCTCGGGCCCCGCCGGACTCGCGGCCGCGCAGCAACTCACGCAGGCGGGCCACCGCGTCACCCTGTTCGAGAAGAGCGACCGCGTGGGCGGCCTTCTGCGCTACGGCATCCCGGACTTCAAGCTCGAGAAGAGCGTCATCGACCGGCGCGTCGAGACCATGGTCGACGAAGGACTCGAGATCCGCACGAACGTCCACGTGGGCGTCGACGTGAGCGCCGAAGAGCTGAGAAGCCAGTTCGACGCGGTCCTGCTGGCTGGCGGCGCCGAGCAGCCGCGGGACCTGCCGGTCCCGGGCCGGGAACTCGACGGCGTGCACTTCGCCATGGACTTCTTGACGCAACAGAACCGCCGGGTGGCCGGCCACTCCGTGCCCGACGCCGAGGCCATCCTCGCGACCGGCAAGAACGTGGTCGTACTCGGCGGCGGCGACACGGGCTCGGATTGCATCGGCACCAGCCACCGCCAGGGGCGCCGCGTACTCCACAACTTCGAGCTGCTCGGCAAGCCGCCGGAGGAGCGCAGCGAGCAGACGCCGTGGCCCATCCACCCGCTGCCGTCCGAGATTCTCCGGACCTCGACCTCGCACGAGGAGGGCGGCGACCGTGACTGGGGAATCTCGACGACGCACTTCTCCGGCTCGGACGGCAAGCTGCAGAAGCTCCACGCGGTGCGCGTGCGCTTCGGCGACCCCGACCCGGCCACGGGCCGCCGCCCGATGGAGAACGTGCCCGACAGCGAGTTCACGATCGACGCCGAACTGGTGCTGCTGGCACTGGGCTTCCTCGGCCCGGTGCGCGAAGGCCTGCTGACGGACCTGGGCGTCGAACTCACGGACCGCGGCAACATCTCGACGACCGGGTACGCCACTTCCGTCGCCGGCGTGTACGCCGCGGGCGACGTGCGGCGTGGCCAATCCCTGGTCGTCTGGGCCATCGCCGAAGGCCGCCAGGCCGCCGCCCAGATCGACCGCGACCTGCGCCGCTAAGCCTCCCCGAGAATGTCCCGCAGTTGGGCGGGGATGTTCGTGAAGATCCCGTCCACGCCCAACGCCACGAGCGCCCGCTGCTCGTCCGGGTCGTCGACCGTGTAGACGTTGACCTGGAAGCCGCGATGGTGCGCGCTCTCGATCAGCTCGCGCGTGGCGAGTCCGCGCTCGGGGTGGATCGCCTCGGCGGCGATCACGTTCGCGCGCTGCTCGATCGCGACCGGAGCGCGCGGAGACACGAGCAATCCGATGCGCGCTTCGTTCGAGAGCCCGCGGAGCGTCGCCAGGACCCCGTCGTAGAAGCACGAGAAGAGCGTCTGCTCCAGCAGGCCCCGGCTCTCGATCTCGCGCAGCGCGATCGCCTCGAGGCCCGGGTAGGCGTTCGCCTGCGGCCGTTTGAACTCCAGGTTCAACGCGATCCTCCCGCCGAACCCGTCGAGCAGCTCGAGCAGCGTCGGTGCGCCGGGAAGCCGTTCGCGCAGCGCGGCCAGGCTCAGGTCTCCGACGGGCGTGCCGTCGATGTCGTCATCGTGGTAGAGGGCGACCTGCGCGTCCGCGGTCAGGTGCAGGTCGGTCTCGATCATCTGCGCGCCCTGCTCGACCGCCAACTCGAACGCTTCGAGCGTGTTCTCGGGCGCGTCGCGCGACGCGCCGCGGTGGGCGATGTTGATGCAGCTCACGCCGGCGCGCTCCTCGCGCGCTCTACGGCCCGCTTCCAGCCCGCGTAGAGCCGCTCGCGTTCGCCGGCCGCGAGCGACGGCTCGAAGCGCCGGTCTTCACGCCAGGCGCTCGCCAGCTCGTCGCGTCCGCTCCAGAACCCGACCGCCAGCCCCGCCAGGTAGGCCGCGCCGAGCGCCGTCGTCTCGAGGATGACCGGACGCCGCACGGCCTTGCCGAGGATGTCGGCCTGGAACTGCATCAAGAAGTCGTTCGCGCTCGCGCCACCGTCGACCTGGATCGCGGTCGCGTCGAGGCCGGCGTCCTGCTCGAAGCACTCGATCACGTCGCGGCTCTGGTAGGCGATCGACTCGAGCGTGGCGCGGGTGATCTCGGCACGGCCCGAGCCCCGCGTCAGGCCGGTGATCGTGCCGCGCGCGTCTGCGTCCCAGTACGGCGCACCCAGGCCCGTGAAGGCGGGAACCAGGTACACGCCCCCGGTGTCCTCGACCGAGCGCGCCAGTGCCTCGCTGTCGGCCGCGTTGGAGAAGAAGCCCAGCGCGTCTCGCAGCCACTGCACCGCAGCCCCGCCGACGAAGATCGACCCCTCGAGCGCGTACTCGACTACACCGTCGATCTGCCAGGCGATCGTCGTGAGCAGCCCGCTCTTCGACACGCGGGCCTCGGCTCCGGTATTCATGAGAATGAAGCAGCCCGTGCCGTAGGTGTTCTTGACCGAGCCGGACTCGAAGCAGGCCTGGCCGAAGAGCGCGGCCTGCTGGTCCCCGGCGACGCCCGCGATCGGGATCCGCGCGCCGAAGTGCTCGGGCTCGGTCTCGCCAAACACTCCACTCGAGTCGCGCACGTCGGGCAGCATGATCTCGGGGATGTCGAGGGCTTCGAGCAGCTCGGGATCCCAGCAGCGGCGATGGATGTCGTAGATCAACGTGCGAGACGCGTTCGAGGGGTCCGTCGCGTGCACGGCCCCGCCGGTGAGCTTGTAGATCAGCCAGCTGTCGACCGTGCCGAAGCAGAGCTCGCCGCGCTCCGCACGCGCGCGCGCGCCCGGCACCGCGTCGAGGATCCACTTGACCTTGGTTCCGGAGAAGTACGCGTCGACCACGAGACCCGTGCGCTCGCGGAACAGCGGCTCCTGACCTCGCGCGCGAATCTCCTCGCAGATCGGCGCGGTCTGACGCGACTGCCAGACGATGGCGTTGTAGATCGGCTCGCCGGTCTCGCGGTCCCAGACGACGGCGGTCTCGCGCTGGTTGGCGATCCCGATGGCGGCCAGGTCGCCCGCCGCGACGCCCGAACGCTCGAGGGCACCGCGCCCGGCGCGCAGCTGCGACGACCAGATCTCCTGCGCGTCGTGCTCGACCCATCCAGGCTCGGGGAAGTGCTGCGTGAACTCGAGCGCCTCGCTGGCGACGATTCCGCTCGACCGGTCGAAGACGATGCCTCGCGAGCTGGTCGTCCCCTGGTCCAGCGCGAGGATGTGGGTGGGCACGTCAGGCGTCGTCCCGCGCGAACAACGCCTCGGCGAAGGCCGCGGCGTCGAAGTCGTACAGGTCGCCGACCTGCTCGCCCATGCCTACGTAGCGCACCGGAATGCCGAGTTCGCGCGCGATCCCGAGCACCACCCCGCCCTTCGCCGTGCCGTCGAGCTTCGACAGCACGATGCTGCTCACGTCCACCGCCGCCGTGAACTCCTGCGCCTGGCGGATCGCGTTCTGCCCGGTATTCGCGTCGAGCGCCAGCAAGACCTCGTGCGGGGCGTCCGGCAGCTGCTTCCGGATCACGCGCACGATCTTGGTCACCTCGTCCATCAGGCCGGCGTCGGTCTGCATGCGGCCGGCGGTGTCGATCACCACCACGTCGAATCCGCGCGCGACCGCGGTCTGCACGGCGTCGAACGCGACCGAGGCCGGGTCGCCGCCCGGCTCGCCGCGCACGATCTCGGCGCCCGCGCGCTCCGCCCAGATTCCGAGCTGGTCGATCGCGGCGGCGCGAAAGGTATCGGCCGCACCGAGCAGGACCTTCTTTCCCTCCGCCGTCCAGCGCGCCGCGAGCTTGCCGATCGAGGTGGTCTTGCCCGCACCGTTGACGCCCACCATCAGCACCACGTACGGCTTCGCGTCGAACGCGCGGCCGTTCGCGCTGACCGACTCCAGGATCTCCCGCGCCCGGCTCTCGAGCGCGGGGCGGATCTCTTCGAGCGACGCTGCGTCGCGCACCGTCTGCATCATCTCCTCGGCCGTGCGCACACCCAGGTCGGCGCCGAAGAGCAGCGACTCGATCTCGTCGAGCACGGACGGGTCGAGCGCCGCGCGCCCACGCAGCAGCACATCGAGACGCGCGACGAACCCCGCACGCGTGCGCGCCAGACCCGAGGCGTAGTCGGCGCCTGCCGAGGCTGCGACGGGAGGGGCGGCAACAACGGGAGAGGCTGCTGCTGCGGCGGTGGGCGCTGCGGGCTCGGCCCCGGACGCCGCCTCGGGCCGGCCGGTGAGCGCCTGGACGACGAGGCCCAGGACCACCGTGACGCCGAAGATTCCGGCGGCCACGCCAATCGCGAGCGCTGGGGAAGCGAGCCAGTCCATGGGGCGGGCAGTCTAGCCCGGCGGCGTGGGAGCGCTCCAGCCGGAGCGCTATTTCCCGTTCACCAGGTCGACAGTCACGAGCTTCGACAAGCCGGGCTCCTGCATGGTGATGCCGAAGAGCGTGTCGGCGCTCTCGATCGACGCCTTGTTGTGCGTGATCACCAGGAACTGCGACTCCGAGGCCCGCTCGCGCAGCAACTCGTCGAAACGGGCCACGTTGGCGTCGTCGAGCGCGGCGTCGACCTCGTCGAGCAGGAAAAACGGCGAGGGCTTCACCGTGAAGACCGACATCAGCAGCGAGATCGCCGTGAGCGCCTTCTCGCCGCCCGACAGCAGGTTCACGTTCTGCAGCTTCTTCCCCGGAGGCTGCGCGGTGATCTCGATCCCCGCCTCGAGCACGTCCTCGGTGTCGGTCAGCGTCAGGTGGGCGCGCCCGCCGCGGAACATGCGCGGGAAAGTCTTCTTGAACTCCTCGTTGATCGCCTCGAAGGTCTCGCGGAAGCGTCGCCGGCTGGTTCGGTTGATGCGGGCGATCGCGCCGCGCAGCCGCTCGATCGAGACCTCGAGGTCGGACTTCTGCTCCTCCAGGTAGCGGTGGCGCTCAGAGACCTCTTCGTACTCCTCGATCGAGCCCAGGTTCACGTCGCCGAGCGACTGCAGGCTCGTGCGGATGCGCTTGAGCTCGGCCTCGCGCGTCTCGGCCGTGCCCTCCTCCTGTTTCCGGCCCGTACCCTCCCGCCCTTCCCCGTCGGGCGGGAGCGGGGGCCGGTACTGCTCCAGGTCCAGGTCGTAGCGCTCCTGGATGCGCTCGCGAAGCTGGCTGCGGCCAAGCCGGATCTCCTGCGCGGCCAGTTCGCAGGACTGCACGCTCTCGCGCACGCCGTCGCGCTCGCGCGAGGCGTCGCGCGACTCGCCCTCGAGCGACTCGACGCGCTGGCTGCTCGTCTCGTAGCGTTCGCGCAGGGCGTCCTGTCCGCTGCGCACTTCTTCCTCGCTGCGGATCCGGTCGGCCAGGTCGCTCTCGGCCTCGACGGTCGACTGCGCCAGCGACGCGCTTCGCGTGCGGGCACGCTCGATCTCGTCGTGGCGCCGCACGATCCACTCGCGCGACTGGCCGACCTCGGCCTCGAGCGTCTCGCGCTTCTCGCGCAGCTGGTCGCGCCGCGCGCCCCGCTCGGCCAGCTTCACGCGCGCCTGTACGAGTTGCTGCTCGAGCCGCTCGAGCTCGCGCGCTACTCCCGACACGTCGCGCGTCAGCTGCTCGCGCGAGGCCTCGGCTGCCTGGCGCTCCTCGCGGATGACGCCGAGCCGCTGCCGCGCCTCGGTCAGCTCCGACGCCAGGCTGTCGAGCGCCGCGAGCTGGGCTTCCTTGTCGGCCCGGTGGCTCTCACTCGACTCGAACGCCGCCTTGCCGCGCTCGCGCGCGCGCTCCAGGTCCTTGTCCACGTTCACCACCGCGAGCTCCGCGGTGTGATGGCGGTTCCGCACGTTCTCGATCTCGACGCCCAGCGCCTCTACGCGGGCGCGCTGTTCGGCGGCACGCACCTCGGCGGCGGACGCCTGCTCCTCGAGGCCCTCGAGCCGCGCGGTCGCGCGGCGGATCTCGCTGGCACGGCTCAGCGCGCCGGCCGGCGCGCCGGTGCCGCCCGTCAGGGCTCCGCTACGGTCCAGGATCTCGCCGTCGCGGGTCACGAACACGGCGGGCGGCTCCGAGCGTCCGTAGCGCCGCACCGCCTCGTCCAGGTCGTCGACCAGGTAGACGCCGCGCAACAGCCGCTCGAGGACCGGGCGGTGCACGTCGTCGCTCCGGACCTGGTCCAGCAGCGGGCGGCCCAGCGGAACGATGCCGTGCTCGAACCGCGCCTCGGCGCCGCGAAGCGGCAACGCGGTCGCGCGACCCGCGGATTCCTTGCGCAGCGCGTTGAGCAGGTCGAGCGCGGCCTCGGGCGTGTCCACGAGCACGCTCTCGAGCCGGCCCGCCAGCACGGCCTCGAGGGCCATCTCGGCGCCGTCCTCGACCCGGATCACGTCGGAGAGCAGCCCGCGAACGTGGCTCCGCGCCTCGGCGGGAAGTGCCTCGAGCGTGCGCGCCACGCGCTGGTTCTCGCGGCGCTCGGCCTCCTGCAGGGCCTCGAGCCGCACGCTCACCTGCTGCAGGGACTCGCGCGCCTCGGCCAGGGCGGTCCGCTCGGCCTCGTGCTGCCCGGTCGCCCGCTCCTCCTGACCCAGCAGGTCGGCCAGCCGCCGGCCCAGGTCGTCCTTTTCGGCGAGGGCGCGCCGCAGGCGATCCTCGAGGCTCTGCTCCTCGCTGCGGATGCCGTCGACCTGCTGCGCGGTGGCCTCCAGGGCCTCCTCGCTCTGCCGCAGGCGCGTCTCGAACTCGCCGCGCCGCTCCTCGAGTGCCTCGGAGCGGCTCTCCAAGGTGGCGCCCTCGGCCGAGAGCTCGACCAGCCGCGACTGCAGCGCCTCGCGCCGCCCTTGGAGCGTGGCGTGACGCTCCGACCGCTCGCGCTGCTCGCCCTCGCGCTCGGATAGCGAAGCCGTGTCGGTCGTCAGGGTCTCCTCGACGCTCGCCAGCGCGGTCTGCACCTCGGACAGCGCGGTCGCGTTCTCGGCGACCTGCGCCTCGAGCTGCTGCGCTTCCTCGGCCCGCTCCTCCGCCAGGCGGTCGAGATCCCGCCGCTCGCGGCGCTCCCACTCGGCCCGGTTCTCGAGCGTCTTGATCTCGCTGCGCAGCGCATAGAGCCGCTCGGACGACCGTTGGAGCTCTCGCTCGCGGTCGAGGTGCGAGCGGCGCTCGCTCTCGAGCGTCGACTCGGCCCGGGCGATCCTCGCGTCGAGTGCCACGCTCTCGGCGCGCGCGCCCTCGAGCCGGCTCTCCGCCTCGCTGAGGCGCCCAGTCTCTGCCTGGAACTCCTCCCAGCTGACGATGACCTCGAGGTCCCGGAGCCGCGCGTTCAGCTCCTTGTAGCGGTTGGCGCGCCGCGCCTGGCGGTCGAGCGAGTTGATCTGCCGCCTGAGCTCTCCCAGGATGTCCGTCACGCGCAGCAGGTTCTGCTCGGTGGCAGCCAGCTTGCGCTCCGACTCCAGGCGGCGCTGGCGGTACTTCGAGATGCCGGCGGCCTCCTCGAAGATGAATCGCCGTTCCTCGGGCTTGGTCGAGACGAGCTCGGCGATCTTGCCCTGCTCGACGATCGTGTAGCCGCGGGCGCCGATGCCGGTGTCGAGGAAGAAGTCCGTCACGTCCCGCAGCCGGCAGGGCATCTTGTTGATCAGGTACTCGCTCTCACCGGAGCGGAACAGGCGTCGGGCGACCTGGATCTCGGCGAACTGCCCGTACGGCTCGGGAGCGAGGCCGTCGGAGTTGTCGAAGGTGATGATGACCTCTGCCATCCCGACGGGAGCCTTGGAGTCCGTCCCCGCGAAGATCACGTCGTCCATGCCGCGACCGCGCAGGTGACGGGGGTTCTGCTCGCCCATCACCCAGCGGATGGCGTCCACGACGTTGGACTTGCCACAGCCGTTTGGACCGACAATGGCGGAAATGCCCCGGTCGAACGCGAGTACGACGCGACCGCCAAAGGACTTGAAGCCCGTGATTTCGAGCGAACGGATGCGCAAACCCTGGCCTCGCCTCTAGATCAACCCAGCGCCTCGGTGTGACGTGGGATCTACCGACGCGGGCCCAGGAGGATTCGCCTGCGCCAGAGGAGTAGCACGGGGCCTCGCCGGGGGACAGACCCCGAGCCGCGTGGATGCGCCGACGCGCCGGGCCCCCGGGCCCGTGGCCGGCTCAGGCGGCCGTACGGCGCGCCTGGTCGGCGTACTGCAGGCGATACAGCTTCCAGTAGAGCCCGCGCTGCGCGAGCAGCTCCTCGTGCGTTCCCTGCTCGCGCAGCTCCCCGTGGTGAAGCACGTAGATGCGGTCCACGTCCTGAATCGTGGAGAGCCGGTGGGCCACCACGATCGAGGTCTTGCCCTCCATCAGCCGGTGCAGCGCGTCCTGGATCTTCGCCTCGGTCTCCGTGTCCACGTTCGCCGTGGCCTCGTCGAGCAGCAGGATCTCCGGCCTGCGCGCGAGCGCGCGAGCAAACGAGAGCAGCTGCCGCTCGCCGGTCGAGAAGTTTACGCCGCGCTCGCTCACCTGCTGGCCGTAGCCCTGCGGGAGCCGGGCGACCAGCTCGTCTACGTGGGTGGTGCGGGCGGCTTCGGCGACGTCGGCTTCGCTGATGTCCGAGCGCCCGAGCGCCAGGTTGTAGCGGAGGTCGCCGTTGAACAGGAAGACGTCCTGGAGCACGAACGAGATGTGCCGCCGCAGCTCCGCGCGCGGCAGGTCGCGGACGTCGACCCCGTCGATCCGGATGGAGCCCTGCTGCGGCTCGTACAGCCGTTCCAGCAGCTTCAAGACGGTGGTCTTGCCCGCGCCCGTGTGTCCGACCAGGGCGACGCGCTCGCCGGGCGCCACGCGGAAGCTCAGGTTGCGAAGCACCGGCTCGTCTCCGTAGGCGAAGCTCACGTCGTCGAAGACGACCTCGCCGCTCACCGCGCCCTCGCCCCAGCCCTTCTCGCGCGCCTTCGCGGCGACGTCCGGCGCCTCGGACGCCTCGACGGGGGTGTCGAGCAGCTGGAAGATCCGTTCGCAGCTCGCCATCGACGACTGCATGACCGAGTAGCGCGCCGACAGGTCCTGGAGCGGCTGGAAGAAGCGGCGCATCCAGTCGACGAACAGGAAGAAGAGCCCCGGCTCGACGCTCGAGCTGCCGAGCTGTCCCGCGCCGTACCAGAGGATGAGCGCGATGGTCAGGTTCTGCGACACGTCGACGGTGGCGAAGAGCATGGCGTCGTAGCGGATGGAGCGGAACCAGGCGTTGCGGTGGTCCGCGTTCATCTCGGAGAAGTCGCGCAGGTTGCGGCGCTCCCGCGCGAAGAGCTGCACGACCTTCATGCCCGAGATCGTCTCCTGCAGCGTCGCGTTGATGCGCGCGATCTTGACGCGGACCTGCCGGAACGCGTCGCGCACCTTCCATCGGAAGACGATCGCGGCCACGGCCATGACGGGGACGATCGCCATCGCGACCATCGCCATCCGCGTGTGGGCGTAGAAGAGCATGGTCGCGAGCACCGCCATGAAGACCAGGTCGG
Source organism: Deltaproteobacteria bacterium (assembly GCA_019311115.1). GTDB lineage: Bacteria > Myxococcota_A > UBA9160 > SZUA-336 > SZUA-336 > JAFDDB01. The sequence goes on from JAFDDB010000063.1 coordinate 17,663, forward strand.
CGACCATCGCGACCGCTCCGGCGGTGAACATCTCGGCCAGGCTCTCCACGTCGTTCGAGAGCCGCGTGACCAGCCGCCCCACCGGGTAGCGGTCGAAGAACGCCATGGGCAGCCGCTGCACGTGGTCGAAGAGGTGACGGCGCAGGTCGCGCATGGCGCGCTGGCCCATCACCGCCATCGAGATCATGCGCGCGAGCTCGATGCCGCCATTCACGACCGCGGCTCCGAGCAGCAGGAGCGCCAGCCAGAGCAGCACGTCGACGCCCGCGGGCGGCGTCGCGAGCCAGACGACCCAGGCGGCGTCGGAGAGGCGGCCGAGCCCGTGCGCGACCTCGGCGTCGGACCGCGTGCTCAGCAGCTGGTTCAGTCCGATGGCGATCAGAAGACCCGGAGCCATGCCCAGGAAGACCCGCGGCAGGCTCAGGAAGAGCGACAGCCCGAACAGCGCCCGGTACGGCGACAGGTACGGCCAGAGCCGGGTCAGCAGCTGCCAGTCGTAGGCCTTGCCGACGATCTCCTCTTCCTGGAAGCCCGGCGTCACGCCACGTCCTCGGCCTCGATCTCGGCCTCGAGCTGCTGCTGCGCCCAGATCTGGGCGTAGAAGCCGCCGCTGCGCAGCAGGTCCTCGTGCTTGCCCTGCTCGCTCACGCGCCCGTCCTCGTCCAGGACCAGCACGTGCTCGGCGTCGCGCACCGCGGTCAGCCGGTGCGCGACCACGAAGGCGGTGCGTCCGGCCCGCGCGCCCCGCAGCTCCTTGAGAATCGCCTCCTCGGTGGCCGCGTCGACGCTCGACAGGGCGTCGTCGAGGATCAGGATGGCGGGGTCGAGCATCAGCGCGCGCGCGAGCGCGATGCGCTGGCGCTGTCCGCCCGAGAGCGTGATGCCGCGCTCGCCCACGACGGTGTCCATGCCGTGGGCGAAGTCCTCGATGTCGCGCAGCACGTGCGCCCTGCGCGCCGCGGCGCGGACCTCTTCCATGCTCGCATCCGGAGCGCCGAAGCGGATGTTCTCGGCGATCGTGGTCGAGAACAGGAAGCTGTCCTGCGGCACCATGGCGATGCTCGAACGCAGCAACTCGAGCGGGATGCGGTTGACGTCGACCCCGTCGATGCGGAGCGAGTCGTCCGGAAGCTCGAGCACGCGGGGAATCAGGTTCACCAGCGTGCTCTTGCCCGCTCCCACCGGACCGACCACGCCGACGGTCTGGCCCGCGCGCACCTCGAAGCCCACGTCGATCAGCGCGGGCCTGCGGTGCTCACCCGGATAGGTGAAGCAGAGTCCGCTGGCCGACACGGCGCCCTCGATCGCGTCCATGTCGGCGGCGCCGGCCTCGTCCCGGATGCTGGGCTCCACGTCGAGCACCTCGCCCAGACGCTGCAGGCTCGCCAGCCCACGCTGCGCCAACGCGATCACCCAGCCCATCATGAACGTGGGGAAGGTGAGCAGGAAGATGTAGGTGTAGAAGGCCCAGAGGTCGGCCGAGTCCATGGCGCCCGCGCGCACGCGCCCGCCGCCGACGAAGAGCACCATGATCATGGCGAACGCCGGCAGCATCCCGATGATCGGTTGCATGGACGCGTTGACCGACGCCAGGCGGACCCAGCGGCGGAAGAGCCCGTGGTTCTCGTCCTCGAAGCGGGAGCGCTCG
>JAFDDB010000064.1 GCA_019311115.1 Deltaproteobacteria bacterium
GGCGATCCTGCGGTGCAGCGCCGGGTAGCCGCTCAGGTCGCGTGCGACGGTGGAGTGCACGCGCTCGAACTCGCGCTCGATCAGCCGCTCGGTGTCCTCGCGGCCCATCGACAGCAGAACCTCGCGGTTGCGCTGCGACAGGCGCTCGTGGCTCGACATGAGCAGCCGCGCGAAGGTCGCGAACGTGCGCTGGAGCGTGCCGGAGAGGGCCTCCGCGGCCCCGTGTGCGGCGGAACGCCCCAGGTACAGCAGGACCATCGCGCCGGCTACCGCCATCGCGACGCCGAGCGGGGACCGCGGCCACCAGTTCATGTCTGACATCTCCCGTCTCCTCTCTGCGCACACCTGCGCAATCCAGCGCGCTCGTGTGGCGTCGATGCGCCACGCGCGCCTGTGGAACAGCACCGTCTCGGCACCCGCTGCGCGGAAGTTGAGGGGCGGGATCACCTTCCCGCGCGTGTCGCCTGCGCATGCCCTGCGCTGGCAAGTCGCCGGGCATCCGTGCCACGATGCCCGCGGGAGGACCGAAGATGCGCGCTGCCGTGATGAGGGACAGGAAGCTGGTCGTGGACGAGATCCCGGATCTCGTGCCCGGGCCCGGGCAGGTGCTGGTCAAGACGCTCGCCTGCGGGATCTGCGGCTCGGACCTCCACGCGCTCAAGCACATCGACCGCATGGTCGAGACCGGCCGGCGCAGTGGCGGAGCCTTCGTCATGGACCCGGCCCGCGACATCGTGATGGGCCACGAGTTCTGCGTCGAGGTGGTCGAGCACGGCGAGGGCTGCCAGAAGACCCTCAAGCCCGGTGCGCGGGCGTGCTCGATTCCGGTGCTGATCGGTGCTGGCGGGCTGAGCCCCGTGGGCTACTCGAACGACACGCCGGGCGGCTTCGCCGAGTACATGCTGCTGAACGAGATGATGCTGCTCGAGGTGCCCAACGGCCTCTCGACCGAGAACGCCGCGCTGACAGAACCCATGGCGGTCGGCTGGCACGCCGTGGCCAAGGCGAACCTGACGCCGGAGGACGTGCCGCTCGTGATCGGCTGCGGACCGGTGGGACTGGCTGTGATCGCGGGCCTGCGCATCCGCGGCGCCGCGCCGATCGTAGCGGCGGACTTCTCGCCGGCGCGCCGCCGGCTGGCGGAGCAGATGGGCGCGCACGTAGTGGTGGATCCGGCCGAGGGGTCGCCCTACAAGAAGTGGGAGGAGTTGGCACAGCCTGAGCCCGACGCGCCGGCGACGCCCTTCGGTCCGCCGGCCCTGAAGCCCGCTGCCATCTTCGAGTGCGTGGGGGTCCCGGGCGTCCTGCAGCAGATCCTCGAGGGCGCGTCGCGAGGCGCTCGCGTGATCGTGGCGGGCGTGTGCATGGAGAAAGACTCGATCGAGCCCTTCTTCGGCATCAACAAGGAGCTGAACCTGCAGTTCGTACTCGGCTACACGCCCGAGGAGTTCGCCGGAACGCTGCGCCACCTGGCCGAGGGCGAGATCGTGTCGGAGCCGTTGGTTACCGGCAAGGTCGGCGTCGAGGGCGTCGCGGACGCGTTCGAGGAGCTGGCGAGTCCGGAGCGGCACGCCAAGATCCTCGTCGAGCCCTGGCGCTAGCGTGGGGCTCCGCTGGAGCGGCTGACCCAGGAGGAGCGCGAAGCTCGCATCGCGGAGTTCATTCGCGGCGAGACGGGCGAGACCCGCGTGGGCGTGGCGGGACTCCGCAGACTGGTCGGCGGCTCGTCGCGGCAGGTCTGGGCCGTGGACGTCGCGCTCGGCGACGCCGCCCCCTTGCCGCTCGTGCTGCGCATCAACCCGACACCCGTGAGTGTCTCCTCGTTGACGGCGACCGCGGGCGGGTTCGAGGGCGAGTTCCGGCTGCTTCGCGCGGTGCATGCGTACGGCGCGCCCGTACCCGCGCCACACTGGAGCTGTGAGGATCCCGAGGTCCTCGGTGGCCCCTTCTACCTGATGGACCGGATCGAAGGCGAGACGATTCCGCGCCGCATCTACCGCGCCGAAGACCTCGAAGCCGCGCGTGGGCTGCTCCCCGAGCAGCTCGGCGCCGCGCTGGCGCGCATCCACCGCGCCGACATCTCCGGCGACGAGCTCGGCTGGCTGCCGGGCCCGACCGGGGGCCGTTCGAGTCCCGAGGAGCAGGTGGAGAGCATCGAGCGGGGCCTCTCCGCCTCGCCCGGCCCCGCGCCCGTGCTGGCACTGGCCCACCGCTGGCTCGCGCGCAACGTGCCGCCCGAGCGCGACCGGACGCTGGTGCACGGGGACTTCCGCATCGGCAACGTGATCGTGGGTCCAGAAGGCCTGCGGGCGGTCCTGGACTGGGAGCTCGCGCACCGCGGCGACCCCCACGAGGACCTGGCGTGGATGTGCACCAAGACGTGGCGCTTCGGCCGCGTAGACCGGCCGGTCGGCGGACTCGGACCGCGTGAGCCGTTCTACCGCGCCTACGAGAAGGAGAGCGGCCGCAGTCTCGACCGCGACGCGCTGCGCTACTGGGAGGTGCTGGGCTCCGCCAAGGTCGCGGTCGTCTGGATCTTCCAGGTCCAGGCCTGGCTCTCGGGCGCGAACCGGAGCGTGGAGCAGGCGGCGATCGGCCGCCGCAAGGCCGAGACCGAGCTCGACCTGCTGGAGCTGCTCGAGGAGCTGTAGCCGGGCCGCGCTATTTCGGGAAGGAATGCCCCAGGGCTGGCCGAATCCGCCTCACCCGGAACGGCTCCCGGGCCCCCCGGCGCTCTTCGCTGGCACGGGGGTTGCGTTCGCCCCCTGGAATGGAGTCCGGCCCTGCCATCTTTGTCGTCGAGGACGACGTGGATTTCCGCGAGGTGCTGCTCGAGTACCTGACCTCGCTCGGCTACGAGGTGCGGGCCTTTGGCTCGGCCGAGCAGCTGATGCTCTACCTGCGCAACACCAGCTCGGGGCCTCCGGCCCTCGTCATCAGCGACATCCACCTGGTGCGCGCGACGGGCTTCGAGCTGGCGCGCGAGCTGCGCGAGTCGCGTCCGGAGCTTCCGATCATCCTGATCACCAGCTTCGGCAACCCCGACATCGAGGAGAGCGCAGCGCAGCTGGGCGCCAGCGCCTACCTGGAGAAGCCCTTCCAGCTCTCCGCCATCAGCGACCTGGTGCGCCAGTTCCTGCCCGACGCCTAGCCCCGCGAGCTAGGGGCGGGCGCGCGCCTCTGCGGTGGCGTCGTCGCGGTGCCTCGGCAGCGACACGACGAAGCGCGTGTTCGGGCTGTCGGCGTCGATCCAAAGTGAGCCCGAGTGGCTCTCGACGATGCTCCGCGAGATGCTGAGCCCGAGTCCCGTTCCCTTTCCGACCGGCTTCGTGGTGAAGAATGGCGCCATCACCTTGCCGTTCAGCTCCTCGGGGATCCCGCGACCGCTGTCTTCGACCGAGATCTGCACGCCGTGGTCGTCGGAAGACACGCCGACGCGGATCCAGCGCTCGGGCAGGTCCTGGACTGCGTCGGCCGCGTTGTTGATCAGGTTGACGAGCACCTGGCTGATCTGCGCCTCGCGGCAGGCGATGCGCGCGGGGTCGTCGAGGCGGCCCACGCGCAGCTCGACTCCGAGCCTGCGCAGGCGGTCGCCCGCGAACTCGAGCACGTCGCGGACCAGGCGGGCGGCCGGCGCGGGGCGCAGCGGGTCGGACGAGGCGTCGCGCGCGAACGTCCGCATGCCGCGCAGGATCCCGCCCATGCGGTCGGTGAGTTCGTGCAGGATCCTCGCGACACCGCGGACCTTCTCGGTGTCGACCTGATCGGCGCCGAGCTGCATCTGCAACAGTTCGATGCGTCCCTGCATCGCCGCCAGCGGGTTGCCGAGTTCGTGCGCGATGCCCGCCGTCATCTCGCCCAGGCTCGCCATCTTCTCGGACTGCAGGAGGGCCACGCGGTCCTGCTCGATCCTGCGGGTCTTGCCCTTCAGGTCGAGACAGAACCACGCCGTCATCCAGATGACGAACAGCGCGAGCCCGCGGTTCGCCAGCACCTTCCACGCCTCGCCGCCCTCCGGCGAGAGCGCCAGGCCCGCGCCCGTGAGAAGCGTCGCCGAGAGCGCCGCGAACCAGGTGAGCCCCGCCTCGGGAGAGCGCAGGCTCAACAGCACGAGCAGCGCGTACGGGATGGCGGCCGCCACGCCCAGCGGCACCAGCAGGTCGAACGCGAACGTTCCCATCGCGATCGCGATTCCGACCGAGTGGAGCGCGATCAGGCGTCGAACGGTCTGCGCGTCCGGGAGCTGCATCCGGCGCCGGATGGTAGCAGGACTCGGTGCGTGTAGAATGCGGCGAGCCCCATGCCGTCGTCCCACTTCTACATCTCGCAGCGCCTGCGGCTCCACTACGTGGACTGGGGAAACGAGGCGGCGCCGCTGCTCCTGCTGGTGCACGGCGTCCGCGACCACTGCCGGAGCTGGGACTGGCTGGCCGAAGAGCTGAAGGGCGACTTCCACGTCGTGGCGCCGGACCTGCGCGGGCACGGTGACTCTGCGTGGGCGGTCGGCAGCAGCTACGGACTGCTGGACTACGCGTACGACATCGCTCAGCTCCTGCGCCAGGTGCCGGACGAACGGCTGGCGATCCTGGGCCACTCGCTGGGCGGGACGATCTCGACGCTGTTCGGCGGCATCTTCCCCGAGCGGCTCACGCACCTGGTCTCGCTCGAGGGAATCGGGCTCTGGCCCGGCATGTACGGCCGCCACGGGTCGGAGCCCACCGCGCACCTGCGCGCCTGGGTCGACGGCGTGCACGGCCAGTCGTCGCGCGTGCCTCGCCGCTATCCCACGCTCGAAGAGGCGTACGGGCGCATGCAGAAGACGAACCCGCACCTGTCTCCCGAGCAGGCCCGGCACCTGACCGTGCACGGCGTCAACCGCAACGAGGACGGCAGCTACACCTGGAAGTTCGACAACTACAACCACGTGCGGCCCGCCTACGACGTGGCGATGGACGACCTGATCCGGACGTGGGAAGCGATCACGTGCCCGGCGCTGCTGCTTACCGCCGACGGCGGCTTCCCGCACCGCATCGGTCACCCCCCCACCCTGGATCACTTCGCGGACGCGGAGCACCGCGTCGTCGAGGGCGCAGGCCACTGGGTGCACCACGACCAACTCGAGACGTGCCTCGAGCACATCCGCGAACACCTGAAGCGGTAGTCCCCGGAAGCGCTAGCGCGGGAGGCTCAGCGCCCGATGAACTCGTCGAGGTCGAATCCGATCTCGATTCCCGTGTAGAGCACGGCCTTGGGTGCGGGCTCGTAGTAGCGGCCGAACGACGCGTTGGGGCGGATCGTTCCGTTGTACTCGACGTTGGTCCAGTTCTGCACGCCCGCGAACGGGCGGATCAGCAGGTGGCCCCGACGCCACTCGAAGCCGACGCGAACGTTGGAGACGGTGGCGCCGGAGCTCTTTCCCTTGTTGTCATCGCTCACTTCCAGGTCGGTGAAGTGGCGCAGCGACAGCTCGGCGAACAGGCCGCGCGGGCTCTTCCAGCGCAGTTCCCCACCGAAGGCGTGCTGCGGGATGTTCGGCTCGGTGTTCCCGTCGAAGCTCTCGGTCGGACCGTCGTAGTCGTGGTAGTAGAAGTCGGAGTAGGTGTAGCTGGCTCGAGCGGTCAGGCCGGGCGCGAGCAGAGCCGAGACGGCGGCCTCCGCGCCGCGCCGGTGGACCTTGGCGGCGTTGCGCGCGAAGTTCTCGTCTGCGATCTGGAACGGGACGATCGCGTCGCGCACACGGATGTAGAAGAGCGCCACGTCGTAGAAGACGCGGTTCCGCAGCGATCCCTTCGCTCCGACTTCGAGGGCGTTGGACTTCTCGGGGTCCAGGTCGGACCGGAAGCCCGCGCGCTCGCCCAGCGGACGCAGTTCGACGGTGGTCGGCGGCTGGAACGAGGTCGAGTAGTTCGCGTACGCCTGGAACACGGGAGACTCCGACCACGAGACGCCGAAGCGGGGAGACACCTGGCGGAAGTGGATCCTGTCGTCACCCTCGGATCCGAAGCGGTCGCTGTATTCGAAGCGCAGCCAGTCCCAGCGCAGACCCGCGACGGCCGAGAATCCGTAGCCAAGGTCTGCGGAGACCTGTCCGAACGGCCCGAAGCTCCGCACGTTCTCCATCTGCTCGAACGTCTTCGCACCCTGGCTGCCGTCGTTGTTCTCGTAGCGCGTTCGCAGGTCCTGCTGTGACTCGTAGTCGGTGCCAAGCTGCCAGCGAAAGCGTGACGCGCGGCCGCGGTAGACCAGGGACCCTCCCGTGACCTGGCGCTCGAACTTGATCCGGCCGCCGTTGCCGAGTGCGTCCGTGCTGAAGGGCAGGCGGTTCGAGAAGTCGCGGAACAGGAGCCAGCCCGAACCGACGAGCCTGTGACCGGGCGCGACCTCGCGCTCGACCTGGAGCCAGAACTTCTGCTGGTCGAGCCTCTCGCCGGTGTTGAACTGGTGGGCGCGTGAGCGCGCCTGGGTGCGGTCGTCGTCGACCTCGCTCTTGTTGAGTCCGCCCGGGTCCTGCGCCTCCGGCGCGTCTACCAGCGACATGCCGAAGCGCAGCTGCGTGCCATCCGGGAGCGTGCGCTCGAGCTTGCCGAGCAGGGCGGTCTGCCGCGAGCGGGAGTGGTCGCGGTAGCCCGACACGCGCTGCGACGCGAGTCCCAGGACCCACCCCGTGCCGTGCTCGGTTCCGGTGGCCAATGCCTCGTAGCGCGACAGGTGGTGGCTGCCGAAGAGCGTCCGCAGGTTCACCTGCGTTCGCTCGGTCGGGCTGGGCGTCGTGAATGACAGCAGCCCGCCGCCCCCGCCGCCGTACACCGACGACACCGGACCGCGTACGACCTGGATGCTGTCGGCGAAGGACAGGTCGAGCGAGTCCACCTCGGACTGGCCGTCCGGCAGCGTGTTGGGGATGCCGTCGGTCATCACCCGGATGCCGCGCACGCCGAAGGTCGAGCGGGCGCCGAAGCCGCGGATCGAGACGCGCGTGTCCTGTGCAGAGTTCCGGCTCGACTGCGCGAACACGCCGGGCACCAGTTGGAGCGCGTCGGCCAGGTCGTCCGCCGGCCTGGCGACCGTGATCTCGTCGCGCGACACGACGGAGATCGAGACCGGTGTCTCGATCAGCCGGTCGGGTGCGTCGTCCGCCTCGCCGGCGGGCGGCCGCGGAGGCTCGGGGTCGTCGTCGGCGTGCACCGTCGCCGGCAGGGCGGGCAGGACGAGCAGCAGGAGTGCGGTCAGCAAGCAGAGTGTCACGCGTCAGGCTCAGTGCGGTTCGAGTCCGGTGGCGATCCAGCGCGTGCGCGCGACGGGCTCCGCCGCACCGCAGGACTCGAGGGCGCCGAACGGCCGCGTGGCCAGCGAGACCACGACCTCACGCTTGTCCCCGCGCCAGTGCACCACGGCCGGGACCCGCCGCGTCTCGTCCTCGCCCTCCGCCGGGCGCGTCTCGATGGACGCCGCGTCGGGGAAGCGCCCACACAGCCAGGCCTCCGCTGCCTGCTCGGGCTCGGAGAGGCCGAGCCGTCCGCGATAGCCGGGTTTCCAGACCTCCCCCTGCGAGACTGCGGCGAAGAGCGGCGCCGCGTCCGCCGGAGCGAGCCGCCCGTACAGGTGACCCTCGGGGAGCGCCAGGCAGTTGGCGGCGAAGCGGTGACCCCCGATGTGACTCGACTCGAGCACGGTCCAGGCGTCGTGTCCGCGCGTCACGGCGCGGAGAGACTCGAGCAGCGGGCGCCCGTGCTCGGCGCAACAGCGGTCGTGGCGTCCGTCGGTGCAGACCAGCAGCAGCCGCTCGCTGCAGGGCTCGAACACGCCCTCGCCCGCGAGCCACCGCTCGAGCCGGGGAGCGAGGTCCTCCAGCGCGAGGTGCGCCGTCTCGAGCGCGCGTTCGCGCGGCCGGAACGCGAAGACCTCGACGCGGTCCGTGCTCGGACGCGCCTCTCGCTGGAACAGGCGCAGGGCGATCTTGCGGCCCGCGTCGCGCTGCGCGGCCTCGAGCCGTGCCAGGGCGGGGGGCAACCCGTCGGATCGCGCCTTGTCCTCGGGGTGCCAGCGCGGCTTCGGCCAGGAGATCCCGAACCAGGCCGCGGGCGCACCGGCCGTCCCCGCCAGTGGCTCGCCGCTACGCAGACAGTCGTCGCGGCAGCGGGCGGTCACAGAACCTCGAGTACGCGCTCCGGCGGCCGGCCGATGACGGCTTGCCCGTCCCTCTCGAAGATCGGGCGTTGCATCAGGACGGGGTGGACGGCCATCGCGTCGAGCAGCGCTTCTTCGCTGCTCTCTGCCGACAGCCCCGAGTTCGTGAACTCGGGCTCGCCGCTGCGGACCCACTCCGAGGCGGCCAGGCCAAGGCGTTTTCCCAGACCCTCGAGCTCGTCTCGCTCGAGCGGCTCGCGCAGGTACTCCACGACGGTGAAGTCGACCCCGCGTTCCTCCAAGAGATTTCGCGCCGCCCGGCTCTTGGAGCAGCGCGGATTGTGATACAGCACGGCGGTGCTCACGGCCGCAGCATACCCGGTTGGCCCGGGTGGCGGAAGCTGGTCTACTACGGCCCCCGGGGCGCGCCCGGAACGGAGGCACCATGGGAAACGTCGAGCAGGCGGCGGAGATCTTCGGCAAGACCGTCGGGAACGAAGAGGAGCCGGGCAGCTGGCACAAGGTGGAGCAGGCTCAGATCAACCTGTTCGCCGACGCGACCGGCGACCACCAGTTCATCCACGTCGACCCCGAGAAGGCCAAGCAGACGCCCTTCGGAACGACGGTGGCACACGGCTTCCTGACGCTCTCGCTGCTGCCCTTCCTCCAGGCGACGATCCCGGCGGGAGACCCGGCGGCCTACCAGGGCCTGATGATGGGTGTGAACTACGGGCTCAACCGGGTGCGTTTCCCGAACCCGGTAAAGGTGGACTCGAAGGTGCGGGCGAAGCGGGTGCTGACGGCAGTGGACGCCGTTGCGCCCAACGCGCTGCAGCTGACGCAGACCGTCACGATCGAGATCGAGGGCGAGGCCAAGCCGGCCTGCGTGGCCGAGTTCCTGACCCGTCTCATGTACGCCTGATCGCAGCGCCGCCCTCGTCGCTTCCCGCCTGCACGGGCACGGGCACGGGCAGGGGTGAGGCGGGGCGGTTGATGCGAGGCCGCCGCCGGGTTACCGCTCTTCGGAGTGCTGAGGCGGGGACACCGGTTGGGGAAGTACCGGCTCGAGGGTCGCATCGGGCGGGGCTCGTTCGCCGAGGTGTGGAAGGCTCGCGACACCGTCGAGAACCGCCAGGTCGCGCTGAAGATCGCGAACCCGGACCTCGTCGACGAGCACGGCCGCGCGGAACTCGAGAAGGAAGCGCGCATCGCCGCGCACCTGCACCACCCGAACATCGTGGGCGTGCGCAACGCCGACTGGATCGAGGGTCGGTTCGTGCTGGTCTCCGACCTGGCGATGCGCAGCCTGGCGGCTTCGCCGGGCATCCGCCGCTCCGGGGCCGCCGCGCTGCGCGTGATCCGCGACGTGGCGGCGGGCCTGGCCTACGCGCACGAGCGGCGCCTGATCCACCGCGACCTGAAGCCCGAGAACATCCTGATCTTCCCGGACCGCCGCGCCGCGCTGGCGGACTTCGGAGTGTCGAGCTTCGCGCACGGCGCCACGGCCTACACCGACGCGGGGACGCTCGGCTACCTGGCGCCGGAGCAGGCCTACGGCCGGCCGGCCCTCGGCTCCGACGTGTTCTCGCTGGGCCTGATCGCGTACGAACTTCTGACCGGGGTGTTGATGTCGTGGCCCTTCGACTGGCCGCCCGAGGGCATCCGTCGCTTCGAGGCCAAGGTGCCGGCGCCGGTCCGCAAGGTGCTGCGCCGCGCCGCCGAATTCGAGCCGAGCCGCCGCTACCCCGACGCGATCGTCTTCCAGCGTGCGCTCGAGAAGGCCTTCGCGCGCGCGGAGGGTGGCTCATCCGCCCGCACGCCGCGCCGCCGCAAGCGGCCCGCGCCAGCGCAGTCCCCGCTGGCGGTCCAGGCCGAGGTGTTCCGGCGGCGCCACGGCGCGCGGCTCGGCATGCGCTTCCGCTGTCACCGCTGCGAGGGACCGATCGCGGAGTCGTTCAAGTCCTGCCCCTGGTGCGGCAGCGCCGAGAACTCGTTCCGCGAGGTGACCCGGGCGCCGCTGGTGTGTCCGTCCTGCGAGCGCGGCGTGCTGGCGGAGTGGACGAAGTGCCCCTGGTGCTACGAGGGGCGCTTCGAGGGCAACGGCCGCAAGCCGCGCCGCGACTCGAGTGCCGAACGGACCTGCACTCGCGCGGCCTGCGACGGGCAGTTGCGCCCGTTCATGCGTTACTGCCCGCTCTGCAAGCAGAAGCCCCGCCGCGTATGGACCGACGCGGAGCTGCCCGACCGCTGTCCGCGCTGCCGATGGCCGACCTCGCGCGAGTTCTGGCACTTCTGTCCGTGGTGCGGCCGGCGGGAACGCGGAGCGGGGCGCTTCACCCGTACGCGTTCGACTCCCACGTCGAGAAAGACGCGCCGCTGACCGGGGACGCGCGGTGACCGGAAAGACGCGGCGCGACCCGCTCTGGCTCGAGGCGCTGCCCTGGCTGGCGCTCGCCGCCGCGTGTGCGCCGCTCTTGCGGGGCTTTCCGCAGGGACACGACTGGAGCTTCGAGCTGGTTCGCGTGGCCGAGTACGGGCGCGCGCTCGCCACGCAGTGGCCGCCAGCCTGGGCCGAGAACCTGTACGGCGGCTACGGGTCTCCCATCTTCCTCTTCTACGCGCCGCTCTACGCGTTCGTCTCGTCGGGGCTCGGCGGACTGCTCGGTGCGGCGGAGCGGGGCGCGACGCTGTCGATCGCCCTGGCTGGGGGGATCGGACTGCTCTCGATGCGCCGGCTCGCGTTCCTGGCGACGGACTCGCGGGCCGCCGCGCGTGTCGCCGCCAGCCTGTTCGTGCTGCACCCGTACCTGCTGTGCGACGCGCTGCTGCGCAACGCCAACGCCGAGTACCTGGCGCTGTGCATCGCGCCGGCGGTAGCGGCCGGACTGCTCGGCCTGCGCACGCACCCGCACCGCGCCGCCTGCGCGCTCGCCGTGTCGCTGGCGTTCCTGGTCCTGGCGCACAACCTGACCGCGCTCTTCACCGCCGGCATGCTCTCGGTGGCGGCCGCGGCGCTGTACCTGCCTCAGGCCGAGGGCCGGCGCGCGGCCTGGATCGGACTCGGGCTGGGAGTCGCTACCGGCATTGCTCTCGCCGCGTTCTTCTGGCTGCCGGCCGTCACGTTGACACCGCTGGTGCGCACCGGGGACCTGGTCGTCGGCAAGTTCGACTTCCACCGGCAGTTTCCCCAGCCGCTCGCGCTCTTCGGGTACGCGCGCTTCTTCGGCGCGGGCGTGCTGCCGCTGCTTGCGCTCTGCGCGGCGGCCGCGGCCGCGATCTGGCGACGCCCCGAAGACGCCTGGCGGCGGAGACTCCTCTACGCGGCGCTGGCGGGCGCGGCCGTCTGCCTGTTCCTCATGACACGCGCCAGTGTCCTCGTCTGGGAGGCGATCCCCGTACTCCCGCTGTTCCAGTTCCCCTGGCGGCTCCAGGGTCCTCTGGCGTTGCTGGCCGCGATGGCTGCGGCGATCGCCTTCGCCGCCTGGCTGCGCGGCCGGCCCGCGACCTGGCGGCGCGGCGCCGAGGTCGGCATCACGCTGGCCGCGCTGGCGAACGGCCTGCCGCATCTGCTCGACGCACGCCCGCTGGAGCCGCGCATCGCTTCGGCGCTGCCGCGCATCCTGTCGGCCGAGGGCGTGCGCGCGGGCCAGAACACGGCGACCGTGCTGGACGAGTACCTTCCGCGCTCCGCGAGTCCACAGACCTGGCAGAGCCAACCCGCTGGACCGGCGGGCGTCGTGGGCGTGACGGGCGGCGTCACCTACCAGGCGAAGGCCGAGCGCCCGCCCGGGATCCGCCTGTCGGCGACCGCACTCGGGCCGTCGCACGTGCGGCTGGGACGCTGGGCCTTTCCCGGCTGGGAACTCAGCGTCGACGGGCAGGCGCGCGCCGCCGAGGCGAACCGCTTCGGGTCGATCGACGCGCCGATCCCCACCGGGCGGAGCGAGGTGCGGCTGCGCTACCGGGGGCCGCCGGCTCGCCGGCTCGGGCTCGCAGTGTCCGCGCTGGGGATGGGGGCGCTGCTCGGATTGGCGTGGAGACTGCGGCGCGGATAGGCTCGACCCATGCGTTGGCTCGCGGGCCTGATCTTCCTCTCCGTCGCGCTGGGTGTGCTCGGCTCCGGCCACTACTACCTGGCCACGCGGCTGCTCGTCGACCCCGAGCTGCCACAGCCCTGGCTCGCGCTCGGGCTGTCGGTCCTGGCGCTGGGGGCCGTGTTGATCTTTGCGGCGCCGGCGGCCGAGCGCACGCTGCCGCGCAGCTTCTCACGCTGGCTCGCCTGGCCGGCGGGGATCTGGCTGGGACTCGGGTTCCTGCTGACGGCCGCCCTGCTCACCTCGGACCTGGTGCTGTGGACGCTGGGCACGCCCGTGCTCGCGGCAGACGGCGACGCCGACGGCGCGGGAGCCGCCCGGCTGCGCGCGGCCGTCGTCGGTGCGCTGGCGCTGTCGGGGGGCCTCGCGGGCGTGGTGTCTGTGCTGCGCGGCCCGCGGATCGTGCGGCTCCGCATCGCGCCCGCGCGCTGGACGCCGGGCCTCGAGGGCCTGCGCATCGTGCAGATAAGCGACGTGCACCTGGGTGCGATCCTCGGCCGCGACTTCGCGGCCCGCATCGTCGACCAGGTGAACGCGCTCGAGCCCGACCTGATCGCGATCACCGGCGACCTGGTCGACGGTCCGGTCTCGCGCGTTGCCGCCGAGGCCGAGCCCTTCGCCGACCTGCGCGCGCGTCACGGCGTCTTCTTCGTCACTGGAAACCACGACCACTACTCGGGAGCGGATCCCTGGGTCGACGTCGTCCGCTCGCTCGGCATCCGCGTGCTGCGCAACGAGCGCGTGGCGATCGAGCATGGCGGAGACGTCTTCGACCTGGCGGGAGTCGACGACTACCGCGGGGGCTACGCCGGCACGAGCTCGGACCTGGGACTCGCGCTCGAAGCGCGCGATCCTGCGCGGCCGGTCGTGCTGCTGGCGCACGACCCGTCTACGTTCCGCGCGGCGGCGCACGCGGGCGTGGACCTGCAGCTATCGGGGCACACGCACGGCGGACAGATCTGGCCCTTCCGCTACCTGGTGCGGCTGGCGGTGCCCTGGGTCGAGGGGCTCCACCGGCGGGCCGAGTCGCTGGTCTACGTGAGCCGGGGCACCGGGTTCTGGGGCCCGCCGATGCGGCTCTTCGCACCGGCGGAGATCACCGAGATCACGCTCACTCAGCGGAGTGAAGGCGCGGCGGTCCCCCGAAGGAGCGCCGCGTAACCACCTCGAGCAGGCCGAGCAGCTCGGCCTGGTTGAACGGCTTCAAGATGAAGGCCTCGACCTGCGCGTTCCAGCACAGGTCCTGGGCGGCGGGGTCGCTCGACATGACGACCGTCGGGATGCTCACACCGCAGTGGCGCCGCACCGACTCGACCAGCTCGAGCCCGTTCATGTCGGGCAACTCCCAGTCGCAGAGCACCAGGTCGGGCTTCTCTTCGTCCAGGCAGACGAGCGCCTCGCGGCCGGTGCGCCGCACGATGAAGTCGAAGTGGGCGGCGAGCATCACGCTGATCGAGTGCCGCAGCACTTCGTCGGACTCGACGACGAGCAGGCGGCGTTGGGAAAGCGGCTCGGCGCAAAGCGCACCGAGCCGGGGAAGGGGTTCCGGCATGCGTTCTCCGTTGCGGGTCAGGGGGAGACGCGCGCGGATGTCCGCCGACACCTCCCTCGTTCTCTGGACTCTCTGGTCGGCGCGGACAGCGCGGGACTTTAGCGGCCGGCCGAAGCCAGCCGCGACAGGCGCGTCACAGCGACTTTGCCGGCTCGAGGTAGTCCCGGACGAGGCCGTCGAGCATTGCGGGGACACCCTCGGCGTCACGTGCCGCGGCGAGCACGACCAGTTGGTCGACGCCCGCGCCTTGGTAGCGAGCCACGTCGTCGCTCGTAGTGGGCCGCAGGTAGGGCGATACGACGACGTCGACTTGCGCGCGCGCGCGTCCCTGCGACTCGAGCAGCTCCGCCAACGCCGAGATGCGCTCCGCGGCGGCGTCGGGCGCGAGCCCGAAGCCGTACCAGCCGTGGCCCATGCGCGCGACGCGGCGCAGGGCGGCGTCGCTCTCGCCGCCGAAGTAGATGGGCGGGTGCGGCTTCTGTACCGGCTTCGGGTTCTGGCGGCACGCCGGAAGCGAGTAGAAGCGGCCCTCGTACGAGGAGACTTCGTCGCACCACAGGCTCTTCATCACCTCGAGGTACTCGACCGTGCGCGTGCCGCGGTGCTCGAACGGCGCGTCGAGCGCCGCGAACTCCTCGGCCAGCCAGCCCACGCCCACGCCGAAGTCGAGGCGTCCCGCGGAGAGCCAGTCTACGGTCGCGACCTCCTTGGCGGTGTAGACCGGGTTGCGCTGCGGCACCAGGCAGATGCCCGTGCCGATGCGGATGGTCTCGGTCAACGCGGCCAGCATGCCGAGTGCCGGGAACGGGTCGAGCAGCCCCGCGTCGCCGCCGAGCGGGAAGCGGCCACTCGCGTCGTAGGGATAGGCGGACTCGTGCTCGTCGAAGAGCACCACGTGCTCGGCCACCCAGATCTCGCAGAAGCCGCGCTCCTCGGCGCCGCGCGCGAGCGCCGCGATGTAGTCGGGGGTCGCCATCGGGCTGGTCAGCCCGGCGAAGAGACCGATGCGCATCAGGAGCCCTCCTCGGGCACGCGGTCGAAGTAGAGACACTCGTCCACCGGCCGCCGCGGAGGCCGGCCGTAGCGACCCCGCGGCCAGCCGATCGGCAGCAGGGCGCAGCTCGGCGTCTCGGGGCGCAGCCCGAGCCACGGGTCGAGGTCGTCGCGGAACGAGCCGTGCGCCGTCGTCAGCGACGCTCCCAGACCGACCGCGCGACAGGCGAGCAGGATGTTCTGGATGGCCGGAAAGAGCGCTTGCGACTGCTCGCGGCCGCGGCGCGTCCAGCCCGCCACGAAGAGGTGTACCGGAGCCTCGTGCAGGTGGTCGGCCAGGTGGAGCGCCGCGCGCATGTTCCGCCGCTTGGCGTCGGAGAAGTCCGGGTCCTGCTCGGCGGCCTCGAAGGCCGGCGCGATGTAGCGGCGGAAGGCGTTTCGATAGCGCTCGGCCACCCAGGCGCGCCGGTCCGGGTCCATGACGGCGATGAAGGTCCACGGCTGCCGGTTGCCCCCGCTAGGCGCGAAGGTCCCGGCCTCGCAGACCTTGCGGATCAGCTCGCGTGGAACGGGGTCGGGCTTCAGCCTGCGGATCGCGCGCGTCGTCCGGATCCCCTCGAGCAGGGGCACGTCCTCGCCGATCGACGCGATGTCGATCCCGCTCACCCGAGCAGTCCCAGCACCTGCGGGATCTCCGAGATCACGTGGCGCGGGCGCGGATCCTCGTCGGGTGGACTGCGGTCGGTGCGCTGCCAGAGCAGGACGGAGTGCAGTCCGGCCGCGTTCGCGCCCGCCACGTCGGCGCTGCGCGAGTCGCCGACGAAGAGCGCCTCATCGGCGCCACAGTCCGCGCTCGACAGGGCCTGGCGGAAGATCTCGCCGTGCGGCTTGCAGGAGCGCGCACTCTCGCTCGACAGGATGGCGTCGAAGCAAGGCCGGATCCCCGACAGATCGAGCAGGTGTTCGAGCTGGTCGTCGTCGATGTTGCTGACCATGCCGACGTGGATGCCGCGCTCGCGAAGCTCGCCCAGGGTGTCGGTCACCCCCGGCCGCAGCGCGAAGTCGCTCCGGTGCCGCTCCCACTGCCGGGCGCGATAGCCGTCGAGCATCTCGTCGTCGTGCGTGCCGCCGAGGGCGTCGAGCGTGGCGCGCATCGAGTCGTTGAACATGTCGCGGTGCCGGTAGTAGGGACGCGCCATGTACCGCTTGAAGACGCTCCGGGACTGCTCGCGCTGCGCGCGCAGGATCTCCGTCAGGTCGGCCTCGATGCCTGCGTCTTTCGCGAGCTCGAGCAGGTTCCGGCTCTCGCCGTTCATCATCGTCTCGTACGAGAACAGGGTCCCGCCGAAGTCGAAGAGCACCGCGCGGATCATCGCGTCTCCTTCAGTCCAAGGGCTTGAGCGTCGCCAGCTTGTCGCGGTACGAGGAGCGGACGCTCGCGACCTCCGGCGAGGTGAGCCCGAGCTCCACGCCGATCTGGCTGATCTGCTGCTCCTCGTCGTGCGTCACCGTATCGTCCGCGGCGGCGACCGCGAACAGGCAGCGCAACAGACCGATGCGCTGGGGGTGCGTCGACAGCTCGCGGAACTGCCGGGTCACCAGGTAGTTCTCGGTGCCGCCCAGGTTCACGGCCTGGTGCTTGGCGATCTGAACCACCAGGCCGGTCTGCACCTCGCCGAGATCCGCCATGCCGCCGACCAGGCGTTCCATCTCGCGCGTCTCGGCTTCGGAGACCTCGAGGTCCGCGTGGGCGACCCGCGCCATCACGTAGGCGAAGGACGCGATGTAGCGCGCCTCGTCGCGGGGCAGGCGGTCGAGCTCGGCGGCGATCTGCCGCACGGTCTCGGTGTCCTTTGCCCCGGTCGGCGCGGCCTCGGAGAGCCCCAGCAGCTTCTGTATTGAACGCATTGCCGACTATGAAAGCCGAATCGGGGCAGCGTTGTAAACACGCCCCTGTTTCGTCAGGATACGGCCCGTCAGGGCCCCCTTCTGGGGCGACCTGCGAGAGGAGATCGACGTGGGAGACCTGGACGCTTTCCGAGCGGAGACCCGCGAGTGGCTCGAGGAGAACTGCCCCGAGTCCATGCGACTGCCGATGAAGTCCGAGGACGAGGCCGTCTGGGGCGGGCGCGACGCCGTGTACGCCAACCCGGATTCCAAGGCCTGGCTGGATCGCATGGGCGCCCAGGGCTGGACCACGCCGACCTGGCCGGCCGAGTACGGCGGCGGGGGGCTGTCGAAGGAAGAGGCCCGGGTGCTGGCCGAGGAGCTGCGGCGCATCCAGGCACGGCCCGCCCTGACGAGCTTCGGCATCTCGATGCTCGGACCGGTGCTGCTCGAGTACGGGACCGAGGAGCAGAAGCAGGAGCATATTCCCAAGATCGTGCGCGGCGAGATCCGCTGGTGTCAGGGCTACAGCGAGCCGGGTTCGGGATCCGACCTGGCGAGCCTGCAGACCAAGGCCGAGCTCGACGGCGACGAGTACCTGGTGAACGGCTCGAAGATCTGGACCTCGTACGCGGACCAGGCCGACTGGATCTTCTGCCTGGTGCGCACCGAGCGCGACGCGTCCAAGCACGACGGCATCAGCTTCCTGCTCTTCGACATGGCGTTGCCCGGCGTGACGATCTCGCCGATCAAGCTGATCAGCGGCTCCTCGCCGTTCTGCCAGACGTTCTTCACCGACGTGCGTGTCCCGGCGCAGAACCTGATCGGCAAGCGCGGCGGCGGCTGGACGATCGCCAAGGCGTTGCTGCAGCACGAGCGCTCCATGATCGCCGGCATGGGTAGCGGCATCGGTAGCGGCGGTGGCCGCGCCCGGTCGATGCCCGACATCGCCAAGGACTACGTCGGACGTGACGGCGGAAGCGACGGCGACCGCATCGGCGACCCGACCATCCGTGACCGCGTTGCGCAGCAGGAGCTGGACGCGCTCTGCTTCGCGCTCACGACCCGGCGCAGCTTGGACTCGGCCAAGGCGGGACAGGGTCCCGGTCACGGCGCCTCGATGTTCAAGCTCTACGGGACCGAGCTGAACAAGCGGCGCTGCGAGCTGATGATGTCGATTCTCGGCGCCGACGCACTCGGCTGGGAAGGCGAAGGCTTCAACGACTACGAGCTGGCGACCACTCGCCAGTGGCTGCGCTCGAAGGGCAACTCGATCGAAGGCGGCACGAGCGAGGTGCAGCTGAACGTGATCGCCAAGCGCGTGCTGGGCCTGCCCGACTAGGGCAGGCGTCACCGACTGGCCGGACGAGACGAGAATCAGGAGACGGAAATGGCGCTGGTACTGACGGACGAGCAGGAGCTGCTCAAGGACACCGCCCGCGAGTTCGTGCAGGAGCGGTCTCCGGTCACGCGGCTTCGCGCGCTGCGTGACGAGCAGGACGAGACCGGCTTCGGCCGCGACCTGTGGAAAGAGATGGGGGAGCTCGGCTGGACCGGCATCCTCCTGCCCGAAGAGGTGGGCGGCAGCGACCTGGGTTACGCGGAGCTCGGCGTCCTGCTCGAGGAGCTCGGCCGCACGCTCGTTCCCGAGCCCTTCCTGTCGACGGTGGTGCTGGGCGCCGGCGCGATCTCGCTGGCGGGAAGCGACGCCCAGAAGGCGGCGCTGCTGCCGGGCATCGCCTCGGGCGAGCGCGTCATGGCGCTGGCTCTGCAAGAGCGCGGACGCTTCGCGCCCTACGACGTCTCGACCAAGGCGGAGGCCACCGGAAGCGGCTTCCGCGTGACGGGCGAGAAGCGCTTCGTACTCGACGGCCACGTGGCCGACGACCTGCTCGTCGTCGCGCGCACCTCGGGCAGTGCCGGGGAACGCGACGGCCTCACGCTCTTCCTGGTCGACCCGGCGAGCGATTCCGTCCGGGTGACGCGCACGATCATGGTCGACAGCCGGAACGCGGCGCGCGTGCAGCTCGACGGCGTGGAGATCGACGCGGCGCAGGTCGTGGGGCAGGTCGACCGCGCCGCCGACGTGCTCGATCCGCTGCTCGACCGGGCGACGATCGCCCTCTCCGCCGAACTCTTCGGCACGCTCAGCGAGGCGTACGAGCGCACGCTCGAGTACCTGAAGACGCGCGAGCAGTTCGGCGTCAAGATCGGCACGTTCCAGGCGTTGAAGCACCGCGCGGCAAACCTGTTCTGCGAGGTCGAGCTCTGCAAGTCGATCGTCATGGAAGCGCTGCGCGCGATCGACGAGGGGCGTCCGAACGTTGCGCAGCTCGCGTCGGCCGCCAAGGCGCGCGTGTCGGACACGGCGGCGCTCGTCGGCTGCGATGCGGCCCAGATCTTCGCCGGCATCGGCATGACAGACGAAGAGGAGATCGGCTTCTTCCTGAAGCGCGCCCGCGCCGCCGAGATCACGTTCGGCGACGCGGCCACGCGGCCTACCACCGGGACCGCTTCGCGACGCTCGCCGGCTACTGAGCGCTCGCCGACTCCTGGACCGCGCGAACGAAGGCTCCGACGCCCTCGACGGGAATCTGCGGCTGCAGGCCGTGTCCCAGGTTGAGAATGTGGCCGCGCGCCTTGCGGCCCTGCTCGATCAGGTCCGCGACCATGCGCTCGATCTCGGCGGGGGGCGCCATCAGGGCGGCCGGGTCCAGGTTGCCCTGCAGCGAGATGCGGTCGCCGAGCCGCGCCGCCACCTCGGCCAGGTCGACGCGCCAGTCGAGCGAGATCACGTCGGTGCCGAGCGCCGCGATCGCGTCGACCAGGTGCGCGGCCGCGCGCGCGTAGACGATCACGGGCGGCGCGTCGGGGCCGGCGGGCAGCGCTTCGAGTACGCGACGTAGCGCCCGTCCGGCGAAGCGCTCGAACCGGTCGGGCGCCAGCATGCCCGCCCAGGTGTCGAAGATCTGCACCACGTCGGCGCCGGCCTCGATCTGCACGCGCAGCGTCTCGGCGCTCACGTCGGCCATGCGGTCGAGGAACCGGTCGAGCAGGGCCGGGTCGCGGTACGACAGGGCGCTCAGCGCCACCAGGTCGCGTGAGAGCGTCTCCTCGCTGGCATAGGCGGCGAGCGTCCACGGCGCCCCGGCGAACCCGATCACGGCGGCGCGGTCGCCCAGTTCGCGTTTCAGCGCGCGGATCGCCTGGCAGGTCGGCGCCATGGCTTCGGCCACCGAGCCTTCGAGCCGCGCCAGCCCGGCCTCGTCGGTGACGGGGTTCGCGACCACCGGACCGGGGGTAAAGTCGAGGTCGAGCCCCAGCGAGTCGAGCGGCAGCAGGATGTCGGAGAAGACGACCACGCCGTCCATGCCGAAGCGGCGGAACGGCTGCAGCGAGACCTCGGCCGCTATATCGGGCGCGCGGCAGGTCTCGAGGAAGCTCTGCGTCGAGCGGATCTCGCGGTACTCGGGCAGGTAGCGGCCGGCCTGGCGCATGAGCCAGACGGGAGGGCGATCGACCGGCTGGCCCCTGGCTGCCCGAAGAAAGCGCTCGCGCCCGTTCATGGCCGCAGCCTAGCCCAGGACGAAGTCGGACAGCACCTCGATGAAGCCCGCGGGGTTGTCGAGCATGACCGAGTGACCCGAGCGCGGTACGACCGCGAGCCGACCGTTCGGCAGCACGTCGTCGACCATGCGGTCGGCCGTGTCGGGGTCGAAGACGTCCGACGCGGCCCCACGCACGACCAGGGCGGGGCAGGGCAGCGACTCGAGCGCGCTCCACAGGCGCTTCGCCTCCTCGGCCATCGCCTGGCGCATCTCGTCGGGATCGGCGTCGCGGCCGCCGCTGCGCAGCTTCGTGTCGAGCTTCATCGAGAAGCGGCCGTCCGGCTCTTCGCGCAGCCAGTGCGAAGCCAGCGCCCGCAACGTCGCGGGGTTCGTCACCGGGTAGTGCTCGGTGAGCAGCTGTGCGTACTGCTCGACGGACTCGAAGGTCACGGGTCCGCTCTTCGCTTCGAGGCGGATGCGCGTTACGCCGCGCGCGTCGAGTTCGGGCGCCGAGTCGACGATCGCGAAACCCGCCATGCGTTCCGGGTGGTCGCCGGCAAAGCGCATGGCGACGCGCCCCCCCATGGAGTGCCCCACGATGACCACGCGTTCGCAGCCCAGCGAGTCGAGCGCCGCCTCGAGGTCCCTCGCCATCGAGCCGTGGTCGTAGCGCGCCTCGGGATCGTGGTCCGAGTCGCCGTGGCCGCGGAGCGTGAGGGCGAGCGTCCGGTAGTGGGGCGCGAACGTCGGGCAGATCTGGTCCCAGACGTGCAGGTCGTTGCCGTAGCCGTGCACGAAGACCAGCGGGACGCCCTGAACGCTCCACTCACACGCGGCCAGCGTGAGTCCGTCGGCTCCGGGCACCTTGAAGGGGGTCGGCTCCATGGGGTGATTCTAGTCGATTCGGCCCGGTTCGAGTCGCTTCGCGCGGAGGCGCTCGAGACCGCGTTCCCGAACCAGTCAGCCCCCCCCCCCCAACACACGGCGCCCTATCCTGGCGCAGGCCCCGCGTCTAGAATCCGACGATGCCGAAGCGCTTGAAGTTCTGGGGGTGGGGGTTCGAGGGCGAGGGTCCGGACGGAGCAGCCACGCGGAAGATCGGTGCGGCGCTGGCGCG